>NZ_QVLZ01000001.1:0-365213 GCF_003435205.1 Bacteroides sp. AF32-8BH | reverse complement strand
GAGTTGCGCACTTTACCCGCAGGTTGGACGGTTGTACATAACAATATTGATCTTCTTGGGGGCTAAAAGTCGAATATCCCCTTAAAGTAAGCGCCTGAGTAAGTACATCTTCTACAGTTCATTTTCCCTCCTTACTTTTGCTGCAAAAAAAATAATATCCTATGATGCAGCGACGTAAACACATGATGAGCAGAGAAAAATTTATCTCCGTTCTTTTCCGTCAGCAGCAGAGTGGTTTGTCCATTGCTGATTTTTGTGAGAATGAAGGTTATAGCCGTAGTAGATTCTATCTTTGGAAACAAAAATACGGTATAACGGAGCGGGAGTTATTGGCAGAAGCCTCCCGCTTAGGGGTTAAAGACAGCTTTGTCCCCATAGTAATCAATGGCGACACGCCATCCCCCGGTATATCTCACGAGGCTCCCCTGCCATCTCCCCAGCCTAGCGTCCCCTTTCCCTTGAAAGGAAAGGACAGCTCTGAAATATCCTTGGAATTACCCAACGGATTGAAGTTGAAGTTTAAAGGGTCTTCCGGCTGTGAAGCTGCCCTGAATCTGATCTCTAAAATATATAATGCCAATGTTCTGCCTAAATGACAGCATGAGATATTTCCTGTGCCCCGGTTATACGGACATGAGGAAAGGTATGTTCACTCTTTGCGGCCTTGTGCATGAGAGGATGGGAGGCGACATCAGAAGTGGGGAGGTATTCATTTTCTACAACCGTTTCCGGACCAAGATAAAATTGCTCCATGCCGAACCGGGCGGTCTGGTCCTTTATGAGAAACTGCTTGAAGAAGGCACCTTCAAGATACCCGCCTATAATCCTGCCACCCGTTCTTACCCCATGACCTGGAGTGACCTGGTCGTTATGGTGGAAGGCATCAATGAAGATGTCAGCAAAGGCAGGCAAAGACGGCTTTCCAATTTGAAAAAGCATTGGTAAAACAGTTGTAAACAAACAGCTTGAAGGCTTGTTTTTCTTGTTGTTTTTGACTATCTTTATATCATCAAAAAAAAGATATTGAATGGCAAAAGAAGATGCAACCGGACAAGCTGTGGAACCCTCAATGGAGCAGCTGCTGGATATCAACCGTAAACAGAGTGAGATCATCTCAGCCCAGGCAAGGACCATAGAAGAACTCCGGGGTACGATAGTTGAGTTGAACGCCTCCCTGGCATGGCTGAAGAGGAAGGTGTTCGGAAAGATGAGTGAGAAATGCAAGCCTGTCGATAACGGAGACCCGAAGCTCCCTTTTGACTATGGCGACCTGGAACAGATAGAGGCGGAAATCGAAGATGCCCGGAGCAGGGCGGCTGAACAGATTACCGTCCCCAAGTCCCGGGCCGCCAATAAAACACCGCGCCGTAACCGGGTCGTCATGGATAACCTTCCGGTTGTAACAGTCGTCATCGAACCGGAGAATGTCGATTTAAGCAGATACGTCAAGATAGGCGAGGAACATACCAGGACCCTTGAGATGAAACCCGGCTACCTCTATGTGAAAGACACGGTACGTCCCACATACGCCCTGAAAAATGAAATGGAGGCCGTTGATAACGGAGAAAAGGCTGTAATAACCGCTCCCATGCCACTGATGCCCATATATAAAGGTATGCCAGGGGCTTCCATGCTCGCTGAGGTCCTTTTACAGAAATACGAATATCATGTCCCGTTCTACCGACAAGTGAAACAGCTGGAACATCTGGGTGTGAAACTGTCCAAAAACACATTGGACGGCTGGTTCAGACCGGTCTGCGAGCTTCTCAGGCCACTTTATCTGGAACTCAGGAAGAAAGTACTGGCCGCAGATTACTTCCAGGTTGACGAGACCACGCTTCCGGTTATAAACCACGACAGGCATAAAGCCGTAAAAGAATACATCTGGATAGTCCGAGCGGCTGTGCCGCGTCTGCTCTTCTTCCATTACGACAACGGATCGCGTTCACAAAAAGTTGCGGTCAGGCTTTTGAAAAACTTCAAAGGATATCTCCAAAGTGACGGCCATCCCATTTATGACGCCTTTGAGGATGGGGAGGACGTATGTCTGTGTGGGTGTCTCGCGCATATCCGCAGACATATAGAGCTGTGCAAGGAAGAAAATCTGGAATATGCCATGCAGGGACTCAAATTTATCCAGGATATGTATAATGTGGAATACATGGCGGATAAACAGGAACTCCCGTATGAAGGACGTGCTGAATTACGCCAACGTCTATCCAAGCCGATGCTTGACAGCTTTGAACTCTGGCTTAAAAACACATACCCTAAAGTTCTAAAACGAAGTCTTATGGGAAAAGCCATAGCCTATGCCTACTCCCTGCTGCCAAGAATGAAACCGTATCTCCATGACGGAAGAATTTTCATTGACAACAATCGCTGTGAGAATGCCCTGAGGCCACTGGTCATATCAAGAAAGAACATGCTGTTCTGCGGAAACCACGAAGCGGCTGAGAATACGGCTATAATCTGTTCCTTGCTTGGCTCATGTAAGGAACGTGGTGTCAACCCCAGAGAGTGGCTGAATGATGTGATCAGTAAACTCCCCTATTATCTGGCTCCCAAATCAGACAGAGACCTGAAGGAACTGCTACCGGATGTATGGAGAAAATAATCAGGACAGTTCCGGGAAAATGCAGGAAAAAACGGGAAAAAGCGAGACTGACACTCAATGACAACCCTGAGATAAGTTGGTATATGGAAATTGAGATGCACTTACAATGGAGTGCATCCCACTGAAAAATTGAATGCACAAGATGTAGTTGAGCAGTCGCTTACCCCTTAAAAACAAGGAGCTGACGCATGTGTACAGCCCCTTATTTTTTGTATAGCCCGGCCTCCTCTGGCATATTGCCGTTGCTTCCATCTGTAACAAGCAAAATCAGAATCTATATGCGGAACTTTTTGTTCCCGTAGCTGAGAAAGTCCTTCGTGGCATATTTCACACTGAATGGTCCGTAGTCACCGAGAGCCGAATGCGCAATTTGCTTGTCCGGTTCTGTCACATGCTCGACAGGTTCTCCCGTAGTATCAGTATCCTTGTATGACATAGGCTGCATGCTGGCGATGGCTGACCCGGTAGCCGCCGCACGCAATTTCCTGAACGCATTGGAGAGGATTCCGTCCATCATTGACCAGTACAAGGCGAAGAACGAGGTGCAGGAAAAGGAGGTCCCACAGTTGTAGGAGATAGCCGGGAAGGTATGGAAGAAGGAGGACGAACTGAAACAGTTGAAGTCCGAACTTGCAGCACTCGACCGAAAGATACAGTTGGAGCTTGAGCCGCCTACGCCCGAAGTCGCCGAAAAGGAGAATGACGGACAGGAGGTCAAACCGGATGCGGAAGGTGTACGAAACGTATCTCCACAACACACCGAAGATGTGCCGCAGATACGCAGCTCGGTGAATGAACGCAGTCCGTCTGGCAATTTTATTGCCGACCACATCATCATCGGGCGGCCGGGATTCAACGTCCGTGACGAGTGCAAACCGAAAGGTATAAAAATGTGAACGAGTGTGCGGATATATATGGCAGGATTGGGAACATACCATTCCTTTTCCTGCTTTTTCCATCAATATGACATAATGGCAAGGATACCATACAACAAGCCCTCGATTATATCAAAATAGGGTGTTGAAAGTAAATCGTCATGGCAAATCCGCCATATATTCAGTATTTTCGCTAATTTTGCATTCAAAATAGTTAGGCATAATAAAATGGAACCATCTATATACAGTTATTCACTTTGTATTGCGCTACCGTTGATGTTGTTCTTCGGCTTTTATTTTTTGTTGGCTCCAACCTCGGAAAAAGCCATTTTCAATAATTATCTGCGTTCCCGGCGAATTATGGGGGTAGCCATACTGTTACTTGCCGCCAACTATTCGGTACATTTCTTTTTTGGGATCAGGTTCAAGAATACCGATGCCGCCATCCTGATGAACCTGTCCACCTATTTTTTGTGCTACTGGTTGTTCAGTTCGGGCCTCACCACTCTGCTTGACCGCTTTTATATCACCAAACGTCGGTTACGGACGCATATCTGTCTATGGATACTGTTTTCCATCCTTTCCGGCATCGTTCTGCTGTTGTTACCAAAAGGTGGTTTACAGACAACGGTGATGTTTGCCTTGGCCGCATGGTTGGTTATCTATGGGCTGTTCTTGACCCGTAGGCTTCTCCGGGCCTATCACAGGGTCATCCGCATTTTCGATGACACCCGTGCGGACGACATCGGTGCCTATATCAAATGGCTTTCCATTTTCACCTACTGGGCTGTCACATTCGGGGTGGGATGCGGACTGCTGACATTCCTGCCTGATGAATACGTCTATATCTGGATTCTGTCATCGGTACCGTTTTACATTTATCTCTTCCTTTGCTATCTGAACTATCTGCTGTTTTACGAACAGGTGGAAAACGCGATGGAAGATGGCATGACTTCTGAAGAGGAAGACCTGTGTGACACCACAAACCGGGAACAGGCACAGAGGCAGGATACTCCTTTTTTCCATGCCGAAATGGCGAAAAAAATCAAAGGTTGGATCGATGCGGACGGTTATATCCGGCCCGGCCTTACCATAAAGGAGCTTTCAGATGTGCTTCATACCAACCGCACCTACCTGTCCGGGTACATCAAAACTACGTATGACATGTCGTTCCGCGATTGGATTACCGGACTTCGTATAGAATATGCGAAACGTCTGCTTGCGCGATATCCGAGGTTGACGGTTGCCGACATCTCCGAGAAATCCGGTTTTTTGTCACCAAGCCATTTTATAAGGCTGTTCAAGGAAAATGCAGGCTGTACCCCTGTCAAATGGAGGAAAACAGAGGCGGAATAATACGGTGTGTGGATGGGGAAAATAGACCAAACGACAAAAAAATAGTCTGAACGACAAAACCAAAATGTTCTAAATCACAAAGATGTGCGATTCTGACAATTGAGACATTTTTTATAGGCAAGAATCGGGCTGAATTTAAATCTTTTCGCTTATTTTGTATGTTAAGTCTGGATTGGAAATTTAAAAAGCATATAAAAAATGAGCAAAAGAATCCTATTCTTCATTTTGTTTTCGTGGCTGGCACCGGCAGCTTTTCCGGCTTTTGCGCAGCAGAAAACAGACACAGTTTACACCTTCCGCTTCGTTCCGCAGAAGGACATGTTCTACGTGCCTTGGAATGGCAATGACACGGAACTTGCCCGCCTGTTGGAATGTATCGAAAACAACAAAACCACAATTCTTGACGGCAAGCTGCCGCTACTGGTTGACGGATACTGTAATTCACTGGGCAGTGAAGCCGAGAACCTTGCCACGGCGAAGATCCGTGCCAACCGTGTGAAATCCGAACTGATTATCCGTGCGGAAATAAAAGAGGAGAATTTCATTACCCGCAACCATGCGACTGAGGGTGATTTTGTCACCGTGCGCCTGACGGTACCGGTAAAGGGAACTGCCGCGACGGATGCGGAAGCACGACGCAAGGCGGAAACCGAACGACTGGAAGCCGAGAAGCGTGCCGAACAGGAACGGCTTGCCGAAGAGCAGCGCAAGGCGGAAGAAGCCCGACTTGCCGCTGAAAAGGCAGAAGCCGAGAAAGCCGCTCAACAAAATACACTTGCCGACACGCCGTCGGAAACCAAAATCACAACTGATTATCATCTCTCCCTGCGTGCCAACCTGCTGCGCTGGGCTACCCTGACACCAGATCTTGGCGTGGAATGGCGCATCTGCCCATCGTGGGGCATTGCCGTAAACGGCTCGTGGACTTCATGGACGTGGAGCGACAAGGACCACCGCTATGCACTCTGGGAAGTGGCTCCGGAAGTGCGTTACTATATGGGTGAGAAGAAAGCCTGGTATCTGGGCGCGATGTTCAAGGCCGGACAGTTCAACTACAAGCTCTCCGAAACAGGCAAGCAGGGCGACCTGATGGGTGGCGGCATCACCGCCGGCTATCAGCTGCGGCTGAACAAGGCACTGGCTCTTGATTTCAACCTCGGTTTGGGCTACCTGAATGCCGATTTCGAAAAATATGAAGTCATCGACGGTGTACGTGTACGCCGCGGCAACGAGACAAAAGATTGGTGTGGTCCCATCAATGCCGGTGTGACATTGGTATGGAAGTTATTCTAATACGGAGGAATAGAATATGAAAGCAAGACAATATATAAATATGATGGGAATGGCAGCCGCCGTGCTGCTCTCTTCCTGCGTGAAGGACACGCTTTATGACACGCCGCATCCCGACTACGGGAAGATTGCGGTGACAGCCGACTGGTCGGCCCGCGGTGAAGGTATCGACATACCTGCCACATGGACGGTCACCATGGGTGACTATACGGGTACGGAGACTTCCGCCACCCATACCCCCGACCATCTGTTTGCTCCGGGCAGCTACACCCTTGCGGTGTGGAACCCGGCTGAAGGAATCACGGTGAACGGCACCACAGCCACCATTGCCGCAGCCACGGGAACCCGGGCAGGCACGGATACCTTTGTGAACAATGCCCCGGGATGGTTCTTCACCTATACGGAACAGGTGACCATCGAGAAAGACAAGGACTATCCGCTGACCGCCGCAATGAAGCAGCAGGTACGCGAACTGACGCTTGTCGTCGAACCTACTGGTGATGCCGCCGGACGCATCACGGAGATTGTTGCCCATCTGACGGGTGCAGCCCGAACACTCAATTTCGCTACTGATACCTACGGAGCCGCTTCGAACGTCGTGCTGCCCTTCACCAAGATTACCGAAGGTGACGATGCTGGCAAGTGGAAAGCCACGGTGCGGCTACTGGGTGTGACAGGCACGGAACAACTGCTGACGGGTGAAATCCGCTATGCTGACGGCAACCCGACCCCCACCACGCTGAAAAGCGACCTCACGGAAGCCCTCAAGGAGTTCAACACCGGAAAGGGCGCATCGCTGACCCTCGGCGGAACGCTGGTTGAGACTCCCGAAGGCATGGAAGTGGACGGAGCCGAAATCAACGGCTGGGAAGAAGTGAAAGGTGATGATGTAAATGCCGATTTGTAACTAATATAATGACAGATATAATGAAGACAAGATTTTTTGCACTTGCGACGCTCGTCCTCGCACTGGCAGCCTGCAACAACGACAACGAGAACCTGAACGGTGACCCAGTGGCCGCCCAGTTTACCGCCGACATCGCCCTCGCCACCCGCGCCAGCGGAACCACCTGGGATAACGGCGACCGTATCGGCATCACCGACATCGGCAACGACACCCAGTACGGCAACGTGCCTTTCATCCTGAAAAATGGGAAATTTGAGGCAGAAAAAAAGGTCATCTATATCGAAGATACAAAGCCCCATACTTTCCGCGCCTACTATCCGTACAACGCGGCGGGAGGTATCCTCGCAGCCACGACCGATGCCACGGCGCAGCAGAACCAGTCTTCCATTGACTTCCTCTTTGCCACAGGAGCCACGGGAGACAAAAACAGTCCGGTAGTGAGCTTCACCAACAAAACCGGCAAAGGCGGTGAAGACAACTCCTTCCACCACCGCATGAGCCAGATAACCCTTACCCTCGAGGCGGGCGACGGCGTGGATTTCAGCGTGGTCAAGCCTGAACGTTACACGCTGGACGGATTGTTACTCACCGGTACGTTCAACACGGCCGACGGTATTGCCACCGCAGACAACGGGGTACAGACCGGAGAACTGACCATGAATCTGGCAGACGGCTATCTCACGTCATCGATCATCCTCTTCCCGCAGACAGTTGCATCCCTGCCGTTGGTTGTGAATTACAAAGGTCAGGAATATCATGCCACACTCACCGTGCCCGAAGGCGCACTGCAGGCGGGCAACAACTATACCTATACCGTCAAGGTACGCAACAAAGTCCTTGAAGTCAGCGAAGCCACCATTGCAAAGTGGAACGATATAGACGGTGGAGATGTGGGTGCTGACCTGTAGGATGTTAATAATTAATTGATTAGAATGAAGAATTATGAGACATAGATTATTTATCCCCGCAGCCACCGCACTGCTGTTCGCCCTCGCCGCCTGCACGCAGGACGAACTTGCTGGCGATAACCGTCTGCCCGAAGGTGAATACCCCGTCGTCATCCGTGCCACCGGACTGTCCGTAGAGGCAACGCCGCAGGCAGCCCCTTCCACCCGTGCCACCGTGGACGGCGACTGGCAGGGCATACAGACTGTGGCACTCAAAATGGGTGACGTGGTAAAGGAATACACCGTAACGGCTTCTACCGATTTCAAGAGTGCCACACTCTCACGCGAGAACGACCCGCACTACTGGACCAGCCGCGACCCGATTACCGTATCGGCATGGTGGCCCTTCGATAATGCCGACATCACACAGATGCCTGCCGTGAAGGTGGCCGAAGACCAAAGCAAATTGGCTGACTTTCAGAACAGCGACTTCATCGCCGCTGAGAACAGGAAGGTGGAATTTAACAACCCGAAACTTGAATTTACCCACCGCACGACACGCGTGGCAATCGAACTGAAGCCCGGCACGGGATTCACAAGCGTGGACGGTGCCACGGTGAGCCTCGTGAGCCTGTCCGCCGATAACGGCAACCCGACCGCCATCAAGACTTACAACGCAAGCGGCAACACCTATGAGGCACTGACCGCCCCGCAGACCGTTGCGGCAGGCAAGCAGTTCATCCGGGTGGAACTCGGCGGCGGCACCTTCTACTTCTGCCCGCAGAACAACGTCGTATTAGAAGCGGGTAGCCGCTATATCTACACCGTCAAGGTGAACGCCACCGGCTTGACGTTAGAGGGTTGCACTATCGGTGAATGGGCTGACGGCGGCGGCGAGAGCGGCACAGCCGAGGATTTGGGCTACATCTACGACAGCAACACCAAGACCTACACGGTCTATAACGCCGACGGCCTGCTGGCATGGAACGAAGCCTCACAAAAAGATGAATCGATAAATTGCACCCTCGCCACTGACATCGACCTGACGGGTAAGGAATGGACACGGTCAGGCATATTTACATTCTACTCCGGCGTCTTTAATGGGCAGGGACACCGCATTACAGGATTTAACTCTTCAGCAATGAATAATACTGGATTTTTGGGTTCACTCTTAAGTGAACGTGGAGTGATAAAGAACCTACAACTCATAGATGTGAATCTGTATGGCAGTAGTGGAAATACTGCTGGAATAGTGGGCCGAAATCATGGCCAAATCATTGCCTGCTCTGTGACGGGAAAAATTTCTGCATCATATGGTGGAACTTGTGGTATAGCCGAATCAAATTATGGCGATATCATCGCTTGCTGGTTCGACGGCACATTGAAAGAGTCTAACAATGGAGCTATAGTGCGTTATAACTACGCTGATATAACTTCCTGTTATTGGGGAGGCAATGCCGGGCAAGGAGTATTCCGTATTGAAGGAGGAACGGTAGATGCCACGAAGGTGGACGGCGCGACCGTGAAATGGCAGACTGCCGTCGACGGCATGAACACCGCCCTCACCGCTGGCGACTACCAGTGGATACTCGGCACCGACGGTCTGCCCGTATTACAAAAGAGACAATAACGAACCCTAAACGACACGCATCATGAAACGAGCAACCATCCATACATCCGCAGCCATCGCCCTGCTGCTCGGCCTTGCCGCCTGCACGCAGGACGAACTTGCCGACGATAACCGTCTGCCCGAAGGAGAATACCCCGTAGTCATCCGTGCCACCGGACTGTCCGTAGAGGCAACGCCGCAGGCAGCCCCATCAACCCGTGCCACCGTGGACGGCGACTGGCAGGGCGTCACTTCCGTGGCACTCAAGACGGGCGATGCGGTAAAGGAATACACCGTAACGGCTTCTACCGATTTCAAGAGTGCCACACTCTCACGCGAGAACGACCCGCACTACTGGACCAGCCGCGACCCGATTACCGTATCGGCATGGTGGCCCTTCGATAATGCCGACATCACCCAGATGCCTGCCGTGAAGGTGGCTGAAGACCAGAGCCAATTGGCTGACTTCCAGAACAGCGACTTCATCTCTGCCGAAAACCAGACGGTGAAATTTGACGACCCGACACTTGAATTTACCCACCGCACGGCACGCGTGGCAATCGATCTGAAGCCCGGCACGGGAAACACGAGCGTCGCCGGTGCCACGGTGAGCCTCGTAAGCCTGTCTGCCGATAACGGCAACCCGACCGCCATCAAGACCTACAACGCAAGCGGCAACACCTACGAGGCACTGACCGCTCCGCAGACCGTTGTGGCAGGCAAGCCGTTCATCAGGGTGGAACTCGGCAGCGGCACTTTCTACTTCCGTCCGCAGAACAACGTCGTGTTGGCAGCAGGCAGTCGCTATAAATATACCGTTAAGGTGAACGCCACTGGCCTGACATTAGATGGCTGCACTATCGGTGACTGGGCTGACGGTGGCAGCGAGAGCGGTGAGGCTGAGGATTTGGGGTATTCTATACAGAACGACGGCAGTTACACGGTCTATAACGCCGACGGCTTGCTGGCATGGAACAAAGCCGTACAAAAAGATGAATCAATAAATTGCACCCTCACCGCCGACATCGACCTGACGGGTAGGGAATGGACACGGATAGGCACATGGCCAGGTTACTCCGGCATCTTTAATGGGCAGGGACACCGCATTACGGGATTAAACTTTTCAGCAGCGACTACTGAACTTTTTGGGTTATTAAATGAACGTGGAGTGATAAAGAACTTACAACTCATAGATGTGAATCTGTATGGCAATAGTGGATCAGCAGCTGGAATAGTGGAGCAAAATAATGGCCAAATCATTGCCTGCTCTGTGACGGGAAAAATTTCTGCATATGGTAGAACTTGTGGTATAGCCGATTTAAATTATGGCAGAATCACCGCTTGCTGGTTCGACGGCACATTGAAAGAGTATGAATCCGGAGCTATAGTGCGTTATAACTACAAAATTATAACTTCCTGTTATTGGGGAGGCAATGTCGGGCAAGGAGTATTCCGTGATCATGGAGAAAAGGTAGATGCCACGAAGGTGGACGGCGCGACAGTGAAATGGCAGACAGCCGTCGACGGCATGAACACCGCCCTCACCGCTGGCGACTACCAGTGGGTACTCGGCACCGACGGTCTGCCCGTATTGCAAAAGAAACAATAACGAACCCTAAACAACACGCATCATGAAACGAACAATCATCCATACATCTGCAGCCATAGCCCTGCTGCTCGGCATTGCCGCCTGCACGCAGGACGAAGCGGGCTTCCTGCAGGAAGGGGCGGAAGGCACACCCATCGTCTTTACCGCCACGGGGCTGAACCCCGCTGCGACAGCCATCGCCAATACCCGTTCCACCGTGGACGGAGACTGGGAGGGTGTGCAGAGCGTGGCAGTCCTGATGGACGGCACGGTGAAGGCATACGACGTGACGCTCACCACCGCCGACCCCGCCAGCGCCACGCTGACCTCCACCGACCCGTACTACTGGACCAACCACAAAGACATCACCGTCACAGCGTGGTGGCCCTACACCGCTGGCGAGACAACCCCACCTGCGGTAAAGGTAAAAGCCAACCAAAGTACCCAGAAAGACTTTGAGGGCAGCGACCTCATCGTAGCCGACGGGCAGACGGTGACCTACGGTAGCCCCACGCTTCGCTTCACCCACCGCACGGCGCGAGTGACCATCGTTCTGACGGACTACACCGAGGGGCTGGCATCCGTGCGACTGACGGGCCTCTCCACCGAAGGCGACAACCCTGCCGAAATCACCCCGTATGACAAGGGCAGCAACACCTACACCGCCATCGTAGCCCCGCAAAGTGTGGCAGCTGGCACGACCTTCATTACCTGCACCTTCACTGACGGCAAGACCTTCGTCTATAAGATGAAGAATGCTACCGACTGGCAGGCGGGCGGTGAATATACCTACACCGTCTCCCTCGCTGCGGCAAAAGACCTGGGCTATACCATAGAGAGCGACGGCAGCTACACCGTGACATCCGCCGATGGCCTGATGCATGTAGCCGATTTAGTGAACGGAGGTAAGACCGACATTAACATTACCCTCGACAAAAACATTGACTTGACGGGCAAAGGCTGGACGCCGATAGGCACAAGCTTCGATAACTCATACAAAGGCACTTTCGACGGCGGCGGCCATACCATCACGGGGTTGACCGTTACGACAAATGACCAATTTGTGGGTCTGTTCGGCTATCTCAATAGAGCTGGTACGGTGAAGAATGTGGTGATGGAAGGCATACAGATAACAAGCAATCACATGTTTGGCTGTACTGGTGGCGTGGTAGGATATAGCTGGGGCACCATTGAAAACTGCTCGGTGTCGGGCAGCATCAGCGGCACGGATTGTGTCGGCGGTGTGGTGGGTTCACAAAAGGCTGGTTCCATCATCGGATGCTGCACCTCTGCCACAGTAAAGGGAACGCACTATGTCGGCGGTGTGGCAGGAGAAAAATGGGGCACCATGACAGCTTGCTATGCCACAGGCAACGTGACCTTAGAAATAGCCTCCCAAAAGAATCTCTCTGGCGGCGGTGTAGTGGGATTAAACGGAGGAAGCCGCGTCCTTGCCTGCTATGCCACGGGCAACGTAACAAGTACAGGTAGTAGCACTGGCAATGTGCATATCGGCGGCTTGTTGGGAGATAACTACACCACCGTGACCGCCTGCTACTGGAAGAACAATCATGAACAAGGTATCGGCTACAAAAAGGCAGGCACCGTCACCGAAGTCACGAAGGTGGACGGCACTGGCGTTACCTGGCAGAAAGCTGTTGACGGCATGAACACCGCCTTGCAGAACGCAGGTTCAAAGTGGCGTTACGAACTTAACGGAGCATTGCCTACCTTGAGGAAGCAGTAAACCGTAGGGAGGAAAAGTTCCGCTCGCAACGGAATGAACCGAAGTATAACCCCAATAAAGAAAGGAGGACGTGATGGAACACACGGAGAATCCACCATATTGGTTTTGGCATCAAGACATTGTCAATAATAATATAGTCTCCAGTGTAAATATGGAATCTGTAAGCCGGACATTGTCAAGATTGGTGCTCATTAAAGACAACAAATCAAGTATTTAAATTAAAAACATGGGACTTTTTCACAGAGGCAAGAAAAATAATGACGATGAGCCGGACAGTGTTCAAACCAATTCATTCTCTGATATTATGAATGGTTTGCAATACGCCGTAAACTGTGCACAAGATACATTGCAGAATCATCAGATACAAAATCTGACCAGACTTTTTGAAGGAACAAATGCAAATAACGCAAATACGTTCCAATCGAAAAAAAATCATGGTTGGAGACAAGACTATTGATATTCCACTTATAGCCTTGATATCCCATCATTATCTTGCAATGGATAATGTGCAGATAAAGTTCAAGGCGAAGGTCGGAAGCGTGGAATCACAGATCCCGGAAAACAACTTGCTGTTATCCAGTCTGCACAGAGCCAATCTCCAGATGCAGATGAGCAACATAAAACCGAATGCGGATGATGTCATGGAGGTTTGCGTCAATTTTAAGGTTCAGGAGACTCCGGAGAGCATTACTGATATACACATGGCCGGGCAACGTGCGTGAGCTTCGGCAGAAGATAATGGGAGCCGTATTACAGGCGCAGGAAGGTGTGGTCACGAAAGAGCATCTGGAACTTGCCGTGACGAAACTGACCTCACCTGTCAGCTTCGCCCTGCGCAATGACGCGGAGGATAAGGAGCGGATATTGCGTGCGTTAAAACAGACAAACGGCAACCGGAGTGCCGCTGCCGAACTGCTTGGAATAAGCAGAACAACTCTATATGGCAAACTTGAAGAATATGGATTGAAATATAAATTCAGGCAACCATAGCCGATTTTGTTGAATTTGACTATCTGCAAAGGTTTGTTATTCAAAAAATAATATTACCTTTGCATTTAGGAAAAGCGTTCTTTTGAATTACTGCAAAACGAGGTAAAACACAGAATTTCGCTGGTTTCTAAATCGTTACCTATTAAGCCGAGATATTTTGTAAGCTATTGAATTTTAGCAAGAAAGGAAATCCTTTATGTCTTGCCATGTGGAAGGTAATATTTTTCTCTACTCCCGCTTCCTTGGCCACTTTTTTCAGGTATCGGTTTGCCACCTGGTTGGGCGGTACCGGGAATACATGATTAGTCCGTTTTCCTTTGTGGTATGCTTCATACCTCTTTAATATACAGACAGCAGGTTGCAATAAAGGCAGCATGGCGTGTATGTCCGTTTTCTGACGATAGTAGTTCAGCCACAAGCTTTTGTCGATACCGACATTTATATTTTCATTCGTCAGGTTACTGATGTCGACAAATGACAGTCCGGTGTAGACAGCAAATACAAACACGTCCCTCACGATGGAGAGGTTGACGGGCAAAGGGACTTCCTCGATGCTCTTCAGTTCCTTTTCGGACAGGAATCCTCTTTCTACTTTCGTTTTCTTGGCGTTGAGCAGGCAGACAGGGTTCCGGCTTATCCATTCGTTTTGCAGGGCGACATTCATCACCTTTTTGAAACGCTGGATATGCTTCAATGCACCATTGACAGCGCATACGGTCTCCCCTTCCCTCTTATAGCCTTGCAGATAGGCGTAAAACTCATAAACGAAAGCTTTGTCAATGGCGGTCAAATCATAGTCAGAGACATGGTATTTGATACGTATAAAGTTGAGCAGGTGTTTCTTCGTTACGTGATAGCCGACAAATGTACTGGCACGGAGATTTTTCTTCTCCATGATTTCATGGTAATCAAACAGTGTGCTGATGGTAGAGAACTCATTATCCTGTGTCTGAAACATGAGTTTGAAGTTCTCAATGTTGAGAGGGTAGTTTTTCTGTCTGATTTTGATAACGGTATCTTCGATCGTGATTTTCAAATCTTCGATATACCGGTTGGCTTCTTTGTCATTGGCGGTCTTACCAAGTGACTTTTGCGCAACTGCCGACCATGATTCAGACCGTAGGTATAGTTTCGTGGGAATTTCGTATCTTTGTCCCGAAATCGTAACCCGACATGAAAGAGGTGACAGTTTTTCATTCGTTCTTCCTTTCCTTATCCAGAAAAGAACATTGAAAGTTTGCTTTTTTTGGCTCATCATTGCTTTTTTTTGAGAACCGCTCAAAAAAATATCAAAAAAGAGCATTCGTGTCACCGAATTAGCCACCGAATTAGCGTCAACTTTTTTCGGATGGTATTTGTCAAAGCACAAAAAAACCCGCTAAAATTGCATTTTTAGCGGGTTTTTGTCAGTAAAAAGCTGGTGTTTTGTTGGGCTACCTGGATTCGAACCAGGAATGACAGGACCAGAATCTGTAGTGTTACCATTACACCATAGCCCAATGATTTTCGTTTGCGGGTGCAAAGATACAAATATTTTGGGAATTCAAAACAAATCCGATATTTTTTTTGCAAAAATGTCCAAATAAGCTTTCCAAACAAAAGTATCTCCACTAAAAAACACAAAAATTGAGGGATAACTTTCTTGTATCCAATAAATCAGCGTATATTTGTCAAAAATATCACGTTTATTATCAGAAACAAAGGGTCACCTTTTTTTGTTATAAACAAATAGAGAACATGAATTATTAATCCCAATTACAGGAATGAACGATACTAAAGTATTAATTGAAAAAATAAAAGAAGGAATTCAAGAGAAAAAAGGTAAAAAGATAATCGTTGCCGATTTAACCAGCATAGAAGATACCATCTGTAAATATTTCGTTATCTGTCAGGGAAATTCTCCCAGTCAAGTGAGTGCCATTGTAGATTCAATCAAGGAATTTACACGCAAAGGTGCGGATAGCAAACCTTATGCAATCGATGGACTCCGGAATGCTGAATGGGTGGCAATGGACTATGCCGATGTACTGGTACACGTCTTTTTACCGGAGACAAGAGATTTTTATAATCTTGAACACCTTTGGGCAGATGCCAAACTTACTCAAATCCCCGATCTAGACTAATTAATGATTATGGACAATAATAATAGCAATAATAACAATAGCAATAAACCTAACAATAAGGTTAATATGCCTAAGTTCAACCTGAACTGGATGTATATGATTATTGCCCTTATGCTTCTCGGCCTCTGGTGGGGCAGTGATTCAAAGGGAGCTGGAAGCAAAGCTGTAACTTACAGTGAGTTTCAGGACTACGTAAAAAAGGGCTATGTAAGCAAAGTATTGGGTTATGAAGATAAGTCAATAGAAGCTTTTCTTAAACCGACTGCTGTAGGGGCTGTTTTTGGAGCGGACTCTACCAAAGTGGGACGTAACCCTATCATTACAAGTAGAACGCCATCTACCGATAAACTGGAAGAGTTTTTGCAGGCAGAAAAGGAAGCCGGTCATTTTGACGGTTCTTCCGACTATCCGCCCAAATCGGATATTTTTCCCGCAATCCTGATCCAGATACTCCCGCTTGTCTTGCTTGTAGCGTTATGGATCTTCTTCATGCGCCGTATGAGCGGAGGTGGCAGTGGTGGCCCCGGCGGTGTATTTAACGTAGGAAAATCAAAAGCCCAGCTTTTTGAAAAAGGTGGAGCCATCAAGATTACATTTAAGGATGTAGCGGGTTTGGCAGAAGCGAAACAAGAGGTAGAGGAAATTGTAGAGTTCTTGAAGGAACCGCAGAAATATACGGATTTGGGAGGTAAGATACCCAAAGGAGCATTGCTGGTAGGCCCTCCGGGAACCGGTAAAACTTTGCTTGCCAAAGCTGTGGCGGGTGAAGCTAATGTTCCTTTCTTCTCACTGGCAGGTTCTGACTTCGTGGAAATGTTTGTGGGTGTAGGTGCATCCCGTGTTCGCGACTTGTTTAAACAGGCCAAAGAGAAAGCTCCTTGTATCGTCTTTATTGATGAGATTGATGCCGTAGGACGTGCTCGTGGCAAAAATCCTGCAATGGGAGGAAATGACGAACGCGAAAACACCTTGAACCAGTTATTGACAGAGATGGACGGTTTCGGTTCCAACAGCGGTGTAATTATCCTTGCTGCTACTAACCGTGTAGACGTACTTGATAAAGCATTGCTCCGTGCAGGACGTTTTGACCGTCAGATACATGTGGATCTGCCCGACTTGAATGAACGTAAAGAAGTATTTGGTGTGCATTTGCGCCCGATCAAAATAGACGATAGTGTTGATGTAGACTTGCTGGCTCGCCAAACTCCGGGATTCTCGGGTGCGGATATCGCCAATGTCTGCAATGAAGCTGCATTGATCGCTGCCCGCCACGGAAAGAAATTTGTAGGCAAGCAAGACTTTCTGGATGCGGTAGACCGCATCATCGGTGGTCTGGAAAAGAAAACCAAGATTACAACGGAAGCAGAAAGACGCTCTATCGCTTTGCATGAAGCAGGACACGCCTCTATCTCCTGGTTGTTGGAATATGCCAACCCATTGATTAAAGTTACAATCGTTCCTCGCGGACGTGCATTAGGAGCTGCCTGGTATCTGCCGGAAGAACGTCAGATCACTACCAAGGAGCAGATGCTGGACGAAATGTGTGCTACTTTGGGAGGACGCGCCGCTGAAGATTTATTCCTCGGCCGCATCTCAACAGGTGCCATGAACGACCTGGAAAGGGTGACTAAGCAGGCATACGGCATGATTGCTTATTTAGGTATGAGCGACAAGCTGCCGAACTTATGTTATTACAACAACGATGAATATTCTTTCAACCGTCCATACAGCGAAAAGACAGCCGAATTGATTGACGAAGAAGTCAAGAGAATGGTAAACGAGCAGTATGACCGTGCCAAGAGAATTCTGTCGGAGAATAAAGAAGGACACAACGAACTGACGCAATTACTGATTGACAAAGAAGTAATCTTCGCGGAAGACGTTGAACGCATCTTCGGTAAACGCCCTTGGGCTTCCCGTTCGGAAGAAATCATGGCTGCTAAAGAAAGTCAGGATGCCGCAAGAGCTGAAAGAGAACTTGCCCAAAAGCTGAAAGAAGAAGAAAAAGAAATCAAAGAAGAGGAAGCTGAAAATACCGCAAAGGAAAAACAAGCACCCATAGACACCAAAGTTGCCGCAGAAGGTAAAAAGGTTACTGTGGAGGGCAAAGTTACCGTAGAGGGTAAATCCAATGAAGAAGAAGCTAACGGGTCCAACTAATTAAAACGAATAGATTTTGATTAATAATTTCATAAAACGAGCTATTACGGGTGTACTCTTCGTTGCCATCTTGGTGGGGGGCATCCTTTATGACGCATTCAGCTTTGGTATTCTGTTTACCGCTATCAGCGCACTGACCATTTATGAGTTCGGACAGCTGGTAAATATGCGCGCAGAAGGAGTGAAGATAAACAAGACTATTAATATGCTCGGCGGGGCTTACCTATTCCTTGCAATCATGGGATTCTGCATTGATGCGGCCGATTCGAAGATATTCATCCCGTATGTGCTTTTATTGCTTTACATGATGATTAGCGAGTTGTATCTGAAAAAGGAAAACCCGGTACTTAACTGGGCTTATTCTATGCTTAGCCAACTTTATATCGGACTACCTTTTGCTTTGCTGAATGTATTAGCATTCCATAACGATCCGGGATCAGAATACAGTAGCGTAAGTTACAATCCTATCCTACCGCTATCTATCTTTATTTTCCTTTGGCTGAATGACACGGGAGCCTATTGCATCGGTTCATTGATCGGCAAACACCGGTTATTTGAACGTATCTCTCCCAAGAAATCATGGGAAGGTTCTATCGGCGGCGGAGTGGTAGCAATCGGAGTATCTTTTATACTCGCTCACTACTTCCCATTTATGTCAATGATTGAATGGGCAGGACTGGCCTTGGTGGTTGTTATATTCGGCACATGGGGCGACCTGACGGAGTCGTTATTGAAACGCCAGTTGCACGTTAAGGATTCGGGAACCATTCTTCCGGGACACGGTGGGATGCTCGACCGCTTTGACAGTTCCCTGATGGCTATACCGGCAGCAGTCGTTTATCTATATGCATTAACATGGTTCTAACGGGGGATTCTTTCTCAATCGATTAGAGCTGAAACAAAATACAAAAGGTCGGGAACTTCTACGGAAGTATCCCGACCTTTTTCACACACAGTAAATCATAGTTAGGTTATCGGATCGAAGAAGTGGAATGAACATCCTTCGCTGCTTCCGGTACACCGACCGGATGATCCAGATCAAGCACAATCACTCTTCCTTCTCCATGTTCTCTTGAGTTTATTGTCACCTTAAACCCTTTGGGTGCTACCCAGGAATCTTTCGGCGTAGGGAAGAATTTTTCCAGATTATAAGAAACTCGTCCCCATCCCCAATAGTCAGTCACATCCTCATATGTATTATAACGCAGTTCCAAATGTATGTAACCATCTTCATCCACATTCAATGTTCCCGGTTCTGACGGTTCGCCCGGCTCTCCCGGTTCCATCTTATTTTGCACAAGGCTGATACGATGTTTCTCCGAACGAGGCAACTCCTGACGGAAAATTACGTTCAGGAACTTTCCTCCCAACCACATATCACCCTGATAAATCAGAATAGGATCATTTCCGAATTCTTCCGCTTCTTCCTCTGTCGACATATCTTCCACTTCTTTTGTCAACAGTTCCTGTATGCCTTCCATCTTCACCTGAACTCCTTTTCCTCCTTCCATGTCATACAAAGGATTGAAAAAAGCCACAACACGTTCACCGTCCACTGGTTTAAACCAAGGAATAGAAGTAGCAACCGGATCAATCACCCCCCAATTATCACCTTCCAAATAATATCCTCCTCCACCGGTTGCACGAACAGTCGCCCAGTCCCAGCTGAAATCTCCAATAGAATAACCATCATCATCACATGATTGCAACATTGGCACTAATGCCAATAATAAGATTCCTAAAAGCCACTTAAATTTTTTCATATCTTTTTCCTTTCATTATTTTAGTCTTCTGCTTTATAAATAAAAAAGCCGTGCATTTACTGCATCGGCTTTACGTTTATTCAGAAAAAGAAAGTTATTTTTTCAACAAACGCAGCATTTCACGAGCTGCATGACGGGGAGCACCGGCAGGTCCTAACCGTTCGGCTACATATTCATACCCCGAAAGCATCTCATTTCTATATGCTTCATTTTCAATGATATTTCTCAATTCGCTCTGCATATTCTTCACGGTCATCGTATCTGCCACCAGTTCTTTGACTACTTCACGGTCGGCAATCAAATTTACCAACGAAATAAATTTCACTGTCAGGATATGACGCCGCAAAAAAGAAACCACTTTCCCGATCGGAGTGTAATAACAAACCACTTGAGGAACACGAAACAATGCCGTCTCAAGCGTAGCTGTACCCGAAGTAACTAAAGCTACATCTGCATGCTGCAACAGGCTATAAGTCTGATCGAAAATGATTTTCACTTTCGCTTCTCCTACATATTGTTTATAATACTCGGGAGCAATGGCAGGTGCACCGGCCAAGACAAGCTGATAATCAGGAAAAGCGGAAGCAGCCTTCAACATATCCGGCAGATTATCTTTGATTTCCTGTTTCCGGCTACCGGCAAGAAGAGCGATAATCGGCTTATCCTCCAATTGGTTCTCCGCAATAAAGTGCTCCTTATTTTTCGGATGAGCTGCCTGATAGGCTGCCACCTCATCCACCGTAGGGTTTCCTACATAGTGAATGGGGTATTGATGCTTTCCTTCGAAGAATTCCACTTCAAAAGGAAGAATGGAGAAAAGCTCATCTACATCTCGTTTTATATTCTTGATACGGTATTCTTTCCACGCCCATATCTTCGGAGAAATATAATAGTAAACCGGTATCTGTGTCTTTGCATGGACAAACTTGGCAATATCAAGATTGAATCCCGGATAATCTACCAGAATAACAACGTCCGGTTCCCAGGAAACAATGTCTTCTTTGCAACGCTTCATATTTGCAAAGATAGTGCGCAGATGGAGTAATACAGGGATAAATCCCATGTATGCCAACTCCTTATAATGCTTCACCATCGTTCCTCCGACAGCCGCCATCAAGTCACCTCCGAAAAAACGGAAATCAGCCTGCGGGTCTTCTGCCTTTAAGGCAGCCATCAGATGAGAGGCGTGCAAGTCGCCGGAAGCTTCACCGACAATCAGATAATACTTCATTGAGTTGAGAGTTGAGAGTTGAGAGTTGGTAGGGATAGATGACTAACAGGGCGTCATGCTTTCTTTTTCAAATTTCAACTAATTAAACCATTTATTAAGTTCGTCCATAAAGTGATAAGCCGTCACGTCAACCGTAGTCGGGGTGATAGCAACATAACCATTTGCCAAAGCCCAATGATCGTTCTTCTCGTTTTCAGGTTCATGATCGGTAAATTCACCGGTCAGCCAAAAATAGTTAGAATCATTCAGACGAGGGCAGGCAGCCCATTCATTCGTCCAACGTCCTTTCGCCTGTTCACAGATTTTCACTCCTTTTATATCGGCTGTATCGGGGAAGTTCACATTCAGACAAGTTAAAGGAGGAAGTCCTTTTTCCAAGATCATGGCAGCGATATTGCGGATATAAGGTCCGGCAGCTTCAAAATCAGCATCGGGTGCATGATTGCACAAGGAGAAGCCAATAGAAGGAATTCCATTCAAACAGCCCTCAAAAACCACTCCCATCGTACCGGAATAATGCACGTTGGTGGCAGAATTATCTCCATGATTGATACCGCCGACTATCAGATCCGGAGTCCGATCGAGCACTGTGTTTCGTGCCAATTTGATGCAATCGGTCGGTGTTCCCGAACATTTATAAACAGTCAAGCCCACTTCTTTCTTTACTAACTGGTAATGAACCGGCTGCGTCACCGTCAGCGCACACCCACTACCGGAACGCGGAGCATCAGGTGCCATCACTATAATCTCACCCAAAGGGCGAAGAAACTTCACCAGTTCATTAATACCTTTAGCCATCACGCCATCGTCATTCGAAACAAGTATCAACGGCTTCTCTTTTTCCATATATTCAATCCTTTCCTTTTTTATATTCGCACAAAAGTAACAAAAAGAAGCCGTACCACCAAACACCTCCCCGCATCAGATCGAAAAGTCTCTTTCACCCCCACTCCTACCCGTTTACAAATCTTAATCTTCTGCAAGCGAGCAAAAAAAGAAATAAATATCCAATATAAATATGTATATTTGCAAGCTCATAAAGAGAAAGGTAAATGATGAACCTGTCGAAGTTTGGTAACCGTTTCGTCCGACAGTTATTAACAAAACAGGCGACTTATCAACAGAAATTGCAAAGTTTCTCTTTTTTCGTAGGCGCTCTAAGGATTTATCACTTATTTCGCTGCCAATAAATTTAGAGAATATGGGAAAAATTATTGCTTTGGCCAATCAAAAAGGCGGTGTAGGAAAGACAACGACTACGATTAATCTCGCAGCTTCACTTGCTACACTGGAAAAAAAGGTACTCGTGATAGATGCCGACCCGCAAGCTAATGCCTCTTCCGGTCTGGGAGTAGACATCAAGCAGTCGGAATGCACTATCTATGAATGTATTATTGACAGAGCCAACGTACAGGACGCTATCCTTGATACGGAGATTGATTCTTTGAAAGTAATCTCTTCGCACATCAATCTCGTAGGAGCAGAGATTGAAATGCTGAACCTCCCAAACCGAGAAAAGATACTAAAAGAAGTACTCACGCCTTTGAAGAAAGAATATGACTATATCCTGATAGACTGTTCGCCTTCATTAGGACTGATCACGATCAATGCCCTGACGGCAGCCGACTCCGTGATTATCCCCGTTCAAGCTGAATATTTTGCTCTTGAAGGTATCAGCAAATTGTTGAATACCATCAAAATCATCAAGTCGAAACTGAATCCGGCTTTAGAAATCGAAGGTTTCTTACTGACAATGTATGACTCCCGTCTGCGTCAGGCTAATCAGATTTACGACGAAGTGAAACGTCATTTCCAGGAACTGGTGTTCAACACCGTTATTCAACGAAATGTGAAATTGAGCGAGGCTCCCAGCTACGGTGTCCCGACCATCCTTTACGATGCGGAATCTACCGGCGCCAAAAATCACCTGGCCCTTGCTAAAGAGATTATCAACCGAAATAAATAAAAGAAAGAAGAAGATATGGCAACACAAAAAAGAAATGCATTAGGACGTGGTCTCGACGCCTTGCTCTCAATGGATGATGTGAAAACCGAAGGGTCTTCTTCCATTAATGAAATAGAGCTGGCAAAGATTACTGTCAATCCCAACCAGCCCCGCCGTGAGTTTGACGAAACAGCATTGCAGGAACTGGCTGATTCCATTGCGGAAATCGGTATCATCCAACCTATTACCTTACGCAAACTCTCGGACGATGAGTATCAGATCATCGCGGGAGAACGTCGTTATCGTGCATCACAAAGAGCAGGACTGAAAACGATCCCTGCTTATATACGCACTGCCGACGACGAAAACATGATGGAAATGGCGCTGATTGAAAATATCCAGCGTGAAGACCTGAATGCCGTAGAAATCGCACTTGCCTACCAGCATCTGCTCGATCAGTACGAACTGACACAGGAACGTCTTAGCGAACGTATCGGAAAGAAACGAACGACGATCGCCAACTACCTGCGCTTACTGAAATTGCCGGCTCCGATACAGATGGCCCTGCAAAACAAGCAGTTGGACATGGGACATGCCCGTGCACTGATTTCATTAGGCGACCCTAAACTACAAGTTAAAATATTCGAAGAAATACAAGAACACGGATATTCAGTCCGCAAAGTAGAAGAAATTGTTAAATCATTAAGCGAAGGAGAAGCTGTGAAAAGCGGCACACGGAAAATAACACCCAAACGTGGTAAACTTCCTGAAGAATTCAACTTATTGAAGCAACAACTCTCCGGCTTTTTCAACACCAAGGTACAACTCACCTGCTCTGAAAAGGGAAAAGGCAAGATCAGTATTCCTTTCGGGAACGAGGAGGAACTGGAACGTATCATGGAAATCTTCGATACGCTAAAGAAGTAAATGACAAGAAAAAGTAAGAAATATCAGTTACTAGTCAGCGCCCTGCTTCTCTGTTTTTTACAGGTGGCAGGGATTGATGTGTATGCACAATCCACAGTTACTCCGGCACGGAAAGATACAACAATCATACAGCGAGAAGCGCCGAAAGCCCGTGCACGAAGGCATCGTGATCCGATTATACAAGACTCGGTGAAGAAGGATTCTATCCAAATCATACCATCCAAAGAACTTCCGGCCATCGACAGTTTGTCAGCTGCTAAAATACAGATAGCGGACAGCTTGGATGCAGCCAACAAGAAAGAGCTGAAAAAGATAGAGCAACCTGCCTCCATTGTTGTAAAGACCGACACTGTGCCGCCACCTGCTCAAGATATCAACAAGAAAATATTTATCCCGAATCCGACCAAAGCAACGTGGCTGGCAGTCGTATTCCCCGGTGGAGGACAGATTTACAACCGTAAATACTGGAAATTACCTATTATATATGGAGGATTTGCGGGTTGTGCTTACGCCTTAAGTTGGAACGGTAAGATGTACAAAGACTATTCGCAAGCCTATCTGGACATTATGGACAGCAATCCGAATACGAAAAGTTACGAAGATTTGTTGCCCCCGAACTCCACTTATAATGAGGAGCAGCTAAAAAACACACTAAAAAGAAGAAAAGATATGTTCCGTCGTTATCGGGACCTTAGTATATTTGCTTTTATCGGAGTTTACCTGATCTCTATCATCGACGCTTATGTAGATGCAGAGTTGTCTAACTTCGATATAACCCCCGACTTGAGTATGAAAGTAGAACCGGCTGTAATCGACAATAACAACCAGTTCCGCTCCAACAGTTTTAAAAACAAGTCGGTTGGTCTGCAATGCGTATTACGATTTTAAAAAACACAATTTAGATTGATCTTATTATTGAAGCATGAAGAAATTAGTTAACTATTGTTCGATTATTTTTCTTTTACTAGTGGCCACGTCGCAGGTAAAAGCGCAAAGTGTAGATGTAGTGATTCGTGAAAATGGAACTGAACGCAAAGAAAGCATCGACCTGCCTAAAAGTATGACTTATCCACTTGACAGTCTATTGAATGACTGGAAAGCTAAAAATTATATTGATTTAGGCAAGGATTGCAGTACGGCTGAAATCAATCCTTTATTCAGTGACTCTGTCTATATCGACCGCTTGTCACGCATCCCGGCCATCATGGAAATGCCTTATAATGATATTATCCGCAAATTCATCGATATGTATGCAGGACGCTTGCGCAATCAGGTTTCTTTCATGCTAAGTGCCTGCAACTTCTATATGCCGATCTTTGAAGAAGCACTGGATGCATACGGACTTCCACTGGAACTAAGATATCTGCCGATTATCGAATCTGCGTTGAACCCATCAGCCGTATCACGTGCAGGTGCTTCCGGTCTGTGGCAATTTATGATTGGTACAGGTAAGATCTATGGTTTGGAATCAAACAGCCTGGTAGATGAACGCCGTGACCCGATTAAAGCGACTTGGGCTGCCGCACGTTACCTCAAAGAAATGTATGATATCTATGGAGACTGGAACCTGGTAATTGCTGCTTATAACTGTGGCCCCGGTACAATCAATAAGGCAATCCGCCGTGCCAATGGCGAAACTGATTATTGGAAAATCTACAATTATCTGCCTAAAGAAACACGTGGCTATGTGCCTGCCTTTATCGCTGCCAACTATGTGATGACTTACTACTGCGATCACAATATCTGCCCGATGGAAACTAATATTCCGGCAAGTACTGACACAGTGCAAGTAAACAAAAATCTGCACTTCGAACAAATCGCTGACCTTTGTAATGTACCTCTGGATCAGATCAAGAGTCTGAATCCGCAATATAAGAAGCAAATGATTCCGGGTGACAGCAAACCTTATACGTTAAGACTGCCTATTGACGCGATCAGTACTTTTATCGATAAGCAAGATACGATTTATACGCATCGTGCCGATGAGTTGTTCCGCAACCGGAAAACCGTTGCTGTAAAGGATATTACACCTGCAACCCGCAAAACGACATCAGCAGTTGCCGGTAAGGGAAATCTGACCTATTATACAATAAAAAGTGGAGACACTTTATCCACTATTGCCAGAAAGTATGGTGTCACAATTAAGGATATACAAAGGTGGAATGGAATGTCTAGCACTAAAATTGCAGCAGGAAAACGATTGAAAATATACAAATAAATAACTTCCTGCTTGCATCGTTCGGAAATTTGCTTATTTTTGCAGAACTAAGCAAGTGAAAGGATAACAATTATGGATAATCTGGCCCCCAAAGAAATAGCTGACGAAGAGATGATTAATCAGGCGTTCCACGAACTACTGAATGATTATCTCAATACTAAGCATCGCAAAAAAGTTGAAATCATTACGAAGGCTTTCAACTTTGCCAATCAGGCGCATAAAGGTATCAAACGCCGTTCGGGCGAACCTTATATTATGCACCCGATTGCCGTTGCCAGCATTGTATGCAATGAAATAGGTCTCGGTTCCACTTCTATATGTGCAGCCTTGCTGCATGATGTGGTAGAGGACACTGATTACACAGTGGAAGACATCGAGAATATCTTTGGTCCGAAGATCGCCCAGATTGTGGACGGACTGACTAAAATATCCGGTGGAATCTTCGGTGACCGCGCTTCGGCACAGGCAGAGAACTTCAAGAAGTTGCTGCTCACCATGTCGAACGACATCCGGGTCATTCTTATCAAGATAGCAGACCGCTTGCACAACATGCGTACCCTTGGTTCCATGTTACCCAACAAGCAATATAAGATTGCAGGCGAAACGCTTTACATCTATGCTCCACTTGCCAACCGCTTGGGGCTTTATAAGATAAAAACGGAGCTTGAGAATCTAAGCTTCAAATATGAACATCCCGAAGAATATGCGGAAATAGAAGAGAAGTTGAATGCTACTGCCGCTGAACGTGACAAGGTTTTCAACGACTTCACGGCCCCGATTCGTACCCAACTGGATAAGATGGGATTGAAATACCGGATACTTGCCCGTGTAAAATCAATCTATTCCATCTGGAACAAGATGCAGACCAAACATGTTCCTTTCGAAGAAATATACGATTTACTGGCTGTTCGAATCATCTTCGAACCACGTAATGAAGAAGAAGAGCTCAATGACTGTTTCGATATCTACGTTTCTATCTCCAAGATATACAAACCCCACCCGGACCGTTTGCGCGATTGGGTCAGCCATCCTAAAGCTAATGGTTATCAGGCATTGCACGTCACTCTGATGGGTAACAACGGACAATGGATTGAAGTCCAGATTCGTAGTGAACGGATGAATGACGTTGCCGAACAAGGTTTCGCAGCCCACTGGAAATACAAAGAAGGAGGAGGCAGCGAGGATGAAGGTGAATTGGAAAAATGGTTAAGAACGATTAAGGAGATATTAGATGATCCGCAACCGGATGCCATTGACTTTCTGGATACCATTAAGCTAAATTTATTTGCTTCTGAAATATTCGTGTTCACTCCTAAAGGCGAACTGAAGACTATGCCGCAGAACTCTACGGCTCTCGACTTTGCATTTTCCCTGCACACGGATATTGGTAGCCATTGTATTGGCGCCAAAGTCAATCATAAATTAGTGCCGTTGAGCCACAAATTGCAAAGTGGTGACCAAGTTGAAATCCTTACTTCAAAATCGCAACGCGTACAACCGCAATGGGAAGTTTTTGCAACCACTGCCCGTGCCCGCGCCAAGATAGCAGCCATTCTCCGCAAAGAGCGTAAAGCAAACCAGAAGATAGGAGAAGAAATCCTTAGTGAGTTTCTGAAAAAGGAGGAAGTCCGTCCGGAAGAAGCTGTTATCGAAAAGCTACGCAAACTGCATAATGCCAAGAATGAGGAAGAACTGCTGGCTGCCATTGGCAGTAAAGCAATCGTTTTGGGAGAAGCGGACAAGAATGAACTGAAAGAAAAGCAAACCAGTAACTGGAAGAAATATCTGACTTTCTCTTTCGGCAATAGCAAAGAGAAGCAGGAAGAGAAAGAACCGCAGGAAAAAGAAAAAATCAACCCGAAAGAGGTGCTCAAACTGACGGAAGAAAGTTTGCAGAAGAAATATATCATGGCCGAATGTTGCCATCCTATTCCCGGTGATGATGTATTGGGATATGTGGATGAAAACGACCGGATCATTATCCACAAACGCCAATGCCCTGTTGCCGCCAAACTGAAGAGCAGTTATGGCAACCGTATATTAGCAACAGAATGGGATACACACAAAGAATTATCTTTCCTGGTATATATATATATAAAAGGTATAGACAATATGGGACTTTTGAATGAAGTCACCCAGGTTATCTCCAGGCAGCTCAATGTAAATATCCGTAAGCTAACCATCGAAACCGAAGATGGTATCTTTGAAGGAAAAATTCAGTTATGGGTACATGATGTGGATGATGTAAAAACCATCTGCAACAATCTGAAGAAAATACAGAATATCAAACAGGTGAGCCGTGTAGAAGAATAGCTTTCAAACGGTAAATAAGAAAACGATGAACGGTGAATAAGTTGCAGTATCATGCAAATTGTTCACCGTTCATTTTGTTATGAGGTTTCTTGCCTATCGAATCCATGATCGATTAGCATTTATTTATTCCCGTCCATCCAATTCGCGTTTAATAGCCAAAAGCTCTTCTTTTATCGCTTTCAGCTTATTTACAATCTCATAATTACGAACCGTAGCTTCTTTATTATCCTTCAAACGTTGCCGGGCACCGGGAAGTGTCATGCCCTTTTCTTTTACCAAATGATAGATAAGACCGATCGTTTCTACGTCTTCTTTGCGGTACTGACGTATTCCTCTTCCCGCTGTCTTAGGAGAGATTTGCGGAAATTCCTTTTCCCAAAAACGGAGCAATGACGGATTGACTCCGAACATGTCGGCAACCTCCCCTATTGAATAATATAGCTTCAATTCTTTGTCTGTATTAAGCATAACACTCCTGTTTTAAGATTTTAATCGAATACTTTACCATGATTGGCTGCCAACTGAATCATCTTTTCATAATCTTCGGCACTCAAATCCATGAAATAATAATTGACCGGATTCACTACCTGCCCTTTCACGTGCACTTCATAATGCAGATGCGGACCGGTACTTTTTCCTGTACTACCCACTTTTCCGATAATCTCACCACGTACCACTTTCTTTCCGACTTTCGTATTAAATCCCTGCAAGTGAGCATACCGAGTGAGATACCCGAAGCCATGATCTATCTCAATGGTATTACCATATCCGGTTTCCCATCCCACTTTCACCACTGTTCCGTTTCCGGTAGCATATACATCCGTTCCCGGATGAGCAGAGAAGTCCATGCCTGCATGGAACTTTGTCGTACCATAAATAGGATCGATACGTGTACCATAACCGGATGCTGTCTGACGAAGATCCTTATTCGAAATAGGCTGTATGGCCGGAATACATTTCAGCATCTCATCATGGTTCTTACACATATCAATCACATCATCGAAAGATTTCGACTGGATATAAAGCCTTTTGGAAAGCACGTCCAATTTTTGAGTCGTGTTCACCACCAGCTTGGCATTCGCCAAATCCATCAGTTCTTCGTAACGGTTCGTCCCGCCATAACCTGCCTGACGAATAGCCGGAGAAACAGGATCTGCCTGTAAAATCACTCGATACAGATTATCGTCACGTTGCTGAATATCCTGAAGCACTCCCATAGCGTCGTCCAAACGCCGGGAAAGCACATTGTACTGCGCCAAAAGACGGCTGTTTTCAATTCTTAATTCCTTCTCCGACGGAGAACCAAAAATCAAAAGCAATACAATAAAGCAACCTGCTCCCAACCCCATTCCATAGAAAAGCCGACGCAGGATACTAAGCGCACGCTGCCGTACGGTAGGGTAAATTCGATCATAAGTCTGGGTCTGTGGATTATAGATGTAGTATACTTTGCGCATCTTTTTGGAAATATTTCGCTTGTTAATACGGCAAAAGTAATAAAAACAAGCTATCTTTATTACCTATATTGATTATCAAGCAATTACATAATCGGTTATTAAATTCTGTGACAACATCTCATTTCAACCACTACAAAAATACATCTTCTAGCCATAACAACCAATTATTTAAGAAAAGAAAGCAATAAAAATAAAACATTTATCCTATCAGAATATTCTATACGACATTCTTCCAACACAACAGTGACTAGGTAATTCACTATTATAATTTCTTGGCATCACTTGTAATAGAGATAAAAAAGCCAGCTATCATCACTGACAACTGGCTATATTCTAATTATTTATTGAGTAGACTTTCTAAGGTCATTTTCAATATACTTTGTTTCTCTTCACTTTTAGCTTCTAGGACTCTTTTTACTATAGCATCTGGCATTTGTTTTAAAGCGTCACAAACAAGTTTATACCCATGTTCTGTAGACAGGTCGGCAACTACAGTAATCAAGTATCTTTTAGCGATAAAGGAATTGTCAAATTTAGTTCGTGCTGCATCCAAAAAGTATTTAGCACGTTCCAGATTATAATCTGTTTTTATTTCTTTACCTGCAATCAAATTACAGTATGCTGTCTTTCCCAACTTACCAGGAGCAAAACAAGCAATATAACCTATCGTAGTGGTTGGATAACCTAAATCGGCAAGTTCTTTTGTAAATTTTGCCAACTCATTTTGGGGATTAAATAGTGCCGCGCCATTAGCATAATCTGCACCACTCCACGGGTCAGTAATTGTGTTTGTTTCAGAGAGAATCTCTTTAGTGTTCTCATTGCTGTAACATTCATACAAGAACAGCTTTTCTTCATCTAAACCTGTTTCTTCGGCTGCCGTATATCTATGTTGTCCCTCAACAATGGCAACATACTTACTTGCTTCTTCATCCGGTATATCCTCTTTCGTAATAGGATGCACCAAAGTACAGCCGTCATTTACCGCTTTTTGTCCGTCTACATACATTAAAGGGACAAGATTCATTCCAAATTTCTCAAAGGACTTTTTCTTTCTTGAAATGTTCTTTGAATTAACACTACGATTGCCTTTAATAAAAGCAATCATTTTGCCTTCAACATAGAGGTCTTTTACAGTAATGATATTTTTTTTCATTGTCTATATAAATTTAGAATAATTGGCAATATTACCAACGCTGCGAAGGTAAGAAACCATAAATTACTTTTCGTGAAAAATCAGATTATCTCGAAATTTCACATTTCCTCTATGAACCTTCTATATTTAGACCTTATTTTTTCAATTTCTGGATTAGGCAGTAAGATTAAGGGGAACGACTGCCCGTTTACTGTGAATAGAGAAAGTTTTATTGGGGATTTATTATAGTCGCGCATTAATGCTCTATAATTATCTGTATTTATTGGAACATTGTTCTTAAAACGACCAAACAAGTATAGGATGTATAAAACAAGCTTCTTTCTGTTTGAGGACATTTTTCCACCTTTGTATTTGCTCAAGAAGGCTTTCAATTCTTGTGCAAAATAATAATTCAAGATTCTTTTGTTTGCTATTTCATTCATAGTGGTAATCCTTTCAATTGTATAATGCTTCAAGTTATCTACTGTTACAATATCATCTTGCAGTTCTAAATAAGCTTGTTTCATTTTATTAATCAGTAGTTGACTAGAGATAGTAAACTTTTTGGTTTTAGTTGACGATTTACCTTTTTTCGTTTCTGTTGGCAACCTACCCACTACTTCAATACTTGCAACCTTCATTCCATCGTTTAGGTGGTTGAACAAGTCTAAATATTGGTCTGCTACAGATATGGATAGTTCAGCAACATTACATCCCATTATCATAGCGTACAGCAATACGGATAATCTCCATAATTTTAATGCATCCAGTTCCTCTCTTTCTAAATATTGAGCTAGAGTACTATCGTTAACAAAGACTTCTTCACTTAGCAATAGTTTTCGTTTGTTATCATCTATGATTATGGTTTCAGCGAGTTTTACAGCTTCCTCATAATTTATAGCCTTGATATTGTTCAATATAATATGTTTGCTTTTGTCATCTATGCTTGTGGCTACCTGCAAGCATCTCTGCATATAAAAATCTACATATTCATTCATGGTATTATCTTTTAAAATCAATGACTGCAAAGAAACAAATTTATCCAATATTCCAGTCCACTGTATTATAAAAAATAAGGCAGTAAATGAATTTTCACTTACCACCTTATCAATGACTTAGTTTCATCATGTCTTACAGGTATAAAAAATAAAATCATAAATATCTGGCATGAATCAGTTACAAGAACTGCTTTGCTTGCTACCTCAAATCGCATCCTTTTGAAGATATACGCACATATATTCCAATAATCCAAAATATATATCTTGTATTAGATTTACCTGATTCTTATCAATAACTTTGCCGTAGATAAATCAATTACCAACCTATTTATTTCTACAAAAATATGCAAGTAACACCAAAGAGGAATAACACAATTCATTATTTACCACAAGAGATTAGAGAGACTAGATTAACAGAGGTTACATATTTACCTATTACAAGGGAAATGTTAGAACAGTTATTCTCTAATTCATCTAAGAAGGATAAGCATAAATTGGTTAAGAAGAGAAGGAAATGAACTAAAAAAGGCAGCAAGTGAATTATTTCAAATGCTGCCTTTCTTCTTATTCATTATCAGGATTGGCATTAAAACCTTTTATAATGGTTCGTCCTTTTGAACTCTACATTGTAGGATTCTCTTTTAAAGAATTATGTTTATCCATTAAATATTGATATGTCCAAGAATAATTGTCAAGGTTACATTGCAGATATTCTTGAATTGCAGGTATTCCATATATAAATGGCAAATGGCTCTTACAATATATAACCATAATATTTCTTTTTTTATTGATGGAATATGACAAAGTGATACGTCCCTCTAAATTCGTTTGATTTATAGCCTCTTTCATAATGTTTACATCTATGGTTAAAGGTACTCCAAATATCTTCCATAGTGTAATGAAAGGTACCCTATTATCCGCATCAATAAAAAAATCCTCACCTTGATATTTAAAACAGATATCATCTTCATCATTAACTTCTGGCTGACATCCAATTTCTTTCAAGGTCTTAATAACCAAATTTCTTGTTTTATTATCTTCTGCATCAATAGCCATATCTACAATTTTATCATTTAACAAACTTCTCATAAAACTTCTGCATTATATCAATAAATTCATTTGGCAGCCTTTTAAACACTTCATATACGATATGTTGAGGTATTTCTTTATAATATGCTTCTGCTATTCCACCTGTAATAGAACTCATTGTATCAGCGTCACCACCTAAAGATATAGTAAGACGAATGGCATTTTCAAAATCCGTACTTTCCAAGAAAGCAATAATGGATTCTGGAACTGTACCTTGACAACTTGGATTGCTTTCATAGTTCGGTCTTATTTCCTTACAAGTTCTATTAAGATTATAGTCAAAAGTTGTTTCAATGTATTCTTTAATCTCTTGCTTTGTTTTTCCTATACGAGCCAAGTAAATACAGGCTGCTGTAGCCTGTGCTCCTTTTATTCCTTCTGGATGATTATGTGTGACTTCTGCGCTTTGTTTGGCAGCTTCTAATGTCTCCTCTAAAGTATCAAAAGCCCAACCTATAGGACTTACTCGCATGGCAGAACCATTTCCCCAACTGCCGTATGGTTGAGGATTTTCTTCTCTTAACCATGATTGAAACCAACCGCCATAATTAGCTTGATAACTATGCCCATAGTCTTGCATTATTCCTAAAAGGCTATCACCTGTTAATAACCAATCTGCATTTGCAACAGTCATAACAGTGTCATCTGTAAAAGTGGAATAATCGAAAAATAGCTCAAAGTCTGTAGTCTTTATTGAACGAAATTCATAAACAGAGCCTATTATATCTCCTGCTATTGCACCTATTAGAATATTGTTTTTCATATTCTCATTTCTCTGATTATTAGATTAATATAAATGATTAAATGCTGCTCCAATATATAACCATCTTTTAATTAGAGGTGCTTTATGAAGCATATTCCAACCTATTGGTACTAGTCTTTCTTTAGATTTTTCCAAATGGATATTCTGATATTCCAACTTGTTAAAGAAATCTTCACGTGCACTATAAGAACAACCTATGTTGGTATAAAGATAACTTTCTATATGAGGAATTTCCACTATGAATGGAATTTCATGTTTGGAGTTTAATCTAAGCACCCTCTCTGTTTCATCAATAGAATAAAATATTGTTGCTATACCATGGATATTGGTTTGATTTATAGTTTCTATTACCCTATTAATATTAGGGTTGTCTAAACTTATTTTTGCCCAATTTATATCCCAAATAACAATAAATGGAGATTTATCGTCACTATCAATATAGATACAATCTTGATAACGAGTTATAAATTTTACTTTTCCAGTTGTTTCGTCTATTTCTGGTTCGTAGCCTATTTTTTTCAATATATCAATAAGCAACTTTTTATTCTCTTGTAATTTTAACATGATTACCGTTCCCCCCTTTCATTCATTTATCGTTGTTATCAGAATGTTGATTGTTGTATAAAATAATCTTCTTAAACACATCACCTGCCATTAGTCCACCACTTGCAGGTAATCCAGTCTTATTAATAGATACAATAATACTATACTTGGGATTATCAGTAGGGAAGTAACCACAGAACTCTACCGCATACATACCCTTAGTACTATCCTCGTTAGTAGATAATGAACTAGTTCCCTGCATACCTGCAACTAGTACCTTATCAGACTTGGCATGTTGACCTAATCCGTTAGTAACATTAAATACTAGAGCTTTCTTCAAACTATCAATACTAGCCCTACTTGCTATTTGGGGATTAATAACTACTACACTATCCTTATATAGTTGAGGCTGTATCATCTTCCCATCATTGGCGATAGCATTATAGAAGGTAAGGACTTGAATAGGTGAAATAAGCTGTTCATATCCTATACAGTTCCAAGTGATATTTTTTTCTGTAATCTTGTAAGGTTGTAGACTGACAATTCCATTGATACTATCTGGCTTACCATAACTCATATTAGCAAGTAAATCAAAAAAGGTTTGAGGATTATCACCAAATGCTTTCTCCATAGTCTTATAAGTAGCAATATTGGAACTAACTGCCAATCCTTCTTGTACTGTAAGCTCACCATATCCACCTCTATGCCAATTATGGTCTTTAAGCTCTCTGCCATGAACTTGGTAGATACCATTTCCAGTATCAACCTTATCACTCAACTTCACCTTACCAGTTTCTAAAGCTGCCAATAGCGATATTGGGTGCATCAGACCAGTAGACTGCCATACAGAGAAGTTCTCACATGATTGGTAGTTCGTACTGTCTTTCCTAGTAAGTCCAACCAGAGCTTTTATTTGCCCTGATTGAACTTCCATTACTATAACCTGCCCAGATTGGGCATTTATCTCTGACAACTTGCTTTCCAATATGGCAGTAACATTAGTTTGTAATGTACTGTCTATGGTGGAAATAGGTGCTGTTACTTGCTGTCTGGATTGGCAAGAACAAAGTACAACGATTAATATAGTGCACTTTAACAATATCTTTTTCATACGAGCATACCGTATAAATTTATATACAAATCATAGTAATGGATGCAGGCGAATATTGATTATTCAAGGCACTAACAATAACGGGAATGCCACAAAATACATTCGTACTCTGTATCTCCTTTGCAATCATAGAGATGTGAGGTTCAATTCCCAATAGGTGAATTGCTTTTAGATTATCCTCATAATCAATTAATAAGTGCACATCATAGTACCCTAATTTATAATTGCTTAAAACAAATCCCATTTTATAAAAATTATCAAATTCCTTTTTATCTCTTGGCTTATATTCAACGCCATGCTCCAAACATTTCTGCTTGAAATTGATAATAAATGTTTGTAAACGATTCATACTCTCATTCATTTACGATTATAGTTACTTCAAATCAGTTAATTTTACTAATTCGTCACCAGTATTAAGCCATAAGGCATAAGAAAATCTATTAATAGTTTGGGAAGCACAGAATTGATAATATTCTTGCATTTGTTTCTCATTAAAGAAGTGACAAGCATCCATAATGTGCATAGCGGCATCAATATAGGTGTACATATCCGTATCTATAAGCCTATAATATTGCCTTATATGCTTTTGGCATGAATTAAATATTGCATCCAAAATAGTCATGGCAGTTACATCTCCTTGCTTCTCATTTAAGAAAGTAACTTGCTGACTAATATCTGTTATAAATTCTTGGGTATTGGTATGCGGTATGCCAATTAATATATTTTGTTGTGGCAGAAAGTCTGGATGTCTGAAACGTGATGTTATGACACTGTCTATTACATTTCCCTCTTCCAGATTGATTATTATGTCACTTCCTTTTAAAGTTACCATTAATTTGCGATACATAATTCCATTTATTTATGTTTGTCCTATTTATTCTTTATGTAGGCATATAAGAAGAAACCTGCAATAACAAGTATGACTATTATATGTAATGCCACACTACCGTTACTGTTAAAATCTGCATAGTCTGACATCCTACCTCTGCTTAATAAAATTATCAATGAATACATAATCTTAAATTTTAATAGTTCTGTATGTTAGTTGCTATTCAACCTTTCATAGTGAAGGGTATATAATCTAAATAATCCTTGTTAAAAGGTTGAATATAATTCTGTGGATTCATTCTACTATCTGATAATAGAACTGAATAGGTAAGTAAGTAGTATGTCTGCTTCTTATAGATATTGATTTATACTTCCCAATTCTCCCCAAGAAAGTAGTTAATCATAGTATTTAAAGTACTAGAGAACCGATAGCATATAATTGACTGCTATAATACTTTATTTTGTCACAAATATAATAATTACTTAGTTTATTTGCCCAAAGATTTTAATATAAAAATGCCTAATCTCTGGATTTAGTAAAGATTTTAACTGTCTACATACTGTTTGAGAGGTAGGAGCTAGTTGTAAATATGCCTGTTTCATAGTCTATTATTAGTTGTATCTAGTTCCCGATAGATACAATTCTACATACAAATAGGTGCGGGAACTGCCAATGTATATGTCTCCAAGCATCGCCAAACGCTCCAATCACAAATACACAACAGTAACCCGCACCAGACGATATATGAACTATCATTAGATAGGCATATAGCACTAGTGCGGTGTTGTGCACGTTCCTGTGATTGTATAAATTTTGGCGAATTTAGAGACAAGAACTATGCAAAACACCTTTCGTTAATATGTCCTCCTATTTCTAGGATTGGCACAAAGATAATGAAAGGTTTTAATATGTAAATAAGATATGTCGATTAATCTTAGATTTCTTACTCTTCAATATGGCTATTATTATAAATATGATTAACTTTGTCTGCAAATTAAAACGAAGAGAAATGTCTAATAATAATACAATGGATAACACATCGCAGATAGAACTATTTCAGAAGTATTGTTCTTTATTGAAGAAACAAGACTTTGATAATGCTAATACTCTATTCAATAAGATAGATTGGTTTAGATTTTGTAAAGTTGGTTACCATAATGTACTAAAGACTGTTCCTGTAATAACAGAAGACCTTTTATTATCCATTTTCTGTAGTAGGGATAGTCGTGGTTTATGGGATTTCTATATTGATAACTTCATTCTAAAAGTCAGTATTCGTCGTAAAATGTCTCCAAAGGTTGAAGCATTTGGTTGGAAACATGTTTATCAAATGGATTATCCTGCTCGGGATGACCGCTTTATATTAGTTTCTATATTGAGTAAATATTCATTGACTGATAGAATGACTAATGAGGAATTGGATTATTATAACCAATTTTCAGAAGAATTTACAATTTATAGAGGAACTAATGAAGAAGAATTTGAAAGTAAAGAGTTTGGAGTTAGTTGGACTCCCGAACAGAAGGTCGCGGAATTCTTCGCATTTAGGGAAGAAGAGTTGACTTCAGAAAGAAGTAAACGAATAGTGCTTGCGGCTACAGTTCATAAGGCTGATATAGTAACTTGTTTATTGGGAAGAAATGAATATGAGTTTATAGTAGCCCCCGAGCGTTTATTAGATATTCATGTATTATTGAATCAAAGAACTAATTTGTATGATATTTATGTTGATGAAGTGAGACATATTAGGTTATAAGTAGGACATTAAGAGTTTGTATTTAAACCTCTTAATATATCCTACTTATGTTTAGTCAGAAGCTAAGACAGTCATAAGTATTTAATAATTCCTCTTGCCTCAATCCCAAGTATCTTTTAGTAATTGATACACTGGAATGATTGAATAACTCCATGAGCTTAACAAGTGCAAGCTCCGAATTATCACTGTTCATATTATAAACCTGTCTGCCAAAAGTCTTTCTAAGAGAATGACAACTGAAATTACCTATATGTAACTTGTACTTCTTCTTAATCTCTTTCAGCATGACATTGATTCTCTGAACTGTGTACACTGTCCCCTTCTGACTTATCAATACAGGAGCATTTATGCCAACTGGATTTATATGCTCATAACAATCTCTGATATGTTGCTGTAGCTGCATATTAATCCTAATTGTCCTTTGCTTCCCTGTCTTAATCTCTATAATGGTAAATTCTTCTGCATCTAATATCTGATTCCACCTCAAAGCAAGAATATCAGAAATTCTTAGACCTGTGAAGCAACCCAAAGCGATAAGAAGTGACATCTTATAATTACTATCCCTTGCCAACTTTCTTACTAAGTTCATTGCTTCGCTCCATTGCAAATAATCTGCTGTTGTACTTGAATATTTAAGTGACATAACGTTCTGTTTTATAGTGAAACTAATAAAAGTGAATATTAATTTTGAGTTGGAATATCTAACTTACTGATTACTAGCTAAACATTCACTAATAACAGAAGTGAATGTTATACTACTGGCTAATAATAGAGAAAGAGTACCTATATATAGTATATAGATACCCTTATTAGTTCTTCATGTACTACTTCATCGTAATAATCTTGTATATAGTCCAAATAATCATCAAGAAGAATACAACAGGTGAAATTGCACACATAACAAGTAACAAGATAATCCAAGATATAACGACTAATAACGCTTGTAACATAATCTTTTGAATATTAATAGGTAATGAATAATCAAGGGACACCCTTATTATATGGATGCCCCTTTTAAGTACTCTGTAATACCACTAACTAAGAAACCACTGATATTTGTCATCACCGTGTAAAGCGGAACATATACCCGTTGCAAGTTCTGTAGCATTATAGGCTCTATCCAAGAATGAATCTATATAGCTACTCTTATTTGCACCTGTGAGCAAGTTGTAGAATTTCCACATAGACAAATCATTTCCCAAGCTACCAAAGTTCTCGTCATTGATATAAGCCTTAGCCACATTGTTAACCTGTGTATCAGTAAGCAACATTTTAGGTATATCCTTTTGATAGCCTTGCGGTAATGACTGATAAAGTCTCATTCTTCCAAGTAGTTGGCAGAACTGATGCTCTGTCATACTGGTATTGCCTAAAGACTGCATCAAATGTATGTGTTTGGCTGCATCGTATTTGTGGAACATTTCCAATACCGCTTGATATAAATCCCTTGTATTGGTAACTTCCAAGCAACTAAGATAACCGTCTGTAGATACACATAGATTTGTGCAAACCTTACAAGTAAAGCCAATAAACACTTTAAACCGCTCCGCACCTTTCTTTGAATAAAGATTGGTATGGTTATAAGCTCTCACACCACCAATAGTAAGTGTTAGCCTGTTACCGTGTACTGTCTCATAGATAGTAGGAACTTCAATAACAAAAGCGCACCTCTCGTAGTAGATAGTCTTGTCACTTTCTAATAACTGATTGGCTGGCTTATGTATTGCTTCGGGAATCCTACCTTTGATTACATGAGAAACACGAATGTCTGGCGATTCAATTTGTTCACCGCTAAAGAATGTATTGGTTGCATCCTGTACCGCTTCAATGAAAGCCACATGAGATAATGTAGCTTCGTTGTCCTTTGCGAATACGGGTATAATACAATCATTCCTTAGATGCTCCAAACTGGCTTCAATCGTATTGGCTTCAATGAATAGAGGTCGCTTCTGCTTAATAACAGGCTCTTCAATTATTACCGCTTCTTCTGCAAATTCACCAAAGTTTCTACTAGTTCTTTGTACTGGCATAATCTGTAATGTTGATTCCATAATCTGTAATTTATTAAGTTAATATTAGAAATTCCTCTGTCTGAAAGCTAACCAAGCCACAATCAGTATTAATAATCCAATAAAGAACTGTGGCATTAAGACTACTGGCACAATTAGAATTATTCCGAACGTCAATAAAATCTTTAAATTCTCCATACGCATAATAATAGATTAGTAAATAGTGTATTTAAGGACAAAATGAGGGTTTGACATGAAGTACTATTCATTCACTTATCTTTGTGCATCTTTATATGTAGACATATACAAATCGTTGATAAGTCCGCACATTTCAGAAGTTCAAAAGGTTTGTGGGCTGAATGGCAATTCATGTAATCCTTTCTTTTTCCTAATGATTTGTATGGGGGTGTAGAGTAGTTACACCGCTATAGAGTGCATAATATATACCTCATGCTCACTGTCTGACTAATAAATCCATTTTATCAAAGCATAGTATCTCAATAAAATGGATTTTCTAAAATTAAAGAGAGGGGAATAATAGTAGGTATTCTATCTATATGCCCAAATAAGTACTGTGTTTTTTATTTTGATTTAGAACAGTTTGGCTTAGTTCTTTTCCAATAAATGTACTATATTTGTGTGTTAGATATTAAATGAATTCTTATTACATAAGGGAAAGCAATAAATGAAACTAACAGACAAAAGATTGTGGTGGTTTGAAGGCATAATGTTAATATGCGGTATCTTATCTTCATATTTGTATGCTTTGAATTTTGGTATATGTATTTCACAAATACCAAGCATTGTTGTATTCTATACATTAAGTTGTTTACTAGGTAGTATAATAGCTTGGAAAGTTTATAAAAATAATGGTGTTTGGAAACTGCTCTGTTACGTTTTCTTGTTCTCCACCATTATATATTGTACTATCGACATGATACTAAGAGTTGTATATCCCAATCCCTATGGAAATTTATTTATGTTATTTGCAAACGGACTTCTTTATTGGTGCTTGTGTTCCATATTTCCAATAATTATTCTTGTATTTGGGGCTAAAAGAATCTTAAGGCTATGAAACTAACTGATAAAAATATCTGGAAGTATGAGGGTATAATATTACTTTGTTGTATAATTGCGATGTTACTTCATCCTCTTTCATTCATGGAAATTACTTGGCTGATAGAGGGTTCTGTTATTCCAACCTATCTATGCTCATACTTATTGGGTAGTATTATTGCATGGTTATTTTACAAAGGCAATTCTTGGTGGAAGTTGGCTTTACTTACATTTTTCTCCATAAACATTTTGTTCACATGTTTAATGCAAATAGAAGTCTATGACTGTGGGGATGCAATGACATGGCTCATGTTTACAACAATGAATATTTTTAATACATTGCTATCTGCTGTATTAATATGTGGGTGTTGTTACTATATCCAAAAACGATATAATATATGGAATTAACGGGTAAAAGATTCTGGATATTAGGATTACAATTGATAGTTATTGTATCAATCCTGTCATGTACAACAAAGAAAATAAGCTCTCCTGTTGCTTTAGGGAATATATTTACACCTGCGTTTTTTCAAACAGAGGAATACTTATCTGTAATAGACTATTTAGGTAAGAACTTGTGTTTACAGGATGAAATGGAACGATATACATACAAAATTTGTGTAAAGATTGATAGTTTGGGATTTGTTAAACAAGCTACGTTAATAGACGTAGTTCAACATTCGCATAATGATTCTATTTTATTATATACACTACTCAATATGCCCCAATGGCAACCTGCTAAAGAAAACGGTAAGAATATTCATTCGTCTGTTAAATTTCTCTTGCACTTATCTCCAAATCACTAAAAATAAGTATGAATTGTTATTTTAGGGGATTAATAGATTAAATATTTCACTTTATCAAAGCATAAACTCCAAATAAAAAACACTTCCTCAATAAAAGGGGGGGGGATGAATTTCAAGTACCCTATATTTTTGAGTTGGGGATATAAAAGAATCGCATTAGAATATAAGTAATAATTCTTATGAATGTTTTTGAACGCATTTGCATAAATAAAAGAATAAAATATGTATTGTAATTATTATTTGCATTTAATATATTTGCAACATAAATGTCAATAACTAATAAAGCTAATAAATTATGAAAAGGAATCTATTTTTATTATTGTTTGCAATTGCGACTTTATCCACATTCGCTCAAACAACATCTGAACATCTAACATTTAAAGGTGTGCCCATTGATGGAACCTTGACTGAATTTGTGTCAAAGTTAAAACAGAAAGGGCTTACTCACATTGGCACAGAAGATGGAACTGCCATATTAAAAGGAGATTTTGCAGCATACAAAAACTGTACAGTAGCTGCTATAGCTTTAAAACAAAAGAATTTAGTTGCTAAGGTTGGAGTAATGTTTCCTTCTTTGGAAACATGGTCGTCACTCTCAAATAATTACTTCTCCCTAAAAGAAATGCTGACTAAAAAGTATGGTGAGCCAGAAGTTTGTATTGAAGAATTTCAGACTAAAATTATGCAAAATGACGATAATTCTAAAATACATGAAGTAAGAATGAATAGGTGCAAATATGTTACAGGATATACCACAGAGAAAGGAGACATTGAATTACAGATTAAAGGTAGTTTTACGGATGGCTGCTATGTAACACTTATTTATTTTGATAAAATTAATGGCGAAGTAATCGAAGCGGAAGCTATGGAAGATTTATAAATTGTGCCGTATGAGAAAAATTATCATTTTATTGTTTGTATTTATTTGTTGTTTGACATCATGCTCAAATCAATCAATAGCTACAGATAAAACGGAGAAAGCAAATAGTCCAGAACCCGTATGTAATGCAACTTATCAATTATTTCCCACACAAAACATGTGGACTTTCATTAAGCTGAATACTAGGGATGGACGAATGTGGCAAGTTCAATATGATGTTAAAGGCAGTGAACGTTTTGAAGTAAATCTTAATACCACCTCATTTGCTACTAAGGAAGAGGAAAGGGATGGTAGATTTACTCTTTATCCTACCCAAAATATGTGGACTTTTATTCTACTAGACCAAATTGATGGTAGAATGTGGCAGGTTCAATGGTCAATGAAGGAAGATTCTCGATTTGTCATTCAGATATAAAATAAAAGCTCCAGACCACTAATAAGTTTGGAGCTTTATTCTTGTCCTGTTCTGTCATATTGGTAGATTCTTATTCAAAGGTAAATACCATCTTGCCAAGTTCATACCCACTAACAGTTTTTCCATCTATCTTCCTGCTTGCCTTCTCCACATTGTAAAGAGTACAATTCTCTATCAGGGTAGCTTTGGGGGATAACTTGATTCCCAATCTGCCAAACTCATCCTTCAATTTGCTTTTCAAATCCTTATTGCTGATAAAGCCAGGCTGATATATAGCCAAGAAAACTTTATCAACTTGTTTCTTGTCCTCTACAGCTTTTAGCATCTTCTCCCTGTTCCATCTAAGAGTATTCATTTCAGATTCCTTCAAATATCTTTTGATTAGTGGAAATTCTGGATATTCCTGTTCATAAGATTCAGAAGGGGAATCCAGATAATCTTTTAGTAATTGCTCATAACTGACAGTCATAGCCTTTGCCAGTTTTATGTTGAAATCTTTCCATTTATTCTGGTTGGTAAGCTCAAATTTCTCTGATTGCATAAAACTGTCCCTGATGCTGATTCCATCCTTGTATGTCTTCCTTAGTGCCTGCTTATAAATGAAGGATTGTTTTTTCAGATTGTTATACACCATCTTGCCATTAATGATGGAGACTAGTTCAGTGTCTAGGTTCATCCTCTTAATATAGGTCTGTCTCTCTTCCTTATCCAGCTTGCTCCATCCGCTTAGCAACTTGTCAGCTTCCTTCTCTTTGTCCTGCATCAACATCTCAAACTCTTCATCGCTCATAACATTCTTATTGGTGGAGAACAGATGGACTATCACATTCCTAAAGATGTTCTGGTATTCGTCATTGATTCTGATTCTGCCTGCTATCTGTTCCATAGTAGTACTTATATCCACCAAAGTCTGTGTTCTGTATGCGTCACTGGCTACTATTATCAGCCCGTTATTGGTGAAAAGGTTGCATCCCTGAAAGCATTTCTTTGTAAAGAAATTAATCTTCTTATTGGGACTACTGACTGATTCAATCTGGTATTCGCCCAACAGTTTGTTATTTCTAATCCTGTCAGCACAACATATCTTCACATCATCTGGATTCAGTTTCAACGTATCTGCTATCTGCTTGATACTGGTCACAGAATTGATAAAAATATATAGTTCTTCCACTTTGCTGACATTGCCGTTTATGTCTGGGAGTGATATGCCTTCATCCAAAAATATCTGTATGAATCTAGCCAGTCCTTTGGTTAATTGCGTGACCTTGTATCTGATAGGGGTTATTTTCGTCACTCCATTCCATTGGACTTTGTAATGTGGAAGCTGTTTCAGGAAATCTATCTCAAAGTCAAGGTCAATTGGAGTGGCAGACAGAAAAGAATAATGCCTGAACTTCTGTATTTCTTCCATCAAGCCGTTAATTGCATCATATCTGAAATCCATGTCTTCCAAGATTAAATGGTATTCATCTACCAAGACTTTCCACCCTTCTGTACTGCTCAACCATCCAATTAATTTGGGCAGGCTGTCATAGGTCACGGCTATCTTATATGTGGTATTGTTTTTGATATATTTCCTGAACTGGTATTCTCTTACACCACCATAACATTTGAATACCTCATACCTGTTATTCTTATCTGCTGCTATGCTATCCACCAAATCCTTGAATGGGCATACGATAATATAGTTACTACTGCAATTTGCAGCCACATAAGTGCCACCTACATCTGTCTTTGTCTTGTTTACGATGCCAAAAGGAATACCATCTTTAAATCTTTCTAATTCGCCCAAATATCGGGCATTGCCACCATTAATGATTTCTTGTTTCATTGTGTTTAGATTAACTTAGATTTATAAAATTGTAATCTGTGTATTTGAAATATCTGACTTTAGATTAAGTTTAAGTAGGGTTATTTTTTTCTTCCTATATAGGGACGCTTTGAAGAAAAACTCGTCCATAAGAATAAAATAATAAGCGTATTACTACGCCTATTACTTTACCGCTGACTTAGCATAGTCAAGCAATCTAAATGTTATGTCTTGTATTATATCGTTTATGACGGAAGCGTCTTTTAAAACTTTAGTTTAAAAGTTTTATGAAGAAAACACCTCTTATTATGTTAGCTTGGCAACAGGGTTAGAACTAAAAAATCATTCCTGTTCCTGTTTATGATGCGGTAGGTAGATTGTGTAGGTCTTGCCTTGAACCATTTTGCGCTTTTTGATGTATCGGTCAGTAGCCCAAAGTCCGATGTGAAGCCTTGTGTCCTTAATACCGTGCTCCAGTGCCATTTTACGAATGTCTGCGTAGGTCAGTTCTTTCATTTGAAGTAGATTTAGGTTTGTAGTGGTGAATCTGGGTGATGAGAAACTCGGTCATTTCTGACTTTCAATCACATTGCAAAGGTATAAAGTCCCGACCGCATCACCAAACGACAAGTCGAAATTGTGGAATATTTGAGTTGAGGATGCAATAAAGCAAAAATTCTCCCCTTAACCGTAGCTGTTCGGGGAGAATATGATGTTCAGGCTTACCAGAAGCCTTGATTTCCAAAAAAGCTTGTCAGCCCTGATTCCTTTTATCCAATAAGGCTGTAGTGATTTCTTTTATATTGGTGAACCTTTCCTTATCCAACAAGCCTATTTCCAAAGCCTTATTGATAAACTGCATAATTGCATCCTTACTGATACCAATCTTAACGCACTTGATAATCATTTCCCTAAAACAGTCATGTAGGTCTGACTGCTTCCCAACAGATAACTGTTTCACATATTGTTTTGCCACATCAGAATCAGAAGTGGAAGATTGGGAGAATTTTTCTATCTCGCTTATAAGGGACGTGATTTCATTGTCATAACTACACAGTTTCCCATTTTTCAAATGCCCTACCTGTGATTGTAGTTCAACAGCCTTATTGATTTTAGATGCAAAAAATTGAGTATCTAACAGAGTATCGAAGGTGATATTATCAGTTACGCTTGCAGTTGAAATTGGTTTCTTAACCGTTTCTTCTTCATTCATAGTAGTATCTACCATGTTGTTTGCCTCTTCAATCTTGAATAATGTACTACCTTTGATTTTCTTTAAAGAATTAATGAGCCTTGTCCCTTTGTCATTTACAGTTTCGTGCAAATAAACATCGTCTATCATTGTGGTATCTGTATGCGCAGTTGCTATTATAACATCTTCTTTTGATACACCCAAACGACACATCAAAGTGATAAAAGTATGTCTTGCAATATGAGTATGAATCATTTCAAATAGTTTCTTTTTCTTTTCAACTACATCTTCGCCAATCTGTTCAACATAAATAACATCGCTATCTAATCCAACTTTTTTACAGACCTGTTTTATAGTTCTATTTAGTTTAGCCTCATTTCTCCTAACTATCTTCTCATCTTCTATAAGTAAATCTATATGTTTGAAACCTGTTTGCTTATACCTCTCTAATATTTCTTTCACTACAGGAAAGAGATACAATGTAGCTTCTTCTCTAGTCTTCTGAACAGTAAATGAAATCACTTCATTTTCATCGTCCAACAGAGTTATAGCATATTCTCCTTTAAATATTTTAGGTAAATCTGAAATACGCTGTCCCAACAAACATTGACAAATAAATAAATCTCTGGCTTCTACTTCCCTAGGTTTTAAGTTTGTATAGTTATATATAGCGAGTAATTGCTTTTCTGTCAATGGAACTTGTTTACTTTTCTTCTGTTCTTTAGAACGTTCATCTCTGATAGCAACAAAAGAATTTATATTTATGTTAGCTTTTATCTCTTTGTCTCTATTAGCATGATTGATTAATGTTCTGATTCCTTTTATCTTGTTTAGATGCGTTGCTATACGACGAGGATTCAAATCTAATAAATATTGTTGATAATCAGTTAAAGTATCTCCATTAATAGCGGATAAGCGATTAGGAATACTTTTAACTTTCAAGAAAGCTTCAAAAGCACTAATATAACCTAGATATATTTTCTTACTACTATCTTCCTTCACATACTTATCCACCATTTTTCTAAATACCAGAGTTGCTGATAAATGCATTTCTTTCTCCATATAATTACGACATTTCAATTTAGGATTAATAGCTTGTCTCATTTCCTCAAAAAGAAAATCTATCCTTTCCAAGTTCTCACAAAGATAATTCTTCTTCTCTTCAAAGATAGCAAGAAGCGACCTTATTTTTTTATTGACTATCTCATTATTGTGATTATCCAGCCTTGTTTGCCCGTTGCTGATAGTGGCTATCTGCTTCCGCTTATTCCATTGCGTTGGATAAACCTTGGCGCCAATATTGACCTTGTATTGTCTCCCTCTAAAGGTAAACAGAGCGTAAATAATGGTTGGCATATTCTTCTTTGTCTGCCGCAAATTGAAATTTAAACTGAAATCTAAAAATACCTGTTCACTCATCTTTGTTATTACCAAGTGTTATTAAAATCGGTTATTACATTTGGTTATTAATGAGATATTTTAGAAGGTATGTCCGTATTGTAACCCCTTGCACAATATATTGAAACAAACTTTTGCTATGTCGTAAAAACAAGCTATCTTTGCACAGTTTTTACGAATTTATGAGTTGTGATTTATGATTTATTGGGGATTCTTCCCCTCTCTCATATCCCACAGCCCATAATTCATAATTCATAAATCATAATTCTTCATTATATGTTGACTGCAAAAGAGATCAGAGATTCATTCAAGAATTTCTTTGAGTCGAAAGGACACCACATCGTTCCCTCGGCTCCGATGGTGATTAAAGATGACCCTACCCTGATGTTTACGAACGCGGGTATGAACCAGTTTAAAGATATTATTTTGGGTAACCATCCGGCGAAATACCAAAGAGTCGCGGACTCGCAAAAATGTTTGCGTGTAAGCGGAAAGCATAATGACCTGGAAGAAGTAGGACACGATACGTACCACCACACCATGTTTGAAATGCTTGGTAACTGGTCGTTCGGCGATTACTTCAAGAAAGAAGCGATCAGCTGGGCGTGGGAATATCTGGTAGAAGTCTTGAAACTGAATCCGGAACATCTCTATGCAACCGTATTTGAAGGAAGTCCCGAAGAAGGATTGAGCCGTGACGACGAAGCTGCTTCTTATTGGGAACAGTTCTTGCCAAAGGATCACATCATCAACGGTAACAAACACGACAACTTCTGGGAAATGGGTGATACAGGACCTTGCGGACCTTGTTCCGAAATCCATATCGACCTCCGTCCTGCTGAAGAACGCGCCAAGATCTCCGGTCGCGACCTCGTGAACCACGATCATCCGCAGGTAATTGAAATCTGGAATCTCGTATTCATGCAATACAACCGCAAAGCAGATGGCAGCCTTGAGCCGCTTCCTGCAAAGGTTATTGACACCGGTATGGGATTCGAACGCCTTTGTATGGCTTTACAAGGAAAAACATCCAACTACGATACAGACGTATTCCAGCCAATGCTGAAAGCTATTGCAGCTATGTCGGGTACAGAATACGGAAAAGATAAGCAGCAGGACATCGCCATGCGTGTAATTGCCGACCATATCCGTACTATTGCATTCTCTATCACAGACGGTCAGTTGCCTTCTAACGCGAAAGCTGGTTATGTGATCCGCCGTATCCTTCGCCGTGCTGTTCGTTACGGATATACTTTCCTCGGACAGAAACAGGCATTTATGTATAAGTTGCTTCCTGTATTGATTGATAATATGGGAGAAGCTTATCCTGAGCTGGTTGCACAAAAGACACTGATTGAAAAAGTAATCAAGGAAGAAGAAGAATCATTCCTCCGCACTTTGGAAACTGGTATCCGTCTATTGGACAAGACAATGGAAGATACCAAAGCCAATGGAAAAACTGAAATCAGCGGTAAAGATGCTTTTACTTTATATGATACATTCGGTTTCCCGCTCGACTTGACAGAGCTGATTCTCCGTGAAAACGGAATGACTGTCAACATTGAAGAGTTCAATGAAGAAATGCAGCAACAGAAACAGCGTGCACGTAATGCCGCCGCCATCGAAACAGGTGACTGGATTGTACTGAAAGAAGGGACTACTGAATTCGTTGGTTACGATTACACTGAATACGAGGCTTCTATCCTTCGTTACCGTCAGATCAAACAAAAGAACCAGACATTGTATCAGATTGTACTCGACTATACTCCGTTCTATGCAGAAAGTGGTGGTCAGGTAGGTGATACAGGTGTATTGGTGAGCGAGTTCGAGACGATTGAAGTGGTCGACACAAAGAAAGAGAATAATCTTCCGATACATATTACCAAAAAGCTACCCGAACATCCGGAAGCTCCGATGATGGCTTGTGTAGATACCGACAAACGTGCTGCCTGCGCAGCCAATCACTCGGCGACCCACTTGCTGGATGCTGCTTTACGTGAAGTATTGGGTGAACACATCGAACAGAAAGGTTCATTGGTTACACCGGATTCATTGCGTTTCGACTTCTCTCACTTCCAGAAAGTGACCGATGAAGAAATCCGTAAAGTTGAACATATCGTCAATGCAAGAATCCGCGCTAATATCCCATTGAAAGAATATCGCAATATTCCTATCGAGGAAGCTAAAGAGTTGGGAGCTATCGCTCTCTTTGGTGAAAAGTATGGCGACAGAGTTCGTGTGATCCAGTTCGGCACTTCTATCGAGTTCTGCGGTGGTACACACGTAGCTGCAACCGGAAATATCGGTATGGTAAAAATCATCTCCGAAAGTTCTGTTGCTGCCGGCGTTCGCCGTATTGAAGCTTATACCGGAGCACGCGTGGAAGAAATGCTGGATACAATACAAGATACACTTAGCGACTTGAAGGCTCTCTTCAACAATGCTCCTGACTTGGGTATTGCAATCCGCAAATATCTGGATGAAAATGCAGGATTGAAGAAGCAGGTGGAAGACTTCATGAAAGAAAAAGAAGCAGCGCTGAAGGAAAGACTGTTGAAGAATATACAAGAAATTCACGGCATCAAAGTGGTTAAGTTCTGTGCTCCGCTACCGGCAGAAGTAGTGAAGAATATCGCTTTCCAACTTCGTGGTGAGATTACAGAAAACTTGTTCTTCGTTGCCGGAAATATAGATAACGGAAAACCGATGCTGACAGTCATGCTTAGCGACAATCTGGTTGCGAGTGGTCTGAAAGCTGGCAATTTAGTGAAAGAAGCTGCCAAACTAATTCAAGGCGGTGGCGGTGGTCAGCCTCACTTTGCAACCGCAGGAGGTAAAAACACTGACGGACTACCGGCAGCTGTTGAAAAAGTACTGGAGCTAGCAGGAATCTAAAAGTAAATGAAAAGGAGTCTAATAAAAAGATAATAGGCTCGTTTTACATAAAGATTTAAAATTAGGCGCAGATTACGCGAATTACACGGATTTTTTATTCTTAAAACCGTGTAATCTACGAAATCCGCGCCTAAATATTACACTAATCGAGGCACCGATAAGCACTGTCCGGCACCGAGGAATATCGACCGGATGTAGAAGTCTATTTGTCTCTCTTAAAAAATATTAAGCCTATAATTTAGGCTTGTCACAGTTTTTTTCTACCTTTGTGACCAGATTAATTATTTTTCTTATCCTTCAAATAAATAAAATAAGTAATCACTAATACCTAAAGAATGATGAGAACACCTGCTTATCTATGCCTGCTGTTAACCTGCATGCTCATTTCTTGTACCCCTACGCAAGAGAAACACGAAATAGATTACACATCTTATGTAAATCCATTTATCGGAACAGACTTCACTGGAAACACTTATCCTGGTGCCCAAGCTCCTTTCGGCATGGTGCAACTTAGCCCGGACAACGGACTCCCCGGATGGGACCGTATCTCCGGTTATTTCTATCCGGATAGTACGATTGCCGGTTTCAGCCACACGCATCTCTCCGGCACTGGAGCGGGAGATTTGTATGACATCTCTTTCATGCCTGTCACTCTTCCCTACAAAGAAGCGGAAGCACCACTTGGCATCCATTCTAAATTCTCCCACAAGGATGAAAGTGCTCATGCCGGTTATTATCAAGTACGCCTGACTGATTATAACATCAACGTCGAACTGACTGCCACCGAGCGTTGTGGTATCCAACGTTATACGTTTCCGGAAGCCCAATCTGCTATCTTCTTAAATCTGAAGAAAGCCATGAACTGGGATTTTACCAACGATTCTCATATCGAAGTCGTAGACTCCGTCACCATTCAAGGTTACCGTTTCTCCGATGGCTGGGCACGCGATCAACACATCTATTTCCGCACCCGATTCTCCAAGCCTTTTGAGAAAATGGAACTGGACACAACTGCCATCATCAAAGACAATAAACGTATCGGCACAGCTGTTATCGCCCGCTTCGATTTCAACACCCAAAAGGATGAACAGATATTGGTAAACACTGCCATTTCCGGTGTCAGCATGGAAGGAGCAGCCAAAAACCTGCAAACTGAAGTCCCCGAAAATGACTTCGACAAATACTTGGCGGAAACAAAAGCAAACTGGAACCGCCAGCTCGGAAAGATTGAAATAAAAGGTGATAATGAGAACGATAAAGTGAACTTCTACACCGCTCTCTATCACTCAATGATTGCTCCAACTATTTACAGTGATGTAGACGGAGCTTACTACGGTCCCGATAAGAAAGTACACCAGACCGACGGCTGGGTTAATTATAGCACTTTCTCCCTATGGGATACATACCGTGCTGCCCACCCGCTCTTTACTTATACCGAACCCGAGCGTGTAAACGACATGGTGAAATCCTTCATCGCCTTCTACGAACAGAATGGCCGTCTGCCAGTGTGGAACTTCTACGGAAGTGAAACAGACATGATGATCGGTTATCATGCTGTTCCTGTTATTGTAGACGCCTATCTGAAAGGAATCGGCGACTTCGACACAAAGAAAGCCTTGGATGCTTGCATAGCAACGGCTAATCTGGATAATTACCGCGGCATCGGACTCTACAAAGAATTAGGATACATACCTTACAACGTAACAGACCACTACAACGCAGAAAACTGGTCGTTATCCAAAACACTGGAATACGCTTTCGATGACTATTGCATTGCCGAAATGGCGAAGAAGATGGGCAAACAAGACATTGCGGACGAATTTTACAAACGTTCTCAAAACTACAAGAATGTATATAACCCCGCTACTTCTTTCATGCAGCCACGTGACGACAAAGGCATCTTTATCAAGGACTTCAAGGCCGATGACTATACACCACACATTTGCGAAAGCAACGGATGGCAATACTTTTGGTCTGTTCAGCATGACATTAACGGACTGATCGCCCTTGTAGGAGGTAAAAACCGATTTGCCGAAAAACTGGACAGTATGTTCACCTATCATCCGGCAGCAGATGACGAACTTCCGATCTTCAGCACGGGCATGATAGGACAATATGCGCATGGCAATGAGCCAAGCCATCACGTTATTTATCTGTTCAATGCTATAGGACACGAAAATCGCACACAAGAATATGTGGCCAAAGTGATGAACGAGCTCTACAAGAACGAACCAGCCGGTCTTTGTGGCAACGAAGATTGCGGACAGATGTCAGCATGGTATGTATTCAGTGCGATGGGATTCTACCCCGTCAATCCCGTCAGTGGAAAATATGAGATAGGTACTCCCCTATTCCCGGAAATGCAATTACATCTGGCAAATGGAAAGACTTTCACCGTATTGGCCCCCAAAGTAAACAAAGAAAATATCTATATCCAATCCATCAAAATAGATGGAAAACCGTATGACAAAACATATCTTACTCACGAGCAAATCATGAGTGGAGCGACTGTCGAATTCGAAATGAGTAACACCCCTAAAGCAATTGGAGTCATATTCGAAGATAAAAAACCATAAACGAAACATGAACTTAGTCCATCGAGAGAATGAATGAAAACTTTGATGTAACCTATAAAGCACTATTTCGGCGGTACTATCCCAGCCTGATTTTCTATGCAACCCGTTTGGTGGGAGAAGAAGAAGCAGAGGATGTAGTGCAGGACGTATTTGTAGAATTATGGAAGCGGAAAGACCACATAGAGATAGGCGACCAAATCCAGGCCTTTCTCTATCGTGCCGTTTACACCCGTGCCCTTAATGTCTTGAAACACCGCAGTGTGGAAGACGGTTATTGTGTTGCCATGGAAGAAATCAACCAAAGACGCGCAGAATTCTATCAACCGGACAACAACGAAGTGATTCGGAGGATCGAAGACAAGGAACTCCGCAAGGAAATTCATGATGCAATTAATGAGCTCCCTGACAAATGCAAAGAGGTTTTCAAACTTAGCTATCTGCATGATATGAAAAACAAGGAAATAGCCGATATTCTCGGAGTTTCACTCCGCACGGTGGAAGCCCATATGTATAAGGCTTTAAAATACTTGCGTGGCCGACTTGATCCTCTTTGGACGATTCTTTTCTTATTTTTATGGCGATTATAATAAGTGTTTTTGCGTTTTGAATTGTATTACTAATATGAAGGAAAAGAAAATGAGTAATCTGAGTGAAGAAATAATAAACAGATATCTGACAGGACAGTGTTCTGAAGAAGAGCTTATCGAGGTCAATGCCTGGATGAAGGAATCGGAAGAAAACGCCCGCCAGCTCTTTCGTATGGAAGAAATTTATCATTTGGGTAAATTCGACCAGTACACTGATGAACAACGGATACTTCGTGCGGAAAAACAACTCTACAAAAAGCTGGACGAAGAGAAAGGTAAACAGAGCAAAATATTAAGCATGCATCGCTGGATGAAATATGCCGCAGTGATTGCTGTGATGTTAGTCATGGGTGGTGGAGTCGGATATTGGTTCTATCAAAGCGGAAACAATCAACAAATGATGGTTGCAGTAGCCAGCGAAGGCATTGTTAAGGAGGTAGTCTTACCGGATGGTAGCAAGGTTTGGCTGAACAATGCAGCAACCTTGAAATATCCACGTGAGTTCTCCGAAAAGGAACGCAATGTCTACCTGGAAGGAGAAGCTTATTTTGAGGTCACCAAAAACCGCCATAAGCCATTCACCGTTCAAAGTGACGCAATACGCGTACGCGTATTGGGAACTACGTTCAATTTAAAATCCGATAAGCGTTGCCGGATAGCGGAGGCGACACTTATTGAAGGTGAGATTGAAGTAAAAGGCAATAAGGAAGAGGGGCAGATTATCCTCACTCCAGGGCAACGTGCGGAACTGAACAAAAATAATGGACGATTGACCGTGAAACAAGTGGATGCCAAATTGGATGCTGTTTGGCACGATAATCTGATTCCATTCCAAAAAGCAGATATCTTCACTATCACCAAAGCGCTGGAGCGTTTCTATGATGTGAAAATCATTCTGTCTCCTGATATTCAGACAGGTAAAACTTACTCCGGTGTACTGAAAAGGAAATCGAATATCGAGTCAGTGTTGAAATCATTGCAAAACTCTATACCTATTGATTATAAAATTGTCGGAAACAATATCTTCATTTCTCCCAAATAAGAAGTAAAAGATGAACCGGCTAAAACTTAAAAGCTATTAATACCATGAAATTAAAAACATTCCTAATAGTAGGATGTTTAGGAGGTTTATTCACACTTAGCTCCTGCACAGCCCCCACTAATGTAAAAGACTATAGTGCTTACGTCAACCCTTTCATCGGTACCGGTGGACATGGTCATACCTTCCCCGGAGCGGTAGTTCCCCACGGGATGATTCAGCCCAGTCCGGACACCCGGATTGATGGTTGGGATGCTTGTTCCGGTTATTATTATGCCGACTCTACCATCAATGGCTTCTCACACACCCACGTCAGCGGTACAGGTTGTTGCGACTATGGAGATGTCTTGCTCATGCCAACTGTGGGTAAACAACAATATCGTACAACCGATCCCCAAAGCCAACGCCTAGCATACGCTTCCTCTTTCTCACATAAGAATGAAATCGCAGAACCAGGATATTATTCTGTCTTTCTTGATACTTACCAGGTGAAAGCTGAAATTTCATCCACCAAACGAGGAGCAATCCATCGCTATACTTTTCCCGAAAACGCCGAATCCGGATTTATCATCGACCTGGATTACAGCCTGCAACGACAGACTAACTCCGAGATGGAAATAGAAGTAATAAGCGATACGGAAATCTGTGGACACAAGAAAACAACTTATTGGGCTTTCGACCAATACATCAACTTCTACGCTAAATTTTCTAAACCATTCTCTTATACGCTCGTTACGGATTCTATCACCATGGACAATGGCAAACGGCTTCCTGTCTGCAAAGCATTATTGCATTTCAACACCAGTAAAGACGAACAGGTTCTTGTTAAAGTAGGTGTGTCCGCTGTCGATATTGCCGGTGCACGGAAGAACGTTGAATCAGAAATTCCCGGATGGGATTTCGAGAAAGTACGTAAAGACGCACGTACGGCATGGAATGAATATCTTTCCAAAATTGATATTACAACTTCCGATAAAGAAGATAAAGCCATCTTCTACACGGCCCTCTATCATACGGGAATCAGTCCAAATCTGTTCACTGATGCAGACGGACGTTATTTAGGAATGGATCTTGAAGTGCATCAAGGAGACACCCTTAATCCGATATACACTGTATTTTCTTTATGGGATACTTTCCGTGCGCTACATCCGCTAATGACTATCATTGATCCTGATCTGAATAATCACTTTATCAATTCGTTAATTAAGAAACATCAGGAAGGTGGGATATACCCCATGTGGGACTTGGCTTCCAATTACACCGGCACTATGATTGGTTATCATGCTGTTCCGGTCATCGTGGATGCTTACATGAAAGGGTATCGCAACTTTGATGCGAAAGAAGCTTATAAAGCTTGCCTGCGTGCCGCCGAATATGACACCACCGGTATCAAATGTCCGGATCTGGTTTTGCCTCATCTCATGCCTAAAGCAAAATATTATAAGAATGCCATCGGATATATCCCTTGTGACCGCGAAAATGAATCAGTGGCCAAAGCTCTGGAATATGCGTATGATGACTGGTGTATCTCTATCTTTGCAGAAGCAATGAGTGATTTTGAATCCAAAGCAAAGTATGAACGCTTCGCCAAGGCGTACGAATTTTATTTCGACAAATCAATCCGCTTCATGCGTGGACTGGACTCAAAAGGTGAATGGCGTACTCCATTCAATCCGCGCGCATCTACTCACCGCAGCGATGATTATTGTGAAGGAACAGCTTGGCAATGGACTTGGTTTGTGCCGCATGATGTAGAAGGGTTAGTCAATCTGATGGGTGGAGAAGATGCTTTTGTCCAGAAACTCGATTCTTTATTCTCGGCCGATTCATCACTTGAAGGTGAAACAACCTCATCAGATATCAGCGGACTTATCGGGCAATATGCACATGGAAACGAACCAAGTCATCATGTGATCCATCTATATAACTACGTTAACCACCCTTGGAGAACTCAAGAGTTGGTAGATAGTGTTTACCGGAGCCAGTATGCCAACAGTATAGACGGTCTTTCGGGTAATGAGGACTGCGGTCAGATGTCTGCCTGGTATATACTCAACTCTATGGGATTCTATCAGGTATGTCCCGGCAAGCCGGTATATTCCATCGGACGTCCTGCTTTCGACAAAGCGGTTATCAATCTGCCGGAAGGAAAGACTTTCAGTATTGTAGTAAAGAATAATGGGAAAAAGAATAAATACATTGAAAGTGTATCGCTGAACGGTAAGGCTCTAAACATTCCATTCTTTAACCATCAGGATATTGCGAATGGAGGAACGATGGAAATCAAGATGACCGATCATCCTACGAAATGGGGAGTCCTCTCTCCGGCTCTCTCCTCCAAAGAAGAGGAATGAGTTGGTATTAGCTGTTCAAATTGAATAAAAAAACAAAACCTTGAAAAATAAATTGGCTCAATCGATTTCTGATTCGATTGAGCCATAAATAATAAATAAGACCATGAAAAAGTATCTCCTATTAGTATGTGCATTAAGTTGTATCGTCTTTGCAAAAGCCAAAGACTGGACGCAGTATGTCAATCCGCTTATGGGTTCTCAATCTAGTTTCGAGTTATCAACAGGTAATACTTATCCGGCCATTGCCCGTCCATGGGGGATGAATTTCTGGACTCCACAGACAGGAAAGATGGGAGACGGATGGCAATACACTTATACGGCTAATAAGATTCGTGGATTTAAACAAACACATCAACCCAGTCCGTGGATTAATGATTACGGACAATTCTCTATTATGCCTGTAGTAGGCAAACCGGAATTCAATGAAGAAAAGCGTGCCAGTTGGTTTGCCCACAAAGGAGAAACTGCCACTCCTTATTATTATAAAGTATATCTTGCAGAGCATGATGTAGTGACAGAAATGGCTCCAACCGAGCGTGCCGTTCTTTTCCGTTTCACTTTTCCGGAAAACGATCATTCGTATGTTGTAGTGGATGCCTTTGATAAGGGATCGTATATTAAGGTTATTCCGGAAGAAAACAAGATTATCGGTTACACGACTCGCAACAGCGGTGGAGTTCCCGAAAACTTTAAAAATTACTTTATTATTGAATTCGACAAGCCTTTCACTTATAAAGCTACGGTAGCCAATGGCAATCTGCAGGAAAATGTTACCGAACAGACAACAGATCATGCCGGAGCCATTATTGGTTTCCAAACACATAAAGGCGAACAAGTACATGCAAGGATTGCTTCTTCTTTCATCAGTTTTGAACAGGCAACTTTGAATATGAAAGAGTTGGGCAAAGATAATATCGAACAGCTAGCCAAAAAAGGAAAAGAGGCCTGGAATCAGGAATTAGGCAAAATAGAAGTAGAGGGTGGCAATCTCGACCAATACCGTACATTCTATTCCTGCCTGTATCGTTCACTACTTTTCCCACGCAAGTTCTACGAACTGGATGCTGCCGGACAACCGGTTCACTACAGCCCTTATAATGGACAAGTATTACCGGGCTATATGTATACCGACACAGGCTTTTGGGATACTTTCCGTTGCCTATTCCCGTTATTGAACCTAATGTACCCGTCAGTCAACAAGGAAATGCAGGAAGGTCTGATCAATACATATAAAGAGAGCGGTTTCTTCCCGGAATGGGCAAGTCCGGGGCACAGAGGCTGTATGGTTGGTAACAATTCTGCTTCTGTCTTAGTAGATGCTTACATGAAAGGAGTGAAAGTGGACGATATAAAAACATTGTATGAAGGGCTGATTCACGGAACAGAGAATGTACATCCACAAGTATCATCAACAGGACGTCTGGGATATGAATATTACAATAAACAGGGTTACGTGCCTTATGATGTAAAAATCAATGAGAACGCCGCACGCACGTTGGAATATGCATACAATGACTGGTGTATCTACCAACTGGCAAAGGAACTTAAACGTCCGAAAAAAGAGATTAATCTTTTCGCAAAACGTGCCATGAACTACAAGAATCTTTTCGATAAGGAATCTAAGTTAATGCGTGGACGCAACGAAGATGGTACATTCCAATCTCCTTTCTCTCCGCTGAAATGGGGGGACGCCTTTACGGAAGGAAATAGCTGGCACTATACTTGGTCTGTATTCCACGATCCTCAAGGATTGATTGACTTGATGGGTGGAAAAGAGATGTTTATCACCATGATGGATTCTGTTTTTGCCGTACCTCCTATTTTTGATGATAGCTACTACGGCCAAGTGATTCATGAAATCCGTGAAATGACTGTGATGAATATGGGTAACTATGCACATGGCAATCAACCGATTCAGCACATGATTTATTTATATGACTATGCAGGACAACCTTGGAAAGCCCAATACTGGTTGCGTCAAGTAATGGATCGTATGTACTCTCCTACTCCGGACGGCTATTGTGGCGACGAAGACAACGGACAAACTTCTGCCTGGTATGTATTCTCGGCATTAGGTTTCTATCCTGTTTGTCCGGGAACGGATGAATATATTATAGGTGCTCCGTTATTCAAGAAAGCTACACTCCATTTTGAGAATGGCAATAGTTTGGTTATTGATGCTCCGAATAACAGTAAGAAGAATTTTTATGTCAATTCGATGAATGTCAATGGTGCTGATTACACTAAAAATTATCTCCGACACGAAAACTTGCTCAAGGGAGGTACAATCAGTGTTGAAATGAGCAATCAACCTAATCAGAATAGAGGAACTAAAGAAGAAGATATGCCCTATTCTTTCTCTAAAGAGCAATAGTCTCCACCCTATATTTTAAGTTTTTATCCCTGTTTCAGCTACTAGCTATCTTCGGAAGAGGGTTGTCCATCAAGGGAACAGTTAAAAACAATAGCCTGAAAGCAAAGAAGTCTGCTTTCAGGCTATTGTTTTTAATAGTTTTCACTACTTTTGCATAACAAACTACATATAAATCATGAAAGAAAAGATTGACTTTGCAAAAGTGCCTTATCAATATGCAATGTGCCTAAACCGACAATGTCCTCAAGCAAATACTTGTCTAAGACAACTCACAGAACAAAGTGTACCAGAAAATATCGAGCATTGGGTTATTATCAGTCCAAAACTTTTGGCCAGCATAAAAGGAGATTGCCCTCATTATCGTTCCAATACAAAAGTGCGATATGCCAAAGGTTTTATAGGAATCTTAGACTGTATCCCTCATAAACAGATGCAGACTGTTGTTGCCCACTTGATGAGTTATCTAAGCCGTAGAACCTATTACCGCACCCGTAAAGGAGAACGTTTACTCTCCCCCGCCGAACAACAACATATCTTGAACATTCTTAAAAACTGCGGAGTAACCTATCCGGAAAAGTTTGATGCATATATTGAAGACTATGATTGGTGACATTGTTTTCTAAATGTCACAATTAGAACATCGGCTTGGTACGACTAGTATAACAAATCGACACCACTTTTATAGCTAAATGACATGATTGTCACATCTTGTTGGCACAGCTGTGCCACCGTATTGGCACAACAGTGACATCAACGTGGCACAGTCGTGCCAATACGATGGCACAAACTAATATTAACTTAAGTTCAAGAAGCAACACAATACCATAATACGTCGAGTCCATACTCTACAATCTAAAATATAGAATCTAAAACATATCATAAACCGCTTACTCAAATATATATACAAGATAATAATTAAGATTTTAGAATATTTCTTCAAAAAAAGAAGATTTAGACTAAGTGTTTATTTAATTAGCATTGTTTTATTATCAAAGACGGAAAATCAACAACTGTCTTTGTGTATTAATAAATTCTACAACCATTAAATTAAAAGTATGAAAAGCAATCATTTGATTCGAAAAACGAAATTTGTTCGAACTTTATTGATTCTTTTGTTTATGGCAGTTCCGATGCAATGGGCGGTGGCGCAATTGACCTTATCGACTCCACGCACTACTCTAGGAATAGTCATCAAACAAATTCAGTCACAATCCAAGTATCAATTCTTCTATAGTGACAAACTATCATCCGTCACTGTAGATGCATTGCAAGTAAAAGACGCCTCTTTAACAAATGTATTGAATAGGCTACTGAAAGGAAAGAACATCTCTTACAAGGTGGAAGAAAACATCGTTTACCTTTCTGATAAAGAAGAATCCCAAGTTCCTCAACAACAAGTTGGTAAAGAACGTACCGTTAGTGGAAACGTAGTAGACTCCAAAGGAGAACCCCTTATTGGTGTCAGTGTTCTGATAAAAGGAACAACAAGTGGTAGTATCACCGACTTTGATGGTAACTATAAAGTTTCTACCAATGAAACCAATCCAATTATTGTATTCTCTTATATCGGTTATAAGTCACAGGAGATTCCTTTGAACGGACAAACCAACATCAATGTCATTTTACAAGATGACACACAAGTCATCGAAGAAGTTGTTGTTACCGCATTGGGTATCAAACGGGCAACAAAAGCATTGAGCTATAATGTACAAGAAGTTAAAAGCGAAGAACTATTAACTAATAAAGACGCCAATTTTATCAACGCATTATCAGGAAAAGTAGCAGGTGTCACAATTAATAGTAGTTCGTCTGGTGTAGGAGGTGCCAGTAAAGTGGTAATGCGCGGAACAAAAGGTATCGACCAATCCAGTAATGCCCTTTATGTCATTGACGGTGTACCAATGTTCAATTTAGGGAGTGAAGGAGGACAAGGTTACGATTCAAAAGGTAGTACGGAAGCCATTGCTGACATCAATCCTGAAGATATTGAATCTATGTCTGTTCTAACCGGTGCAGCAGCTGCGGCATTGTATGGTAGTAACGCCGCAAATGGCGCAATCGTTATTACGACTAAAAAAGGGAAAGAAGGACGTTTACAACTTACAGTCAGCCAGAACACAGAGTTTATGCGCCCATTCAGAACCCCAGAATTCCAAAACCGCTACGGAACAGGAGATAATTCACTGAACTCCGGTTCTGTAGAAAAAAGCTGGGGAAACAGATTAAACAGTTCCAATTATATGGGTTATAATCCTATTAGTGATTTCCTACAAACAGGTGTTGTTACGACAGAAAGTGTAACTCTTTCCACTGGAACAGAGCGTAATCAAACCTATTTCTCTGCAAGTGCGGTTAACTCAAAAGGAATGATTCCTAATAATAATTATAATCGTTATAATTTCACTTTCCGCAATACAACTTCTTTCTTGCAAGATAAAATGACATTAGATGTCAGTTCAAGTTATATCAAACAAAATGACCGTAATATGGTCAATCAAGGCACATATTCCAATCCTCTTGTCACTGCTTATTTATTTCCACGAGGTAATGATTGGAATGATATCAAAATGTACGAACGTTACGACGTAACCCGTAAAATCAACACGCAGTATTGGCCTGAAAGTATGTTTTCTGGTATGACCGGACAAAATCCATACTGGATCGCTTATCGCAACTTACGTGAAAATGATAAAGACCGTTATATGTTGAGCGCAAGTCTGAATTATAAAATTTTGGATTGGTTAAGTGTAAGTGGTCGTGTACGTATGGATAATTCGACAACTGACTACACTAAAAAGCTATATGCTACCAGTAACAAAACATTAACAGAAGAGTCCAATAATGGTCTGTATGGTATATTCAAGACAACAGATAAACAAACCTATGCCGACATAATGGTTAATGTCAATAAGAACTTCGGAGAAACTTTCAGTTTAAGTGCTAATATCGGTGCTTCATACTCCGATATGAAACAAGATGTATTTCAAAACGAAGGTCCAATTAGTAACAGTGGAATTCCAAATGTATTCAACGTATTCCAATTAGATGATGTAAAGACACGACGTTACCAATATGGTTATCACGATCAGACACAATCTATATTCGCTAGTGCAGAATTAGGTTATAAAAGCACTTATTACCTGACTCTAACCGGACGCACCGATTGGCCATCACAATTGGCTGGTCCCAATTCAGTAAAAAGTGCATTCTTCTATCCGTCTATTGGAGGTTCTGTTATTTTATCTGAAATCATTCCAATGCCAGAACAGATTTCTTTCTTAAAATTAAGGGCTTCATTTGCATCAGTAGGTTTACCTTTTGCCCACTTTTTAGCTAACCCAACTTATGAATGGGACCAGACAAACAAAGTTTGGACAACTAAAACCAACTACCCAATGTATGATTTGAAACCTGAAAAAACAGATTCTTGGGAACTGGGTATAACTGCCAAATTCTTAAAGAACTTTAGTTTAGACCTAGGACTATATACTACCAAGACTTATAATCAGACATTTGACCCGGGCATATCACCGTCTTCCGGCTATTCAACCATGTACGTGCAAACAGGTAGTGTACGTAATAAAGGTATTGAATTATCACTCGGTTATCATAACACTTGGAATAACAATTTCAGTTGGAGTTCTAACTTTACATTCAGTGCCAATAAAAATGAAATACTCGAATTAATGGAGAATTATGAAAATCCAATTACTCATGAGAAAAGAACTTTGGAACGCTTGGATGTTGGTGGACTAGGCTATGCACGTTTCGTGTTGAAAAAAGGAGGTAGTTTGGGAGATCTCTACTCAACAGCCAAACTTCAACAAGATAACAATGGAAATATATTTGTAAATGCTAATGGAGAAGTTATAAGCAACACTAAAGCTGAAGATATCAAATTGGGCAGTGTATTCCCCAAATGTAACATGTCGTGGCGTAATGACTTTACTTATAAGAATTTTAACTTTGGCTTCATGTTATCCGCACGTATCGGCGGAATTGTTTACTCTGCAACCCAAGCATACTTGGACTATTATGGTGTATCAGAGACAACAGCTAAAGCACGTGAGTTTGGAGGTGTACTTGTAAACAACAGTGATATGCTAGATGCACAAAAATGGTATTCTGTAGTTGGAGGTCAAAGCAACTTACCACAATACTATACATATAGCGCAACAAATTTGCGCTTACAAGAAGCGTCCATCGGATACACTATTCCTAAAAGTAAACTTTGGGGAATTGCAGATGTAACAGTATCTCTAGTAGGACGTAACTTATGGATGATCTACTGTAAAGCCCCATTCGATCCTGAATCAGTAGCTTCTACAGGTAATTATTATCAAGGAATTGATAACTTTATGGTACCAAGTGCACGCAGTATGGGATTTAATGTGAGATTTAAATTTTAATTAAGAATATGGTTAATATGAACAATTCTATTATAAAACATATTTTGTTAGGAGGAATTATAACAACGTTACTAACCTCCTGTACAGGAAACTACCTAGATTATAACACCAATCCATATGAAGTAACAAAAGATGAGATGGGACGTGACGGCTACAACCTAAGTGCAGCTTTAATCGGAATGGAAAGTTATGTAGTACCTGTAGAAGAACACTTGAATCAATTTACAGAATGTCTTCTCGGTGGTCCTTGGGGTGGTTATTTTGCAGATTCCCAAGTATGGGGTAACTCATTTTCATACTACAATCCTTCACAAGAATGGTTAGGTAAACTATACTTGGATGTTATGCCCAATATTTACGCAAATATGCAAGATGTAAAATCGGCAACAGAAGATGTAATACCTATTTCTATTGCTCAAATCATCAAAGTTGCAGCATTGTCTCGTGTAACTGACACATATGGTCCTATCCCCTATTCACAAGTAGGACTAGACGGTAAATTAGTAGCACCATTCGATACTGAAAAGGAAGTCTATTACAAAATGTTTGATGAACTGACTGATGCCATCAACACATTGACCATCAACCGAACCCAGAATCTGACTGCCAACGCTGATAAAGTTTACTCCGGAAATGTTGAAAAATGGATTAAATTTGCTAATTCACTGAAATTACGTATGGCCATGCGTATATGCTATGTCGATAAAGGAAAATCCGAAATAATGGTAAAAGAAGCCATTGATACCTCAAATGGCAAATTAGGAGTAATGACCGAAAATAGTGATAATGCTTTCATGCCGGCAACGATTAATCCATTTTATATGGTATGCTATAGCTATAATGGAGGCGAAACTAAGATTTCAGCAGACTTATCCTCCTATATGAATGGCTATCAAGACCCTCGTCGCGAAATCTATGGCGTTACATCAACATTTGACGAATCTGAAAATATAACAAACGGATTCCACGGCTTACGCGTAGGTAATGAATACCCTATCAAAACAGGCCAATGTTACTCAAATGTAAAAGTAGAAGTAAGTAGTCCTATCATGTGGATGAATGCTGCAGAAGTCATGTTTTTGAGAGCAGAAGCCGCATTAAGAGGATGGGATACAGAAAAAACACCAAAAGCATATTATGAAGCAGGCATACGTCTGTCTTTCGAACAGCTTGGAGCAAAGAATGTAGAAGATTACCTAGTAAGCACTAACACACCAGAATCATATAAAGACCCATTAGGAACATATTCTTTCAGTGGTACTCCAAGTACAATAAGTGTCCAATGGAAAGATGGTAACTTCGAAGAAAGTCTTGAGCGCATTATCACTCAAAAATGGATTGCAAACTTTCCATTGGGGCTAGAAGCTTGGGCAGAGTTCCGTAGAACAGGTTATCCTAAGTTAATGGGTACAGCATCAAATAAAAGTGGTGGAGACATAGAAGAAGGAAAATTTCCGCGCCGTCTGACTTATCCACAAGATGAATACAAAACTAATAGTGAGAATATTAGAAAAGCAGTAACAAGTCTAGGTGGGGATTATATGCATTCTCGTATTTGGTGGGATTGTAATCCAAGAATAGAACAATAAAAGCAGACTGAAATGATGAAAAACAATATAAAAAACATCGCAACTGTATGCATAGCAAGTATCACATTGCTTGCTTGCAATGACTGGACAGACGTTGAAAATATCAAGGTCAATCAACCTGACGTTAAAGAAATTAATTCTGAACAATATGCACAATATCTACAGAAATTACGTACATACAAAGATTCAGAACATAAATTCGTATATGCTTCTTTTGATAATAGTATAAAAACACCGTTTAGTCGTGGACATCATCTTAACGATATACCTGATAGTATTGATATTGTCAGCCTGATATATCCCGACGGACTGGTAGAATTCGAACAAAAAGAAATAGAAAATATCCGTACGAATAAGGCTACCAAAATAGTATATACAATTAGTTACGATACTATTGAGGAAGAATACAATCAAATGGTTAAAACGAATCAAGAAGCAGACGAGAACTACGTAGTACCTGATTTTATACCCTATTTGGAAGATGCTGTAAAAGAAGCTTTGAAACCGGCAAGCGTATATAATTACGACGGACTCATAATAGGATATATTGGCAAAAGCCCTTCACATATGATGGAAGAAGAAAAAAACGAACTTCTCTCTATACAAAATGCTTTCTTTAGTCCTATCAAAACTTGGATGGAACAACATAAAGATAAAACATTTACATTGGAAGGAAAGCCACAAAACCTAGTAGATAAAACGATACTAGAGTCATTCAGACACATTATCCTGAACACATCAAATGTAATAACCGTAACCGAACTTTCCTATAATGCAGAAATGGCAATCATGGAAGAAGGAGTACCTGGAAGCTTCATTGTGTCTGTTAGCACAACTGACCCTAATAATAAAACTACTGGATTATATGACAATGGAGCAAAACGTGCACTCACAGAAGCAGCTTACTGGGTATCAGGTGATGCTATCAACTATGAGAAAGCAGGTTTGTCTATTTATAATATCGAACGAGACTATTATAACGTAAACAATGCTTATCAATATGTGAGAGAAGCTATACAAATTATTAACCCTGCAGCAAAAAAATAGAAAAAGATGAAACGAGTAAATTTATATCTGATTTCAGCGGCATTGCTCACTGGTTTTCTGACAAGCTGCAATGACATGGAGAACTTTGACAATAATGTATTTGTAGATAATACAATCAAAGTAAACAGCATATTCCTGAAAGGTTCTAATGACAGTGAACAGCGTAGCTTTAAGGTGGCAATTGCTAAACAAGAATCGGAAGATGTTACAATCCACATAGCAGCAGATCCTTCATTAGTAAGTACTTACAATGAAGGCTATTATGATCAGACAATTGCATTGCCAACAAACTGTTATAAAATACCGGAACCGGAGGTTGTCATTCCTGCAGGTTCTGTCCAATCCAGTGAAATTACAATTGTTTTTGAGAATTTACTATCGTTAGATCGTGAACAAAAATATGTATTACCTGTAACAGTAGATAATGCCAACATTGGAATTCTCCAAAGTGCACGAACAATATATTATGTGTTCAAAGGTGCCGCACTAATCAATACGGTAGCCAATATGACTAAAAATTGTGTCTATTTTAAATGGAAAAATCCAGAGCCTCTCAACAATTTACGCAAAGTATCAATGGAAGCTCTTATACGACCGCATGAATTCCGTGCATTAAATACTGTAATGGGAATAGAAGGTTCTTTCTTACTAAGAATTGGTGATGTAGGTATTGAGCCAAACCGATTACAAGCACCAGGCATAGATGGTAAAAGCGTGAAAGGACCACTTATCGAAGCAGATGTATGGACACACCTTGCAGTGACCTACGACGCAGATGCTAAAACTTGCATCGTTTATGTCAATGGTGAAGAATTTGTAAGAAATGAAAATACACAAGCAGGAATAGAAGGAGATGGAGGAATCGTTCATATAGGTGCTCCATTTGCAGATACTCCAGAACAAGGTCCATATAGTTTCCGAATTGGTTACTCTTATAATGACGACCGATACTTATGTGGTGAAATTAGTGAATGTCGTATATGGAATAAAGTATTGACTCCTGAACAAATCAATGAGAAAGACCACTTCTATGCAGTTGACCCATCATCGGAAGGTTTAATAGCTTATTGGAAATTTGATGAAGGAGTAGGAGGTGCCATCAAGGATTATACCCAAAACGGAAATGATGGAACAGCTCTAACAGATCTGGAATGGGTAGAAGTAGAATTAGGCAAATAAAAGATGTCAAATCTAAAAAAAGAAAACAATGAATAATTTTAAATATATAAAATTAGGAGTATTAATCACAACATTATCATTGACAGGAGGTCTTTTTAATGCCTGCAATGATGACATTGAATTACCTGTACCTAATACAGATAAATACGAAGATTATGGTGTTTATGGCTACGTTAAAAATGCAGGAGGAGCAAGGGAACTATCAACTATTGAAGTTTTCAGTGACAAAGCTGCCAAGACTCAAGTCTATTTTCAGTTGACAGAAGCTGCAACACAAAATACAGAAATACAGTTTAAGATAGATTCCAAAGTACTTGATACATATAATTCGGTAAATGGAACTTCCTACGAAATGTATCCACAGGAAAATGTAACTTTCACTAATAATGGAAAGACCACAATTGAAGCAGGCGAACGTACTTCTGAAAAAGTTGAAGTAGAATTAGTAGCAGGAAGTACCTCTAGTAAAATTACTTATGCTCTCCCTATTAGTGTAGAGCTAAAAAACGGAAATACAGTATTAGAACAGAAATATCAAAATTATATCTATTTGATTAGGCCAAAAGGACAAATACCTGATATAAGCAAAGGACTGGTTAAGAATTTCTGCTATATAGAAGTAAAAAGTGACAATATTCTAAATGCAGGAGAGTATACAATGAAAGAAAGCGGAAAACCGTTCTTCGATGTGGTACATATATTTGCAGCAAAACTTAATTTTCAACCATCTGGTTCGGAAGCCGGGCGTGTATTTTTAGAATGTGGAGATGATATAAAATATATATTCCAAAACGCTGACAAACTAATCCGTCCATTACAAGAGAAAGGTATTAAAGTATGCTTAAGTATGTTTGGAAGTAATGGAGTAGGTCTTGCAAACCTTTCCAAAGAAACAGCAATCAGTGTTGCTAAAGAAATCAAATATTATGTAGAAACTTATGGATTAGATGGTGTAGATTTTGATGACGAATGGGCAGATTATAAAAAGCATAATCTGCAAAATACCTATAAAGGATTTGATGCTCCATCTGGAGATAATTATGCAAGACTAATTTATGAATGTCGGCAATTAATGCCCGATAAACTCATAACAGTGTATGAATTTGGTACTCCCCCCATTAATGGTACAACAAGAGTCACGGGCGATATGGTAGTAGAAAACCAAAAGGTAGTAGATATGATAGATTATACGTATTATGGTTCATATGGAAGTTATGCTACCAATCGTGAGAATACTGTAAAAGTCCCAAAAGAGATGTATGGTCCTTGCCCTGTAAACCTAAATTTCATAGTAAATGATGGAGGGCAAAAGAACGAAAATTATTTTACTTCAACTAGTTTCCTAGAAACAAATCTTGGTAAAGTTGTATCTAATGGATATGGGGCTATGGTATTTTACAATCTACTTCCTTCTATTGATTACAGTTTTGGCTTGAATGAAGTCGGTAAAAAACTATATGGAGAAGAAGTTGTATGGAGTGGAAAAACATATGATAAAACGTCTGCAGAACCTAAGGTAGTCGAACGAATAAATTATGACTCATATATTGGAACATGGAAAATAAAACCTCTCGAATCCCTTTATTGGTTTGCTGAAGGAGATTATTGGCAATTCGGTGGTGCTGAAGAATTTACTATAAGAATAGAACCCAAAGAAAAGGGACATACTTATAATGTTTATGGTTGGGGAGATGTTAAAGAGTTAATAGAAGACTATCCTTTCGAAATGCAATACAATAGCCAAACTGGTAGGTTAGAAGTAGCTGGAGGACAAGAACTTTATAATGAAAATGGTAAAACTTATACTCTTTATGGGCGTTATCAATCTTTTGGAAGCAACATTGCAACAATAAAGAAAACAGACACATTCTTAAAAAGTACATTACTAAGATCTAATACGAACTTCACCATATATGGACTAAATGGTACAAGTATAATAGCAGATAAGAAATTAATGATCGTACCTTTGTGTTCTGATTCAAATGAAGACAATAATAACCTAAAAAGTGGAGATAAGCATCCTGTTGGACCATTTTCTTTCACAAAAGTATCAGATTTATAGGATGTGTAAATTAAACTGTGTCAGCAAGGAATAAAATATTAACTTTGCTAACACAGTTTAATTTACATTCTCGATTTATACTAAACTCCCTTGTTATATTCCTCTCCCTTTTGGAAGGTTTTCTCATAGAAAACCTTCCATTTTTTTGTGATTCATGCTATGACATGATTATTCCACCTGCTCTTTCGGATAATTCACCAAATACAATATCTTTGTCGTCCGAGTAAAAGCGGTATACAACCACCGGAAATAATCCGGAGTCAAATACTCATCCGTCATATACCCCTGATCTAAAAATACATTCTGCCATTGTCCGCCTTGCGCTTTATGACAGGTTATTGCATAGGCATATTTCACCTGCAAAGCATTGTAATGCGGATCGGCTTTCATCTTTTTCATCCGGTCTCTTTTGTTTGGAATATCTATATAATCTTCAAGTACTGTATAGAACAATCGGTCATTGTCTTCTTTCGGCAATGCGGGTGAGTCCGAATGTAAAGTGTCTAATAATAGATTCGCATCCAATTCAAAATCATTCTGGTCAGGAAAGCGGAGAGTAATTTCAGCAAAACGAAAACCGTATATTTCACGAGTTCGACGAACACGCCGGACAACTGCAATTTCTCCATTAGCGATAAAATCCATCTCCTTATACTTCTCTGTCCAATAGTAATTATTTTTGGCTATCATCAACATATCTCCTGTGTTCAATTCATCTTCACGCCAAAGAATTTGTGCACGTATTCCATTATTATATAAGTTCGCACGTTTATTAGATCGACAGACAACAATCGTTTCATCCATACCATCATGATCGTAACAATTAGTCAGTTCTTCTATCAGTTCAGTTCCGGGTACCAGTTTAATATCAGGAAAACCTGTTATTTTTATTTTAGGTAAGGAATAACAATCATCCTCCGCTATCAGTTGCCTCAACTGCGTGGCATTCCACAATATTCCGGATTCTTGCACCTGGCGAACCACTTGGGTAAGATCAATCTCACGTACTTCAAGTCCATAACCTTTCAATGCATCAGCAAAAAGCGCAGGACTCAACTCCTCACCTACCGGGGGAAGCTGTGCTGTATCTCCCATCAACAAGAGTCGGCAACCTTGTCCCGAATACACAAATTGCACCAAATCATCCAATAAACGTCCTGTTCCAAACATACTGCCCGACAGTCCTTCGTTTGAAATCATGGAAGCCTCGTCGACAATAAACAATGTATTGGTAGCTAAATTGTCATTGATCGAAAAGTTACTAAGTTCATTAGAAAAAGATTGTTGTCTATATATTTTTTTATGAATAGTAAAAGCCGGATGTCCTGCATACGCTGAAAAAACTTTTGCCGCACGTCCTGTAGGAGCCAACAATACAGACTTCTGCTGCAGCTGATCCATCGTTTTCACCAATGCCCCTACCAACGATGTTTTACCAGTACCAGCATACCCTCTTAAGATAAAGACTTCATCTGCCAGTGTGGACAGCAGAAACTCTGAAAGAGATTTTACAGCAATTTCCTGCTCTAAAGTTGGCTGATAAGGAAAATTTTCCTTAATTTGCCTTTCTAAATAGTTATTTATCATTTTTGTACGAGAAAAAAGTTCGAGGAACTATCGTATTTAAATTTATTTATTCTATTTTTGCGATGCGAATATAACAACTAAAAACATAATTTATCATGAAAACAGTATTTAATATTGTATTGGTGCTTTGTGCTGCTGCACTGATTTACATCTGTTACACCAGCATTATGGGTCCTATCAATTTTGAAAACGCAAAAAAAGAAAGAGAAAAAGCAGTCATTGCCCGTTTGATCGACATCCGTAAGGCACAGCAGGAATACCGTTCGCTGCACCGCGGAATGTATGCACCCAAATTAGACACACTGATTGATTTCGTTAAAAATCAAAAATTGCCGTTCGTTATGAAGATGGGAATGTTAACTGACAAGCAATTGGAAGACGGACTGACTGAAAAGAAAGCCATGGCTATCATCGAAAAAGCAAAGAAAACCGGCAGATACGATGAAGTTAAGAAATGGGGACTTGAAAACTTCAAACGTGACACGATGTGGGTAGCTGTATTGGATACTATCTATCCAAAAGGATTCAATGCCGACTCTATGAAATATATTCCTCACGGAAATGGTGCTCAATTCGAAATGAACGTGAAAAATGACACTGCCAAGTCTGGTGCTCCAGTATATTTGTTCGAAGTGAAAGCTCCATACGAAACTTATTTGAGCGGACTTGACAAACAAGAAATCATCAACCTAAAAGACCTGGATTCTAAACTAGGCAAATATAGCGGCTTGATGGTAGGTTCTATCGATACTCCAAACAATGGTGCTGGTAACTGGGAATAATGATTGATTTTACTAAATCAAAACAATATACTTTATCCATCCGTCTTAGTACGGATGGATTTTCTTTTTCTATCTATAACCCGATTCATGACGATTCGCTTTCAATAATAGAGAAAGAGATAGACACATCTCTATCCCTTACAGCCAATCTAAAGGCGGTCTTTCACGAATCGGACTTCCTAAATCATCCTTACAAACGGGTAAACATTATGATGGCAGGCAAGCGTTTTACGATTGTGCCATTAGAATTGTTTGAAGAGGAACAGGCGGAACTTCTGTTTTATCATAATCATCAGAAAAGAGAAAACGAAACGGTGCTCTATAATATTCTAAGAAAGAATAATGTAGCTGTCATCTTCGGCATAGACAAAAGCGCACAGACCTTTTTGAATGAACAATATCCCGAAGCTCGTTTCTATTCTCAATCTACTCCATTCATCGATTATTTTTCTGTAAAAAGCAGATTGGGAAACAGTAAGAAGATGTATGCTTCTATACGCAAAGACGGCATTGACATCTATTGCTTTGAACGAGGACATCTGCTTCTGGCTAATTCCTTTGAATGTACGCACACAGAAGACCGTATTTACTATTTATTGTACGCCTGGAAACAACTGGAGTTTAATCAAGAACGGGATGAGTTACACCTAACCGGAATACTTCCGGAGAAAGACGTTTTAATGAGTGAATTGAAAAAGTTTATCCTACAGGTATTCATCATGAATCCTGCAACTAATATTGATATGCAAGCCTTATTAACATGCGAGTAATCAGCGGTATTTACAAACGAAGAAGATTTGACGTGCCTCGGACATTTAAAGCACGCCCTACGACAGATTTCGCCAAAGAAAATCTGTTTAATGTACTCAATAACTATATCGATTTTGAAGAAGGAATAACAGCTCTTGATTTGTTTGCCGGGACAGGAAGCATCAGTATCGAACTGGTATCCCGTGGATGTGACCATGTTATCAGCATTGAGAAAGATCCTGCACATCACTCATTCATCTGCAAAATTATGAAAGAGGTGCAGACAGACAAATGTCTGCCGATACGCGGAGATGTATTCAAGTTTATCAAAAATGGCCGCGAACAGTTCGACTTCATCTTTGCCGATCCTCCCTACGCTTTAAAAGAGTTGGAAACAATACCCGAATTAATCTTTCAGAATAATCTTCTCAAAGAAGGAGGATTATTGGTACTGGAGCATGGAAAAGATAATAATTTCGAAGAAAATCCACATTTCCTTGAGAGAAGGGTGTATGGAAGTGTGAACTTCTCACTATTCAGATAAGATCCAAATACAATTTCATCCTTATTAAAGCAGCGGAGCCAATAAACGCACGATAGACTCCGCAGCTTTTTGTCTCCACGAACGTCTGCCCCAATTCTTCAAAAAGATCTGTGTACTTTCGCGCTGGTCCTGAAGAAATATTTCTTTCATTTCAAGGGCAGTTTCTACGTCATACATAAAAGCATTCACTTCAAAGTTATGCTCAAAGCTACGGAAGTCAACATTGGTAGAGCCTACAGTGGAAAGCATATCATCTGAAACCATCAGCTTAGAATGTAGAAAACCTTTCTTATAAAAATAGACCTTAACACCTGCCTGCATCACATCTGCCAAATAAGAACGCGATCCAAGATGAGTTATCCAGTTATCTGCACGTTCCGGTAACATCAAGCGTATATCCACCCCAGACAATGCTGCTGTTTGCATAGCTGCTAATATTGGTTCTGTAGGCAAAAAATAAGGTGTTTGCATATAGAAATATTTTTTTGCACTGGTAATAGCAACAGTCAATCCCTGCATGATTTCTTTCCAAGGCCCGATAGGCTCACTCGTGACAATTTGCACTAAAGAACTTCCGCAAGAGTCAATCTTCGGAAAATAACGGGAAGCGGTTATCAACGTACGGTCTACAAAATACCAATCAAGCAAAAAAGCCGTTTGTAAACCATGCACTGCCTTGCCTTCCAACATGATATGCGTATCTCGCCAAATCCCCCAAGAAAAGCCACGCATATAACGTTCTGCCAGGTTCATTCCCCCAACGAAGCCCACGCGTCCGTCAATAACGACAATCTTTCTATGGTTGCGGTAATTCACCCTACTGGTAAATAAAGGAAAACGTACTTTCAAAAAGCTCCTGACTTCAATACCGGCATTGCGCATTTCTTCAAAAAAACGATTAGGCACATGCCAGCAACCTACATCATCATAGATAACCCGTACTTCAACCCCGTGAGAAGCTTTTTCTATCAGCACATCCCTGACCATACGCCCGATAGCGTCATCTTCAAAGATGTAATATTCCATGTGGATATGCTGCTTCGCTTTTTGCAGTTCACGCAACAATGATTGAAGTTTGGTATATCCTTCGGTATAGACTGCCACACGGTTCCCCTCAAATGGAAACGCTTGATTCGTTTGCTGGAAAAGCTGAATAAGACGGGAGTATTCATAAGGAACGTCCGAACAATCCTGTGCGAGATATTCGGCCATTGGTTTCTTCAATAAGCGGTCGTAGCTTTTTTGCCCAATGATACGTTCGCGACGTTGACTCCGCCCAAAGAAAAAATAAAAGACAAGCCCGACAATAGGAAGGAAAAGTAATATGAGTATCCATGCCATGGTTTTAACCGGATTCCGGTTGTCAAGAATGATGATGACAATCGTACCGATAATGGCTCCAAAATAAAGAATATCAAAAGCCACTGTTGCTATCTGGCTAAGCATATAGTTCCAATCAATCATAGGAATCTCCTTTCATACGAATACTAAACAACAAATATAGAGTAAATTCTCGGATTAACAAAGAAGTCCCGGCAACAACATTGAATCGTTGTGCCGGGACTTCCTGTTTTTATTTAAACCTATTACTCTGCTTTAGTGTGGTCTGCCACCTCCAAAGCCACCACGCGGGCCACGAGGTCCACCACCATCAAAACCGCCATGACGCATATTGCCGCGAGCTTCTTTATTTCCAAAAACATTCAGACGATAAGAGAAACGAAGCATGCAGTAGCTATTAATTCCGTTATATTCAGAAACAGAACGCATATCGGCTGTTAACGAACGGCTGATATTAGATTGCTGCCGCAGAATATCATATACTTCAAAACTGATGGTTGCGGCATTGCCTTTCAGGAAGTTTTGGGCAATCTGTGCATTCCAAATAAGTTCATTCTTATTCATACTGGCATCACGATAACCACGACGAGCGTTATTAGTGATATTGGTAGACAACGTCATACTCCAAGGTAAAGAGATATTAGTACTTGCACCATAACCAAATGTATAGGGTTCTTGATTGTTTTCCGGACGCAGTTGATTTCGCTCAAAGTTATAGTTGATTGAACCATTCAAGGTAAATTCAAACCAGTCGTTACGGAAAGTTCCATTCAGATTCTCTCCGAAAGTCAGTGTCGTACTAGTGTTCTTGTCATTTATTTTAGTATCGTCATTAAAAAGATAAGAAACTGCATTGGTATAATTAGCACGGGAAAAAGAATTTATGGTAAACCGCTTGTCTCTCAATGCTGTATTGAATCCAAACATTCCCATCGCATTCCAGTTTCCGTTGATATTCTCCGGTTTAACAGTCACTCCACCAGTACTCTGATTATAAGTAGTGGCATTAGTAATGCTATTTTGAGTCATATTCAAGTTTACATGAGCCATCATGCCACGCTGTTTATCTGCATTATAAGTATTATAAAACAAACGCATAGAATGAGAGAAAGAAGGTTTCAATCCCGGATTACCCTTACGGATATTCAACGGATTGGAGTCATCAGTTACATCAAGCAAATTTTCCATACTCGGCTGGCTTGCACGTCCCCGATAGGTAAAGCGCAACTGGCTGACTTTAGAAAATCTGTAACGAAAATCAACGTTAGGAGCAAAATTGAACACATTTCTTTTTACTACAGTATCTACTTCGGCTTTCTTATAATCCAATCTGGTGTTCTGCGGTTGCAAAGATACTCCAAAGTTCAATCTATATTTCTCGCGGATAATATTTAGTCCTGCATTAATATCATGGTTATAATATTTATATTGAGCATACTTACTCAAATCTCTATCTTTATTCTCTTCATATCCTACAGGCAGACCATCACCAAAATTCCAAAACCAATCCTGTCCTTTATCGGCATCAGGAATCAAGCTGTATGTACTTCTGTCACTTTCACTATATTTATATTGAAATTTATAGCGGAACTGTAAGAAGGTAGCTCTCGCAATCGGTTCGCTATAGGTCAGTTCGGCAGTATAATCATAATTTTTGGTTGGAGAAGTAGTATATTGTTTACGCTCATCATCTTCTTTTTTTGCATTATCATCAAAATAACGCGTCAATGATTCACTAAACTGTTCGCTGTCATTATCTCCATAACTAAATGTACCACGGAAAGTGATGTTTCGTCCCTGATTATTCAATCTACGATTCACTTGCAAAGAAGCATTTGCAGAGAGATTCTGCCCTTCAGATTTTGATTCACTATTACTGGCGTTGACACGAATAGCTTCTAAAGGATCATCCGTACTTCCCCAGAAAATCTTATTCAAAAACTCATTAGGATTAGACACCAAATTAAATGGATCTCCATTAAAAGTTCCCGATTCGGAAATAGAATAACTATTAGACTTTCCATAAGAAACGTTCGGACGGAAAATGATATTTGTCAATGTGTCCGGTTTCCACTCCAACCGAAAGTCTGCATTAAAGTTCGTATTCTTATTGCGGCCTTTACTGTTCGAATTTGAATAAGAATTTCCATTTTGCAGGAAACGTTCCGAGTAGTTTGTAGATGTTGCATCCCGATCACTGAAATTATAACGGGCACTACCTCCCAGTTCCAATTTTTCAGTCTGGGTAGCAAAGTTAGCCCCTAACATCCTGGTAGCAGTCAAACCATTGCTGTTCCGGAAACGAGGTCCGCCACCTCCACCGGAGAATCCCTGATCGTTCACATTATTAGCAGAACCGATTAAAGAGAATTGGCTATTATCGACAAAACGATTCAACATCAAGTTGCTTCCGTAACGATCTTCTGTACCACCGGCAACACTTGCATTACCAAACCAACCTTGATTCATACCTTTCTTCACTTTCAGGTCAAGAACAGTTTCTTCTTCTCCGTCATCTATTCCGGTAACACGTGCCAAATCAGACTTTTTATCGTACGTCTTCAGTTTGTCGATCATGTTGACCGGTAAGTTCTTCAATCCGGTTTTCACATCACCGCCAAAGAACTCTTTACCATCCACCATAATCTTCTTTACTTCTTTACCATTGATTTTGACGTTACCGTCATCGTCTATTTCTGCTCCCGGAAGTTTCTTCACCAACTCTTCGAGCATCGCCCCTTCGGGAGTACGGTAAGCTGTTGAGTTATATTCCAGCGTATCTTCTTTCACGACCACCTGCGGAGCTTCGGCAGTAATCACCGCTTCCTTCAGCATGACAGCATCAGGGTCCAATGTAATGGTTCCCAATTTTTTATCAGTGGCGTTAGCAGATAATTGTACCGGTACGAGCTTGGTTCGGAATCCAATATAGGAAACTTTCAACACATATTTTCCGGCTTTTACTTTGGGGAGAGTAAACCATCCCTGGTTACTACTGGCTATACCGGCGGCATAAGCACTATCAGGTAATGATAGCAATTGAACTGTAGCCTGCGCTGCGGGCTCTTTAGTATCGGATTCCACCACACGTCCCGAAACGGTAATAACCTTATTCTGTGCAAAAATTGAGAAGGTGCATAGCAACATCAGCACCAACCCTGCTGAAAATCTTTTCATTTACCTTATTTACGATTATATTAGTAGCAATAACAATGTCTTTTTGACAAATCGAATCGCAAAAGGTTTAATTGAAAAGAAAATTATCTTTTAAAGAATCGATCAACAAGCGCTTTTTTCAGACCAAACTCCAGACAAAGCACATTAAAAACCAGAAAAGTCAGGAAAGAGGAAGTATCGACGTTTATCACATCTCCTTGCATAACACGCCACAACATACCACCAAAGACGAACAAGAATGTCAAAAAGATGGCATTACGAACAGCCGAGTTCCGGATTTGCTCCGTTTCACGGCTTTCATTCTTACTTAATGCAAAGATTATTAACAAGCATCCTGCCATCATCAACAACTTTGTACATTCTTTATAAAACAACAAATTAGTATCAGTTACTACTCCCTGCATCACCAAAATAAAAGGGATGAACAGAGCTACCAACAAGACAACATATCCTAAAGGACGACAATATACAGGTAATAATGCTTTCATGATTAAACGTTTTAATGAGACAAAAGTAAGTAAAAAAAGATATTTTATATACATTTGCAGAGTAAAAAAGCAAAAGAATCATGAGTAAACAAGAAGTTATTCTCTGCGAAAGCTTGGAAACGAGCCTCGGTCGTGCCATTGAGCTATGTCCGTATGACAAATTATTCGTCCTCACAGACGAGCATACCCAGCGTCTTTGTCTCCCCTCTCTAAAGGAATCGGGGCTGTTAAAAGATGCTGTAGAAATCTGTATCGGAGCAGAAGATGTGCATAAAACTCTGGAAACACTCGCTTCCGTCTGGATGGCATTAAGCACTCAAGGGGCTACCCGCCACTCTTTACTTATCAATCTTGGAGGAGGGATGGTGACAGATCTCGGAGGTTTTGCCGCAGCTACATTCAAACGGGGCATTTCCTATATCAATATACCAACCACTCTGCTCGCTATGGTGGACGCATCAGTGGGGGGTAAAACAGGAATCAACTTCAACGGACTGAAAAATGAAATCGGTGCTTTCGCTCCGGCAAACAGTGTATTGATTGAAACTGAATTCCTGCGCACATTAGATACACACAATTTCTTCTCCGGATATGCTGAAATGTTGAAGCATGGTTTGATTAGCAATACGGCACATTGGGCAGAATTGCTCAATTTCGATTCCTCTAGTATTGATTATGCAGCTCTCAAACAATTGGTAGGCCAATCGGTACAAGTGAAAGAAGATATCGTGGAGCAGGATCCCTTCGAACATGGAATTCGCAAAGCATTAAATCTGGGACACACTGTAGGACATGCGTTCGAAAGTATGGCACTGGCAGAAAACCGTCCTGTATTACATGGATATGCAGTAGCTTGGGGAATTGTGTGCGAACTGTATCTTTCTCATCTCAAAGTAGGTTTCCCGAAAGAAAAAATGAGGCAAACGATCCAGTTTATCAAGGATAATTATGGCGTATTTACTTTCGACTGCAAGAAATATGACCAACTGTATGCATTTATGACGCATGATAAAAAGAATACTTCAGGTACTATCAATTTCACCTTACTAAAAGATATTGGAGACATTTGCATCAATCAGACTGCCGACAAGGACACTATCTTCGAGATGCTCGACTTCTATCGCGAATGTATGGGAATTTAACCCATCTTACATCAGATATACCGCATAATAAAAGGGAATGAAATAAACTTCATTCCCTTTCTCTTCCCAATCCCTATAGATATTATTGCCTCTTGTGAGGCAATTGTCCGCACTATTGTTCTAAGTTACTCATTCGATATTGTGAAAGCGACATTCCTGTATGCTTTCTAAAAAAACGTCCAAGCGACGATTGATTCGCAAAGTTCGTTTTAATCGCTATTTCCTGAATGTTCAGGCTTGTGTTTTTCAACAAAGCCTTGATTTCTAATATGATGTATTCAACAATCCAGTCTTTGGCAGACTTCCCGCTTGTCTCCTTAATTACCATAGTCAGGTATTTGGAAGTAATACACAGTTTATCCGCATAAAAAGCCACATCCTTATTCTCCTTAAAATGCTTCATGATAAGCCCAAAGAATTTATTAGCCAACTCTTCTTTACGGGTATCCCTGCGGGCAGTCATCAAGGTAGATTCCTTTTGATAAGCATTGAACAGTTCCAGATACAGATACCTCAACAAATGAATAATCAGCTCACGCCTATATATATCTTGAGAGGTAACTTTATCTTTTATCATACCCAGATAATTATATATCCGGGGAATATCGCGTTCCGTCTGCGGATACCAGTAATGAGTCCGCATGTAGAAAAAGAAATGCGGAGAAAATCTGGGCACACCACTTAACGCATCACTAAACAGTGAAGTAGATATAACCATCGTAACGGTCGAGAAATCTTCACTTGGCTCACTAAATGAGACAAATTGTCCGGGTAATAATATAATCAATTCCTCCGGTTGTATCCAATGTACATCTTCATGCACTGTAATTTTGGCCTTTCCACCTAAACAATATATAATCAAAGCTGATTGATTATTAGAAGGATAAGAAGTCAAAGGAAGATACTTCAGATTTTGATAAAATTTAAAATCGTCACCCAGGACGTATATCTCTAATGTCTCTCTATTTTTAATGTCTAACATTTAACACCTTTCTAAACTAAGTCTTTTTACAAATGTATAACTTCCTAATTTACCACGCACCAAAAATGGAAATATAGTATCATACTAAGGAAGTCAAACACCTTTAATTTGCATTAATTTATAAACAAACTCTCTGATTGTTAGTTCATTTATCATTTTCCTATTTCGTTTTATTATAGACTGACCTGTTTTTTATAGTGTTTTTAGGACAGGAAAAGGATTAATGCTTTCAAATGAAAAATAAGCAGATTGTTTTCTAATTCAAGCAAAATTAAAGAAATGTACTTTTATATCACATAAGAGGCAATCAAAAAAACTACTAACTCATTGAAATAAAGATTTGTATGTTCACAAGAAAGACTAATAATCAGAATAATAGCTATAAATCGGCACAATTCATACTAGAAAAATCAACGGATTATTTGCTAATTAAAAATTAATCTGTACTTTTGCATCCGCAATTCGGGGTGTAGCTCAGCCCGGTTAGAGTACGCGTCTGGGGGGCGTGTGGTCGCTGGTTCGAATCCAGTCACCCCGACTGGTTAAAGAGGTTAGAAACCGAATGGGTTCTAACCTCTTTTTATTTTAGAAAACAATGAAAGAAGATCCTAGACATATCCATATCAGTGAATACAATTATCCTCTTCCGGATGAACGTATTGCTAAATTCCCGTTGCCTACCCGCGACCAGTCCAAACTCTTAATATACCGTCGTGGAGAAGTTAGTGAAGATGTTTTCACGTCTTTGCCGGAATATCTGCCGCAAGGCAGCCTGATGATATTCAATAATACAAAAGTCATTCAGGCACGCCTCCATTTTCGAAAAGAGACGGGAGCACTGATCGAAGTGTTTTGTCTTGAACCGATTCAGCCAAACGATTATGTCTTGAATTTCCAACAGACAGTACATGCCGCCTGGCTTTGCATGATCGGCAATCTGAAGAAATGGAAAGACGGACAGTTGAAACGCGAAATGACCGTCAAAGGATTCCCTATTACCCTGACCGCTACCCGAGGAGAATGTAAAGGAACCAGCCATTGGGTAGATTTTGCATGGAATAATCCGGAAGTAACGTTTGCCGATATCCTTGAAGTGTTCGGAGAGCTTCCTATTCCTCCTTACTTAAACCGGAATACGGAAGAAAGTGACAAGGAAACTTATCAGACTGTTTATTCTAAGATTAAAGGTTCGGTAGCTGCGCCTACGGCGGGATTACATTTCACTCCACGAGTATTGGATGCACTTCAAGAGAAAGGCATCGATCTTGAAGAATTAACTCTACACGTAGGAGCAGGCACATTCAAACCTGTAAAAAGTGAAGAAATCGAAGGTCACGAGATGCACACGGAATATATATCGGTCAACCGGAGCACCATCAAAAAACTGATTGACCACGACGGTTGTGCTATTGCAGTAGGGACTACTTCTGTACGGACTCTGGAAAGCCTATATCACATTGGAGTTACATTGGCTGAAAATCCGTATGCTACGGAAGAAGAACTACGTGTCAAACAATGGCAGCCTTATGAAAAGTACGACCAGATTCCTCCCGTTGTTGCGCTGCAAAAGATATTGGGATATCTCGACAGGAATGGTTTGGAAACCCTTCACACCAGTACACAGATTATCATAGCACCGGGATACAATTATAAAATAGTGAAAGCGATGGTTACTAATTTCCATCAGCCGCAAAGTACCTTGCTGCTTTTGGTTTCAGCTTTTGTAAAAGGGAATTGGCGCACTATTTATGATTATGCACTGGCGCATGATTTCCGGTTCCTAAGTTATGGAGATTCTTCTTTATTAATACCATAAGATATTCTCCTCTCCGAAAGATTTTACGCAATATAAAAGACACTATGCCAAGCGATAATAACCAAGAAATGTTCCCTATCGTAGACGAACAGGGAAATATCACCGGAGCCGCCACTCGCGGAGAATGCCACAGCGGTAGCAAACTGCTTCATCCGGTAGTTCACCTTCACGTATTCAATGCCCAAGGAGACATCTATTTACAGAAACGACCCGAATGGAAAGACATTCAACCGGGAAAATGGGATACGGCTGTGGGCGGACATATTGATTTGGGCGAAAGCGTAGAAATCGCCCTAAAGAGAGAAGTCCGTGAAGAATTGGGCATCACAGACTTCACTCCCGAGTTTCTCACCAGTTATGTTTTTGAATCCAGCCGGGAAAAAGAGCTTGTTTTTGTCCACAAAACCGTTTATGAGGAAGAAATCCATCCCAGCGACGAACTGGACGGTGGACGATTTTGGAAGATCGAAGAAATAAAAGAAAATCTAGGTAAAGGAATCTTCACTCCCAACTTCGAAGAAGAGCTGAAAAAAGTCTCTCTTATTCCTTCTCTATCCAAGTAATAATCTTTTCAGAGAACGGACTTTCTTTCGGAGACACAACTCCCACCCAATGTCCGTTCTCATCAATCATAAACTTCTGAAAGTTCCACTGAACCGGTGCGTTTTCTTTCCCATTCTGTTTTTTCTCCGTCAACCATTGGTAAAGAGGAGCCATATCTTTTCCTTTAACGGAAATCTTAGCCATCATCGGAAAAGTAACATCGTAGTTCAAAGAACAAAACTTGGCTATTTCCTCATTACTACCCGGTTCTTGTCCCATAAAGTTATTCGCCGGAAAACCGATAACAACAAAGTCTTTTTCTTTATATTTTTCATATAGTTTCTCCAGTTGAGCATACTGGGGCGTCAGCCCACACTTAGATGCCACGTTGACTACCAGCACTTTCTTACCTTTCAGTGAAGAAAGAGGAAAGTCCTTACCATCAATAGTTTTCACTGTAAAATCATAAAAAGACTTGTTTTGCGCTTCCGAAGAAATTGCAAACAACAGGCTTACCATCATCAAGACGAATGTTTTCATGTTGAATATACATTTAGTTTGTTTTTATATTAAACGAGTAAACTGAAAGAAATGTTTGTTCAGCAGTGAAACAAGAACTATGATTTTACATCTTTCAATTCCCCAATCCGTCACTTCACCCCACAATCTTTCCGCTTCATTTATTTTTAGTGATAACGGATGAAGATAGGCAGTAATTTTGTACTGTGAAATAATAATACAACGAAAGTCATGTTTACAGCTATTGTACGTTTTTCAATCAAGAAGAAACTATTTGTAGGACTCACTACTCTCTTCCTGTTTATCGGAGGTATCTATGCGATGCTGACACTACCTATCGATGCCGTGCCCGACATTACCAATAATCAGGTACAAATAGTGACCGTATCCCCTACACTCGCGCCACAAGAGGTGGAACAACTCATCACTATGCCTATCGAAATAGCGATGAGCAATATTATGAATGTCGAAGATATCCGTTCTGTCAGCCGCTTCGGGCTATCGGTCGTAACGGTCGTTTTTAAAGAAAGTGTCCCCACACTCGATGCACGGCAGTTGATAAATGAACAAATACAAAGCGTAACAAGCGAGATTCCCTCCGAGCTCGGAACACCGGAGATGATGCCCATCACTACCGGTCTGGGAGAGATTTACCAGTATATATTGAAGGTAGCTCCCGGATATGAGAAGAAATATGACGCAATGGAGCTCCGCACCATTCAAGATTGGATGGTGAAACGTCAGTTGTCCGGTATACCCGGTATAGTAGAAATCAATAGTTTCGGCGGTTATTTGAAACAATATGAAGTAGCCGTCGATCCGGACGCCCTGTTCTCTTTGAATATCACTATCGGCGAGGTGTTCGAAGCACTTAGCAGCAACAACCAAAATACCGGAGGAAGCTACATTGAGAAGATAAAGAACGCCTACTATATCCGGTCGGAAGGTATGATTACCCGCATCAAGGATATTGAACAGATTGTAGTGACCAACCGGAATGGGATTCCGGTACATATCAGTGATGTAGGAGTTGTCCGCTTCGGTTCTCCAAAGCGTTTCGGTGCCATGACAAAGGATGGTGAGGGCGAGTGTGTCGGCGGAATTGCCATGATGCTGAAAGGTGCCAACGCAAATGTAGTGACTCAAGAACTCGAAAAACGGGTAGAAAAAATACAGCAGCTATTACCCGAAGGAGTCAGTATAGAACCTTACTTGAACCGTTCGGAACTGGTAAACCGGAACATCTCTACGGTTGTCAACAACCTGATTGAAGGAGCGGTTATCGTCTTCCTTGTACTCATCCTCTTCCTCGGCAACCTCCGTGCCGGACTGATTGTCGCATCCGTCATCCCGCTGGCAATGCTTTTCGCTTTTATCATGATGCGTGTATTCAATGTCACCGCCAATCTAATGAGTCTCGGTGCCATTGACTTTGGTATTGTAGTAGATGGCTCTATCGTTATATTGGAAGGTATCCTCGCCCACATTTACGGAAAACAATTCCGAGGCCGTACACTGACCCGCAAAGAGATGGACAAAGAAGTGGAAAAAGGAGCTTCCGGCGTTACACGTTCGGCCACTTTTGCAGTGTTGATTATCCTTATCGTCTTCTTCCCCATCCTTACATTGAACGGGATTGAAGGGAAATACTTCACCCCCATGGCTAAAACACTTGTGTTCTGCATTATCGGAGCCTTAATTCTCTCACTGACTTATGTTCCTATGATGGCCTCCCTCTTTCTGAAGCATACCATTGTTGTGAAACCCACCCTTGCCGACCGCTTCTTCGAGAAACTGAACAAGATCTACCAGCATACCCTGCGCGCCTGTCTTCGTTACAAATGGCGTACCGTCATCATAGCCTTCTCCGCGCTGATCGGTTCACTTTTTCTCTTTACCCGCCTGGGAGCAGAGTTCATTCCCACTTTGGACGAAGGTGATTTTGCCATGCAAATGACACTACCCGCAGGAAGTTCGCTGACCGAAAGTATCGAAGTTTCCCGCTTGGCAGAGAAAGCATTAATGGATAAATTCCCTGAAATCAAACACGTGGTAGCCAAAATAGGAACGGCGGAAGTTCCCACTGACCCGATGGCAGTGGAAGATGCCGATGTGATGATTATCATGAAACCATTCAAAGAATGGACAAGTGCCGGAAGCCGTGCAGAAATGGTGGATAAAATGAAAGACGCACTTGCTCCGCTCTCCGAACGTGCCGAATTCAACTTCTCGCAACCGATACAGCTTCGCTTCAACGAGCTGATGACGGGAGCAAAAGCAGATATTGCCATCAAATTATATGGAGAAGACACGCACGAATTATATGAAAGAGCCAAAGAAGCAGCTACCTTTGTAGAAAAAGTGCCGGGAGCAGCGGATGTCATCGTTGAGCAGACGATGGGATTACCTCAATTGGTAGTGAAATACAACCGTGGCAAAATAGCCCGTTACGGCATCAACATACAAGAGCTTAACACCATTATCCGAACTGCCTATGCCGGAGAGTCAGCAGGTGTAATCTTTGAAAACGAGCGGAGATTCGATCTCGTGGTCCGGCTTGACCAGGAGAAAGTGGCCGACTTGAATCTTGATAAGTTGTTTGTACGCACTTCGGAAGGAATTCAAATCCCTGTTGGAGAGGTAGCAAGCATCGACCTTGTCAGTGGACCACTGCAAATCAACCGGGATGCAACCAAACGGCGCATCGTCATCGGTGTCAATGTGCGTGACGCAGACATCCAGCAAGTTGTCGCCAATATTCAAGAGACATTGAACAAGAACATCAAACTGAAGCCGGGATATTACTTCGAATACGGCGGCCAGTTCGAAAACTTGCAAAATGCCATCAATACCTTACTGGTGGTCATCCCCGTAGCATTAATGCTCATTCTATTGATTCTGTTCTTCGCATTCAAGAACATCACCTATACCCTGATGGTATTCTCAACCGTCCCCCTATCGCTCATCGGTGGTATCGCCGCACTTTGGCTACGCGGACTTCCGTTTAGCATATCGGCCGGAGTAGGATTCATCGCTTTGTTCGGGGTGGCAGTATTGAATGGTATCCTGATGGTAAATCACTTCAACAAACTTCGTAAACAAAATACCTATTCCATGACTACAAACCAGATTATCAAAAGAGGGACTCCACACTTGCTCCATCCTGTATTCCTGACAGGACTGGTTGCATCTCTGGGATTCGTCCCGATGGCAATAGCCACTTCAGCCGGCGCAGAAGTACAACGTCCGTTGGCAACAGTGGTCATCGGTGGCTTGATTATTTCTACCGTACTGACTTTACTCATCATTCCGGTGTTTTACAAAATTGTAAATTCATTTGCTACCTGGAGACGTCCGGGAATCAAACTGCGCTGGCCTTTCGGGGGATTGTGTCTCCTGTTCTTGTTTCTTCCCGCGTTCGTTTCCGCTCAACAGACACAAACAATCAGTCTCGAACAGGCGATAGAAATAGCCAAACAAAATCATCCTCGCCTGAAAATAGCCAATAATGCTATTCAACAAGCCAAAGCCACTCGCGGAGAAGTGATAGAAGCAACGCCTACCTCGTTCAGCTATTCCTGGGGTCAACTTAACGGAGAAAACAAAAAAGACAAGGAACTGGCTTTCGAGCAAAGTCTGGGCTCCCTTCTAACGCCATTCTACAAGAATGCGTTAGTCAACCGTCAGGTAAAAACGAACACCTATTATCGGCAGATGGTAGAGAAAGAAATCACAGCAGAAGTGAAAAGGGCGTGGGCCTACTACCAATATGCCACTAATCTCTGTTCAATGTATCGAGATCAGGATAAAATGGCAGAAGAGCTGCAACGCATCGGAGAATTACGATACCAACAAGGAGAGATTACCTTGCTAGAGAAAAATATGATGACCACCATAGCTGCCGATCTCCATAACCGCTGGTTCCAAGCAAAAGAAGAAGAGAAAATGGCATTGGCACGTTTCCAATGGAGTTGCTACTCCAACGATCCCATTGTTCCGGTGGATTCCACTTTATCCTTATTCTATACCGGCATTTCGGATGGAAACCTGTCGGGAGCACATACTGCCTACTTTCAAAGCCAGGCAGATGAAGCGAAAGCAATGCTCCGTGTAGAGCAGAGCCATTTCTTTCCTGAAATTAGTGTGGGGTATACACGTCAGGACATTCTCCCACTTAAGAATCTGAATGCCTGGATGATCGGGTTTTCTTTCCCCATCTACTTCCTGCCACAAAAGAGCAAAGTGAAGCAGGCACGGCTAACTGCCGCTTCAGCGCAAATACAGGCAGATGCCAACATCCGGGAGTTAAGAAATAAGACACTCGAACTGGAAGCATCCCTCCGCAGATATAACGAGAGTTTACGATATTATACCTCATCGGCCTTGAAAGAAGCGGACGAACTGACAAAGGCAGCCAACCTGCAATTGCAGCAGAGCGAAACAGGCATTGCCGAATATATACAGTCGATTACCACCGCCAGAGAGATACGCAGAGGCTATATTGAAACAGTCTACCAATACAATATTGCTGCACTGGAATATGAACTTTTCAAGTAGGTGGAAAATCGAGACATTGAATGACATACATCACCCAGAATAATTATTATAAAACATAAGATATGAAAAAGATAGTTTATCCCATCCTTTTACTAGTTCTAACGGCTTGCAAAGGAAACCAGCAAACTACAAATAACGAATCCGCCGCAATTCCCGTTGCCGAAACGATAGCAGATACCATCGCACAACCCGAAGTGGATGCCATCACTTCAGCTACCTCAAAGCCTAATCAGGTTTCGTTCAACGGACGAATCGTTCTTCCTCCTCAACGTCAGGCAACCATTGCTTTAACCATGGGAGGCATTGTAAAAAAGGCTTCTCTGCTTCCAGGGCAATGGGTGGCTGCAAACAGTGTAATCGCCACGTTAGAGAATCCGGAGTTCATCACCCTGCAACAAACTTATCTGGATAGTCACGCACAGACCGAATATCTCTTAGCTGAATACGAACGTCAAAAAAATCTGTCTGCCGAACAAGCAGCTTCTCAAAAGAAATTCCAGCAAAGTAAAGCGGACTTTCTCTCCATGAAGAGTCGCCAGGACGCCGCTGCTGCACAACTTTCTCTTTTAGGCGTCCAAACGGAGGCATTACTTAAGAACGGAATACAACCGCTACTGGAAGTCAAAGCCCCCATTAGTGGTTATGCCGCTAATGTAGCGATGAATATCGGCAAATATATCAATCCGGGAGAAGCACTTTGCGAACTTATCGATAAAAGCAGCCCGATGCTTTGCCTGACTACTTACGAGAAAGATCTTGCAGACATACAAGTCGGCAGCCCGGTACAGTTTCGGGTAAACGGAATGGGGACACAAACCTTTCACGGCATCGTGATTTCCATCGGACAAAAAGTGGACGAAACCAATCGTTCGCTCGAGGTATATGCTTCCATCAAGGAGGAAAATGTGCAATTCCGCCCCGGTATGTATGTCACGGCACACATTCAGAAACAATAATTGACCAACTGCGCCAACAGCATTCACATTTTATAACCGGTAACTCATAATTTACCACTATCTTTGTTGTATGATAGCCAAAGCAATAAAAAAAGATAAGTATATACTTTCCACAGTCATCATCTCCTTAGCGGTTGCTGTACTGATTCATTTTCCTGAATCAGTATCTCTTTTCGACCGTTTCGAAAGTCATTCCTTATTCCCGGGGATGAAGTTTATAGATGTGGCAAACGAAATACTGTTTACCTTTCTGTCACTATTGTTACTTTTTGCCATCAATACCCGTTTGTTTCATTTCAATCAGGCGTCCATTAAAATTACAGGGACAAAGATTTTGCTTTCCTTTATCGTGACATGGATATTGAGTAACTTGTCAGGACAGTTTTTTGTTTTCCTTCACAGAACGTTTGATATTCCGGCCATCGATGCCATGGTACATCATTATTTGCATCCATTGCGGGATTTCATTGTGGCATGTCTCGTCACCAGTAGTTGCTGTATCATTCATCTTATATTCAAGCAGCAACTGGTACTTATTGAAAACGAACAGCTTCAGGCAGAGAATCTCCGCAATCAGTATGAAGTACTGAAGAATCAACTGAACCCACACATGCTGTTCAACTCGCTGAATACCCTGCGTTCGCTGGTACGCGAAAATCAAGATAAAGCGCAGGATTACATTCAGGAACTCTCCCGGGTACTAAGGTATACTTTGCAAAGTAATGAGTCACAATGTGTCAGTCTCCGGGAAGAAATGGAATTTGTTTCCGCTTATATATTTCTATTAAAGATGCGTTTTGAGAACAATCTACAATTCGACATACAGATAAGCAATGCCTACGAAGAATATCTCCTCCCTCCAATGGCGGTGCAAGTGTTGATTGAGAATGCAGTAAAGCACAACGAAATCAGCAACCGGAAGCCATTGACCATTCATATCACGACGGACGATAACGGCAATTTGTCTATCAGCAACGACATTCAGCCCAAATGGACTGCAACTTCCGGAACCGGCATCGGACTTGCCAACCTTGCCAAGCGATACAGGCTTTTGTTTAAACGGGATATACAAATAACGGAGGACAGAGAGTTTACAGTTTGTATTCCTTTGATTGAAAAACCACAACTAGAACAATAATCACCATGAAGATTGTCATTATAGAAGACGAAAAAGCAGCAGTACGAAACCTGACTTCACTGCTTAATGAGATAAAACCGAATGGAGAAATCGTGACCATACTGGATAGTATCAGTTCCACTATCGAATGGTTCAGTTCTCATCCGATGCCGGAACTGGTATTCATGGATATTCACCTGGCAGATGGTTCCGCCTTCGAGATATTCAATCATATCAATATTACTTGTCCGATTATCTTTACAACTGCCTATGATGAATATGCATTACGCGCATTTAAAGTAAACAGCATCGACTACTTATTAAAACCCATCGGTAAGGAAGACATAGAACACGCTTTCGATAAGCTGCAAAGTTTACAGGATGCTGCTGACAAACACCAGTTTCCTTTTCCACAACAGGAAAATGAGCTACTGAAACTGATACATTCACTCCAAAAGCAGGAAAACTATAAAAGTCATTTCCTTATTCCTAGCAAAGGAGACAAACTATTGCCCGTTTCTGTAGATATGATACAATTGTTTTATATTAAGGACTGTCAGGTCAAAGTAGTCTTAACCGATGAAACCGAATACTGTTTTTCTCAAACATTAGATGAACTTACGGAGTGTCTCAATCCTTCTCTTTTCTTTCGGGCTAACCGCCAATATCTTATTTCGCGAGAAGCTATTAAAGATATTGACTTATGGTTCAACAGCCGCCTGTCCATTAACTTGTATTATTCAGGAATCAAAGAAAAAATACTTGTCAGTAAAGCCCGAGTAGCAGAGTTTAAAGAGTGGTTCTCTAAGAGAAAGCGTTGATTCCGAGGCATTGCCTTCTTAGAACAAATAGCAAAACAAAGTGTTTCAAGTAATGAAACGAAGTGTTTCACACCGAGAAACAAAATGTTTCGCTACTTGAAACTAAGTGTTTACCTATATGAACAAGCCATTATCTGCATAGATTCTGCAAATAACTACATACTTTCGATGGATTTACTATATCCTTATAAACTTCAGGTTTAACCTATCAACCAAATCAAGACGAGACAGGGTGAGAGTAACTGTTTACCCTCACCCTACTCTCACTCTTACCCTCACACCTGTAACTATGATGAATAAGCGGTTTGAGTCAATGGGTGAGAGTGCGAGGGTAAAAAGCATCTCCAAACTTTTTCTGAATCTTTAAGGTGCAGAAATTCTCTGAAGTAATCAGCAGACCGATAAACTTAATCCATTCTGCCTGCCTAAGGGGAGGATACATAAATAGGAATGATTTCGGAGAAAATGCAATAAAAAAAGAAAGAATATCTCCAAAGATACTTATCTTTGCCCCACAATGTCAATCTTCAGACACCGAAAATTATTTATTCATTTAAAAGATACACGAATAAAGATGAAATCTCCTATTTCAATCCTCACATGGCTATGTCTTCTCTTCCTGGCTAGTTGTATATCCAACAAGAAGACTTCTCTCGAGGCTTTCAAACAGGATGTCTATACACCTGAATATGCTACTGGATTCAAGATTCTGGGTGCGGACAAGGCCGCCAGCACACTTATTCAGGTTTCCAATCCATGGCAGGGAGCCAAGGACGTAAAAGTGTCTTATTTCATTTCACGCAACGGTGAACAGGCACCTGCCGGATTCAACGGACCTACCATCCCTGCCGGAGCGAAACGTATCGTATGTATGGCTTCTTCCTACATCGCCATGTTCGACGCTCTAGGTCAAGTGGACAAAATTGTCGGAGTATCGGGCATCGACTATGTATCCAATCCATATATTCTCGCACATAAAAATTCTATCAAGGACATGGGCCCCGAAATGAATTATGAGTTATTATTAGGACTGAAACCGGATGTTGTCCTGTTATACGGTATCGGAGATGCGCAAACTGCCGTAACAGACAAACTGAAAGAACTGTATATACCTTATATGTATGTAGGAGAATATTTGGAGGAATCACCGCTTGGTAAAGCCGAATGGCTGGTAGCTCTTGCCGAATTAACAGACAGCAGGGAAAAAGGCATCGAAATATTCCGTGAAATCCCTAAACGTTATCAAGTTTTGAAAGCGCTCACCGAATCGGTAGAACAACGTCCTACCGTTATGCTCAATACCCCGTGGAACGACAGTTGGGTGATGCCTTCCACACAAAGTTACATGGCACAATTGGTAACTGATGCGGGTGCGGATTACATCTACCAAGAAAACAAGTCTAACAGTTCCACTCCCATCGGACTGGAAACAGCTTACAAACTGATACAAAAGGCCGACTACTGGATTAATGTAGGCATAGCTTCTACGTTGGATGAACTAAAGACGGTCAATCCTAAATTTGTAGACGCCAAAGCTGTACGCGAAAAAACTGTTTACAACAATAATTTACGAACAACACCGACAGGAGGTAATGACTACTGGGAATCTGCAGTGGTACGTCCCGACGTCGTATTGCGTGACCTGATTCATATCTTTCACCCCGAACTCGTATCCGATTCACTTTACTATTACAGACATCTGGAATGAAACAGCCTGATAAACGCACTCCCTTTTTATTCATTACACTGGGTATAGTTGCCATACTGTTATTACTGATAGACATGGCAACGGGAGATACATATATTCCTATCACCAAGGTATGGGCTGTACTCACCGGAGGCGAATGTGACGAAATGACACGGAATATTCTCCTTTCTATCCGTTTCATACGGGTAGTGGTAGCGGCTTTGATAGGAATAGCACTCTCCGTTAGCGGTTTACAGATGCAAACTGTATTCCAGAATCCGTTGGCAGATCCTTACCTGCTGGGAGTAAGTTCCGGTGCAGGACTGGGCGTAGCTCTGTTCATACTAGGTGCTCCATTACTTGGATGGGCGGAGTTTCCAATTCTTCAGTCGCTGGGTATCGTAGGTTCGGGCTGGATAGGAACTGCCATAATCTTATTGGGAGTAGCCATTATCAGCCGGAAAGTAAAAAACATTCTCGGTGTATTGATTATGGGAGTTATGATAGGCTACGTAGCAGGTGCTATCATTCAGATACTCCAATACCTAAGTTCTGCCGAACAACTGAAAATGTTCACACTCTGGTCAATGGGATCTCTTAGCCACATCACAGTCACCCAACTGGGAATTATGATACCGATGTTATGTATCGGTTTACTAATTTCCGTAGCCTGTATCAAATCGCTGAACCTGTTACTGCTCGGTGAAAATTATGCACGAACGATGGGAATGAACATTAAACGTTCACGCACGTTCATCTTCGTTTCTACCGCACTGCTGACAGGAACGGTCACCGCTTTCTGTGGTCCGGTAGGATTTATCGGCCTGGCAGTACCGCATGTCACACGACTGCTATTCAACAATGCCGACCACCGGATACTGGTCCCCGGCACCATGCTGACAGGGCTTATCAGCATGCTTCTCTGCGACATCATCGCCAAGAAGTTCCTACTTCCGGTTAACTGCATCACCGCCTTACTAGGTGTTCCGGTTATTTTATGGGTAATTGCTAAAAACTTGCGTAGATTCAAATGATAGAACTTAAAGAACTGACATTAGGATATGGACAGCGCACGCTGTTGGAAACGGTAAATGCCCGAATCACAGGCGGACAACTCGTTGCCCTGTTAGGACGTAACGGAACGGGAAAGAGCACCCTGCTCCGTGCTATGATGGGGCTGGAAAAGCCTCAATCAGGAGAGATTACTCTGCAAGGAAAAAACATAGCATCATTGAAACCGGAAAAATTAGCCCGGAATATAAGCTTTGTCACCACCGATAAAGTACGTATCGCTAATCTCCGCTGTAAAGATGTAGTAGCTTTAGGGCGTGCTCCCTATACCAACTGGATCGGCCAACTGCAACCGGAAGACCAAAAGCGGGTGGATGACGCTATGCAGCTAGTCGGTATGTCCGGTTATGCAGAAAAGACAATGGATAAAATGTCCGATGGCGAATGTCAGCGAATTATGATTGCCCGTGCTCTTGCACAGGATACTCCCGTCATCCTGCTTGATGAACCGACCGCCTTCCTGGACTTACCTAACCGCTACGAGCTCTGTTTGCTTTTAAAGAAACTGGCACAGGAAGAAAAAAAATGTGTCTTATTCTCCACTCATGACCTCGACATCGCCTTATCGCTTTGCGACTCCATCATGCTCATAGATAATCCGCAGATGTACACGCTGCCTACTCCGGAAATGGTGGTCAGCGGACATATAGAAAGACTTTTCCGAAATGAATCCGTCACGTTTGATGTGCAGGAGATGAGAGTACGCATCAAATAAACAAACAGATATCCGACAAGAATCAGACTGTGTATAAAATAAATAGGTAGCATTCATTTGGGTTCTATATAAATTCGCTATCTTTGCCCCCGAATTGGTTTCAGATAGCCATATCAACTATCTGAATTAAAAGGGAATCGGGTGTAAATCCCGGACAGTCCCGCTGCTGTGAAACTCTATTCAACTTCTTGATATTTACTTTTACCACTGACCGGGTATAGATAGTCAAGGTCGGGAAGGCATCAGGAAGGGAGTCAGTCAGAAGACCTGCCATTCATACCTTTATAGCTGTTTTTACTCGTGGGATAGGAAAATGGCAAACTGTAAAAAATAATCGAGTAGTCATGACATCGGAAATGATTGAAGGAGGATAAATTCTCTCTAGCTAAAATATCAAAAGGACGGCATTAGACCGTCATGCTCAATGTGTGCGTATCCCCGCAGAAGTGATTTCTCCGGGGGTACTTTTAGCTAAACTAAATATCATCATATAATAATCACAATGGAAGTTCTAAGAAATTTATTTGAAGGTTACCCCAATCTTTGGGGCGGCGGAGTGGCACACTCCGTACTGATTCTGTCACTAACCATAGCGTTTGGAATCATCCTTGCAAAAATCAAAGTGCGGGGAGTATCTCTAGGAGTTACCTGGATACTCTTTGTCGGAATCGTATTCGGTCATTTCAACATGAATCTGGACGAACACCTGCTCCACTTTCTAAAAGAATTCGGATTGATTCTGTTTGTTTACTCAATTGGTTTGCAGGTAGGACCCGGCTTTTTTTCAGCATTCAAAAAGGGTGGCTTTACCCTGAATATGCTGGCTATGCTCGTAGTAGTATTAGGAGTAACCATTACTATTATCCTGCACTTCACCACCGGAACTCCGATTACCACAATGGTAGGTATTTTGTCCGGAGCCGTCACCAATACTCCGGGACTGGGAGCCGCACAACAGGCCAACAGTGATTTGAATGGCATAGATGCTCCCGAAATTGCTTTAGGATATGCTGTCAGCTATCCGCTGGGTGTAGTAGGTATCATCCTTTCCCTGCTTGCTTTGAAATATCTCCTTCGCATCAATACTGCTCAAGAAGAAAAAGAAGCAGAAGTCGGTCTGGGACATCTCCAGGAACTTACCGTACGCCCTATCTCCATTGAAGTGAGAAACGAATCGGTAGATGGCATCAAGATTAAAGAACTCCGCCCGTTACTGAACCGTAAGTTTGTCATTTCCCGCATCAGACACCGCGAGGGTGGAGAAACCGAATTGGTCAATTCCGAAACAATTCTACATGTAGGGGATATCATATTAGTGATCTCTACCCCGATTGACGTGGAAGCAATTACTGTATTCTTCGGAAAGGAAATCAAAATGGAATGGGAACAACTGAACAAAGAGCTCATTTCACGCCGTATCCTGATTACTAAACCGGAATTGAACGGGAAAACGCTTTCACAACTCAAAATCAGAAATAACTTCGGAGCAAACATCACCCGCGTCAATCGTTCGGGAGTAGACTTGGTAGCCTCTCCACAATTACAGTTACAAATGGGAGACCGTGTCACCATTGTAGGTTCTGAACTGGCTGTTGCCCATGCAGAGAAAGTACTTGGCAACTCCATGAAACGCTTAAATCATCCGAACCTGATTCCTATCTTTATAGGTATCGCTTTAGGATGTATTCTGGGAAGTCTTCCCTTCGCATTTCCCGGAATTCCGCAACCTGTGAAACTAGGATTGGCAGGCGGTCCGCTCATCGTTTCTATCCTGATTAGCCGTTTCGGTCCGAAATACAAGCTGATTACTTATACCACCATGAGTGCCAACCTGATGCTTCGTGAAATCGGTATTTCCATCTTCCTCGCCTGCGTAGGTTTAGGAGCAGGCGAAGGCTTTGTAGACACAGTCATTCATGGCGGAGGATATATATGGGTAGGCTACGGAGTAATCATAACCATCCTGCCACTTCTAATTACAGGATTGGTAGGACGGTATTATTGCAAGCTGAATTATTTCACGCTTATCGGGGTTCTGGCTGGTTCTACTACCAATCCGCCGGCATTGGCTTACTCCAATGACCTGACCTCCTGTGATGCACCTGCCGTTGGTTACGCTACGGTATATCCGCTCACCATGTTTCTGCGAGTATTGACGGCACAAATATTGATTCTGTCGTTGGGATAACATATTAATATATCCTTTTTCCATCCAACTGATTATTAACAAATGGGGAAAACAGAATCAGATGCCGGAATATTTGTTATTGGTCAGTAGGATATTTTTTTAGAATAAAACAAACTAATTAATAAAAACTTTCTAACTTTGTGCCGTTAAGGTTTCCTTAAACAACTTTTGCGTTGTTAAGGAATGAAAAGGGAATGCCGTGTAAACCGGCAACAGAACCTGCTGCTGTAAATCTCCGCTCCTTGTAATCAGAGAGCAAAATTGCAACACGAAAGTCACTGGATAGTTTATCTGGGAAGGCGTTGCAAAATGGGATGAGTCAGAAGACCTGCCTTGATGCTCTGATTTACACCTGCGGGATTTCGGGTAGTAGTCAAATAGAAAATAAGCAATTATCTTTTATTTGGTATAATAGCTATATGTCCGTTTGTGTAGATTGAATTCAGATCTGAACAAACGGATTTTTTATACCTATAAAATAAAAGACATGCTTTCTATTCAAGTCCATTCATACAATAAGCATTGTATCCATTTACGGTGGATATTATGTTTGATTCTATCTTTATTTACCACATTACCGGCCATTTCCCAATCCAAGGTTCGGCATCAGACTTCTCTGTCCGATACACTTCTCAAACTCAAAGAAGTTACTATCTACAGTAATCGGATGCAAAAAAAGATGTCTCCTGTGCAGATACTGTCCGGCAAAGAACTTGAGAAGCTAAATGTTTACTCCGTTGCCGATGCTTTACGCTACTTTTCCGGAGTACAGATAAAAGATTATGGAGGTATTGGCGGACTAAAAACCGTCAATATACGAAGTATGGGCAGTCATCATGTCGGAGTATTTTATGATGGTATTGAATTAGGAAATGCGCAAAATGGAGTCGTCGATCTAGGCCGTTTTTCATTAGATAATATGGAAGTCATTTCACTATATAATGGTCAAAAAAGTGCCATCTTCCAACCTGCCAAAGATTATAGTTCCGCAAGTGCCATATATATGCAGACACGAAAACCCCTATTCAAAGGGGAAAAGAAAAACAATCTGAACATCGGGGTGAAAGGCGGTTCATTCTCTACCATCAATCCGTCACTACTTTGGGAACATCGTTTCAACGAACGAATAAGCAGTTCCATCAGTACGGAGTATATGTATACATCAGGACGATATAAATTCACATACGCCAAGAAAGATGGTTACGACACAACAGCTGTTCGTCAAAATGGAGACGTAAGAATGTTACGTTTGGAGAATGCATTCTTCGGAAAAGTCCCCAAAGGAGAATGGAAAGCCAAAGCATACCTATACAATTCGGAACGGGGATACCCCGGAGCTGCGGTAAGAGAAGAACCGGGTAAGTTTCGCCATCAGGACCGGCAGTGGGATACCAATCTGTTTGTGCAAGGCTCTTTTCAAAACTATTTTAAGCCTTGGTACAGTCTGCTAGCCAACGGAAAATATGCTTATGACTATCTCCACTATTTATCCGATCCCAGACTGGATGTCACCACCATGTACGTAGACAATCACTACCGACAGCAAGAAATCTATGCTTCGGCCGCCCATTTATTCACCATCTATCCCTGGTGGAGTATGTCATTATCCAACGATTTTCAATGGAATGCATTACGGGCCGATCTCATAGATTTTGTCTATCCAACCCGTAATACAATCCTGACTTCTGCTGCCACGTCCTTTGACTTCAACCGCCTCATGTTGCAGGCGAGCCTGTTATATACTCATGTCGATGACAATACACGTACCAAAGGAGCCAATGCAGGCACCAAAAACAAATACACTCCGTCTGTCATAGCCACCTGGCAACCATTGACCAAGCTCCCTCTGAATGTACGAGCCTTTTATAAGAAAGTCTTTCGCATGCCAACTCTCAATGATTTGTATTATACTTTTATAGGCAATAAGGACTTAAAACCAGAATATACCACCCAATACGATGTGGGTATCACTTTTTCTCACACCTGGAATAACCATTGGCTGAAAAGCCTGGACTTACAAATAGATGGTTACTATAATGAAGTAGATGATAAAATCATTGCCATGCCTACCTCCAACCAGTTCCGTTGGACTATGATTAATCTCGGACATGTGGAAATTCGGGGATTAGACGCAGCCATACGAGGAGAATGGGGCTTCGGAAAGGTGGAACTTAGCACTCTCTTCAATTACACCTATCAAAAGGCACAGGATTTTACCGATCCTACCAGTGAATGGTATGGAGGCCAGATTCCTTATATACCTTGGCATGGAGGTTCCATCATCCTCAATGGAAGTTACCAAACATGGTCCTGTAACTATAGTTTCATTTATACAGGTGAACGTTATGAAGCAGTCGCCAATATCCCGGAGAACTACGCACAGCCCTGGTATACCCACGATTTTTCCCTATCCAAAACTTTTCAATGGGGGAAAACGGGAATACGTGTAACGGCAGAAATTAATAATATCTTCAATCAGCAATATGAAGTAGTGCAATGCTATCCTATGCCCGGTACAAGTTTTAAAATCAAATTAAACGTCATGTTATGAGAATATCTGTTCTATCCATCATTATCTGTTTTGTTCTTCTATCGACTTCTTGTCGCGAAGATGAACGCATTATTCCGTCAACTCCCAACCAAGTTACCCCCGGAGTAAGCGGTACCTCTGTCAAAGGTTTCTTTCTACTCAATGAAGGAAATATGGGAAGCAACAAGGCTACCCTTGATTACTTTGATTACGAAACCGGTATCTATCATAAGAATATCTATGCGGAACGGAACCCGGGAGTCGTACAAGAATTGGGGGATGTGGGAAATGATATCCAAATCTATGGAAATAAGTTATATGCCATCATCAACTGTTCTCATTTCGTAGAAGTGATGAATGTAGAAACAGCAAAACACATCACGCAAATTTCCATACCTAATTGCCGTTATATCGTCTTTAAAGATAAATATGCATACGTCAGTTCGTATGCAGGCCCTGTCAAAATAGATCCCAACGCCAGACTGGGGTATGTAGCACGTGTTGACACTACCACACTGACTGTCAAAGATACCTGTGTGGTCGGCTACCAGCCGGAAGAAATGGTGATTGTGGGCAACAAACTCTATGTAGCCAACTCCGGCGGGTATCGCGTACCTAATTATGACCGCACGGTATCCGTCATCGACTTGAACACATTCAAAGTTATCAAAACCATTGATGTGGGAATCAATTTGCATAGAATGGAATTAGACCAATACGGAAATATTTATGTCTCATCCCGGGGAGATTATTATGACACTTACTCCGAAACATTTGTAATAGATTCCAATACCGATAAAGTAATCGAAGAATTACCGCTTCTTCCCAATACAGAAATGGCTATTTGCAGAGATTCACTGTATGTATACAGTACAGAATGGAGTTATTACACCAACAGTTGGACAGTCTCTTACGCTATCTATAATACAAAAACAAAGAAAACTGATACCCGCAATTTTATTACAGATGGTACGGAAAAATCTATCAAGATACCTTATGGAATAGCAATCAATCCGGAAACAGGTGAATTCTTCGTCACCGATGCCAAAGACTATGTGACTCCCGGCACATTATACTGTTTCTCCCGGGATGGAAAAAAGAAATGGTCAGTCATCACGGGGGACATTCCGGCACATATTGCCTTTACAGATAAGAAACTAAAAGAGATTCAATAATTCACAATTCTATTAATAATTAAAAACAAAAGCAATGAAGAAAATTCTATTTTTACTGCTCACTGTCGTTACAGTATGCAGTTGCTACAATGACGATGATCTTTGGGATAAAGTCAATGATCTCGACGGACGAGTAGAAACACTAGAAACAACAGTCAAGAAAATGAACTCTGAAATTACAACTTTACAGAGTTTGGTAGACGCATTAAATCAAGGGAAAGTAATCACCAACACGGAACAGACATCTGATGGCTACACATTAACTTTCAGTGATGGAAGCACCGTATCTATCAAAAATGGAAAGAATGGTACAGATGCTCCTGTGATTGGAGTGAAAGCTGACGAAGACGGAATATATTACTGGACCATTACTACCAACGGTACTACAGAATGGCTGCCGGATGCAACTAACAAGTTAAAAGTGACAGGTACAACTCCAGTTATGGGAGTTGACAGTGACGGATACTGGACCGTTGATACAGGCGAAGGAGCCAAACGCATTAACGGAACAGACGGCAAACCTGTGAAAGCGGAAGGACAAGACGGAGACTCTTTCTTCAAATCTGTTACAGTTAATGACAATCATGTACTAGTTACTCTTGCAGATGGAACGTCGTTCACATTGCCCAAAAGGGAAACATATACATTTGACATTGCCAATAGGGATTATACCTTGTTCTCGTCTAATGAAACAAGGACGTATCTTCTTACAACTGCCAATATAAACGACGCAACATTAATTGCTATTCCGCAAGGATGGACAGCGGTTCTTAATGATAAAGACTTAAGAATCACAGCTCCGGCAGTTTCAGGTGATGATGTCAAAGATGGTGAACTTAAAATACTTGTCACTCCGTCCAAAGCTTTCGGTAAAGTAATAAAAATGCAATTAAGAGCAGTGCGTGAAGCACACTTCTTGACATTCGAGGATGTTGATTATAAAGGTGATGCTAACATGGTAGGAGAAAGAAACTGGTCATCATTAATTGACAGCCAACAATATGGTGGCTCACTACTTTATCCTAAGAATAACCAACTCTATAACTGGAGTGATGCAAACAATACTTTTCTTGCTTCCGAACTTCCTAACGGATGGGGTGATTACCAATACTGGGGTGGCGGACACGCAATTTCCAATTATCTGGATATGGATCTTACTCATGGAGACTTCCAGCACCAACTAGCGGTTTATTATCAGGATGCAAAAACTGGTTTTGGAGGACATAATGGTTCCAAAAACTTCTGCGTACATTACGGCTATGCAGACAATTCCGGATATGCCAACGGTCCATTACCCTATATTTACTTTGGAGACGGAGTTGCTCGTGTAGTTGACCACATGTATGTGACTATGACGACCTACCTAGCCAACTGTGTGGCCAACGGTAACGGTTTGACCGCACCCGCAGGCAAAGATGATTGGGTGAAACTGGTTGCTATCGGTTATGATGAAGATGGAAAAGAAGTAGCTACACGTCCGGAATTTTATCTGGTCGGAGCCGAGGGTAATATACTTGAATGGACAAAATGGGATTTATCCGCATTAGGCAAAGTGGTCAAAATAGACTTTAATGTCACTGGAAGTAATGATAACGGATATGGTTTCAGCCAACCCGCCTATTTTGCTTATGATGACGTAGCAGTGAGATTCTAATGAAATATATTATACTTCTTTTATTTGTTCTGTTCGCATTAGTATCATGCGTGAAAGAAGAGGAGGACTCTCCTCTTCTTTCCGCTCCTGTCATTACCCTGAAAGAAGAATCCCCCATCTATAAAACAAAAATTGGTCGGGAGATAACCATCGCTCCTGTTTATGAAAATACCGATTCGGAAACGACCTTTAACTGGACAATAGATGGAAAGAGTATCTGCACCGCTTCCACCCTGACATTTTCAGCCGATGAAGCAGGCAGGTATTTCATTCTGATTTCTGCCACCAATGCCGGAGGGACAACAGAAAAAGAGATACGTATCGATGTCTTTCAACTTGATATACCGACTATCTCTATTGCGGATGCCAACAAAGGTTTCAAAGTGCTTCAAGGCTCTGAACTAACCATTACACCTATAGTAGATTCTTTTCTGGAAACCAGTTACTCCTGGCAAATAAACGGTGAAGATATTTCGAGCGAATTAACCTGTACTCTCCCCACAACCGAACTTGGCGAATATCAGGTTCGTTTTGCTACTCACAATGAAGATGGCGATGACGAAGTAACTTTCAAAGTAGAAGTTTGTTCACCGGATCAAGTAGATTTCAACTGGACATTCCTGCAAACGGAATATAACATGTCAGCCGGCAGAACTATCCGTATCAAACCGGTTGACGTGAATAATGCACTGGATGCAGTCTATACATGGACCGTGGACAATGAACAAGTGCAATCCGGAGAAAATGATACTTATCTGTTTACATCCGAGCAGCAGGGAGAACACACGGTAAAGGTCGAAATGAAGAACTCATATATACTCGCTACGCAAACATTAAAAGTCAATGTTTGCCCTCCCGCAGGAACATACCAGCGGAAGATTAGCGCCACAAGTTCTGCGTCAATGAACAAAGTATATGAATATTTACCGGCTCCCGGTCAATTCATCAATGAGAATCATAACACAACAACTATGGCAGAAGCCTGCACCTATGCAGAAGAACGAATCAATCAGACGGCTTATGTTTCCCTAGGCGGATTCGGTGGATACATCATCGTTGGATTCGATCATAGTATCGTGAATGATGGAGATTACAACATTGCTATTACAGGAAACGCTTTTGATGGTTCGTCAGAACCGGGAATTGTATGGGTAATGCAGGACGAAAATGGTGATGGGTTACCTAATGACACTTGGTATGAATTGCGCGGATCCGAATATGGGAAAGCCGAAACCTGGCAGGACTATGCCGTCACCTATCATAAACCAACTGGTATTCAGCTTCCCACCCCATGGACAGACAATCATGGTCAAAGTGGGTCTATTGATTATCTGGGTGCTTTTCACCGGCAAGATTATTATTATCCCGCCTGGGTAAAGGAAAAACAATATACTTTGCGAGGTACTCGCCTGAAAGAGCGTAATTACGATCAATCCGGTAATGGTACTTATTGGGTAAATGATAGTTATGAATGGGGATATGCTGATAATTTCAGCGCCATTGATCGTCTGACAGATGATGACAACTATAATGCCGGACCGTCTGACAATCATTTCAAGATATCCCATGCTGTAACTTTCGACGGTAAGGATGCAAACCTGAAGTACGTTGATTTTATCAAAGTACAAGTGGGTGTTAATAGTAAAAGCGGTTGGTTGGGTGAAATATCCACTGAAGTTTTTGGAATAAAGGATTTCAACATGCTCAAATAATTGATAGAATATACATAAGAGATTCTTTTCGCTATTAAATATAGAGATAAAAATTACCAAATGGTAATTTTTATCTCCTCCCATAACCCTACCTTTGTCGCCATTTTCAACGACAAAGGTAGAAAGTTATGAAAGATAGTATTGATTTCGGCAGTATGAACATCTCCACGTTGTTCCGTAAGTTACTAATTCCTACGGTACTTGGGATGGTATTCTCGGCTCTGTTCGTTATTACGGACGGGATATTTGTAGGAAAAGGAATTGGCAGTGACGCGCTGGCGGCAGTAAATATCACTGCACCGCTTTTTATGATCGCAGCGGGTATCGGACTGATGTTCGGAGTGGGAGCTTCGGTGGTGGCTTCCATTCATTTATCTCAGGGAAAACGCAAAGTAGCAAGTATTAATATCACTCAGGCAATTGCTTTTTCCGCATTGCTCATACTTATCCTGTCTGCTCTGTGCCTTTATTTTATAGAGCCATTAGCCAGATTATTAGGTAGTTCGGACCGATTGTTGCCGTTAGCTGTAGAATATATGGCATGGTACATTCCTTTTCTCGTATTCTACGAAGTCTTAAATATAGGTATGTTCTGCATCCGTCTGGACGGTTCACCCACCTATGCCATGATGTGTAATGCGGTTGCAGCCATACTCAATATCATACTGGATTATATATTCATCTTCGAATTTGGTTGGGGAATAATGGGAGCAGCTTTTGCCACCAGTCTGGGGACTGTTGTGGGAGGGTTGATGACACTGATTTACTTACTCCGCTTCTCTCGTACCCTCCATCTATGCCGGATAAAGTTAAGTATCAAAAGTCTGTTACTGACTCTTCGCAACATCGGTTATATGATTAAACAGGGAAGTTCTGCTTTTATCAGTGAAGCCTCCATTGCCTGTATGATGTTTCTGGGGAACTACGTTTTCATCCGCCATCTCGGTGAAGACGGAGTGGCAGCATTCAGTATTGCTTGTTACTTCTTCCCTATCATCTTCATGGTCTATAATGCCATTGCACAATCCGCACAGCCGATTATCAGCTATAACTTCGGAGCCGGACAACCCGAGCGTGTACGAAAGACACTACATCTCGCCATTCGGACCGCTTTAATCTGCGGTATCAGCTTTTTCATTCTTACCGTACTATGCTGCCAAGACATCGTTTCGTTATTCATTGACCGCAGCTACGCTGCATTTGATATAGCAGTAAACGGGCTTCCTTATTTCGGAGTAGGATTCATTTTCTTTGCCGTCAACATGATTGGCATTGGTTATTATCAGAGTGTCGAAAGAGGTCAGCGAGCAACAATTATCACTCTTCTCCGGGGAGTCGTATTTATGTTGATGGGATTCTTTGCGCTCCCTCCGGTATTGGGTATACCGGGTATCTGGCTAGCCGTACCATTGGCAGAGTTATTAACCACTTTCTATATTTTCGGAATTTATTTGAAAGATCGTTTCATTGTCTGCCGACGATAAGTATCTTTGCAATATGAGAACATTCATTGAAAAACTTTGCGATAGATACAAGGTATCAGAAACCGATGTACAGTCTCTACTGAACTGTATGGAAGAGGTACATTTCAAAAAGAGAGATTTAATAGTACGCGAGGGGACAAAGAACTGTAATCTTTATTTTATCAAGACAGGAATATGGCGAGCCTATTATCATAAAGACGGAGTGGATACTACCATCTGGTTTGCTTCAGACGGAGAAGCTGCTTTCTCCGTCTGGGGCTATGTAGATAATGCCTACTCATTAATAAATATTGAGGTCATGTGTGACAGTGTGGCCTATTGTATTTCCCGAACAGCTCTGAATCAGCTATTCGCCTCATCCATCGGACTCGCTAATTTGGGGCTCCGCCTCATGGATCATCAGTTTCTTCAACAGGAGAACTGGCTTATCAGCTCGGGAAGCCCACGGGCTAAAGAACGCTATCTCAACCTTATCAAAGAGACTCCGGAATTATTGCAATATGTACCTTTAAAACATATTGCGTCTTACTTGTGGATAACTCCGCAGTCGCTAAGTAGGATTCGGGCGAAGATAGCATCTTCTCCGCAATAATACTACGCTTTCGCGGTCTTCACCCCAAAAGCACAATAAGTCAAATAACACACACAAGCTAAAGTAACAAAAACGCCTCCAATAACACCTACTGTTCCTATTGCAAACCCAATCACCGGGGTAACTACTCCGCCACCGGCAACAGCAGTAATCATCAATCCTGAAATTTGGTTTGCTTTTTCCGGCCTTGCCTGTAAAGCCATCGAATAAATGATAGAAAATACGGATGAGGCAAAGAAGCCGACAGCACCGATACAAATCAGATTCACCATATCATTTTTTACAAAGGCCAGAATAAGCAAAGAGAAAATACAGGCAACAATATTCACACGGAAATATTTCATTTCAGCAATACGGGCTAACAAGAAAGCACCCAGCAAAGCACCTACCGTACGGCTTAAAAAATAAACCTGTGGGGCAAACTTTACTTGTTCTGCCGTCCAGTCAAATCGTTCCGCCATCAGTTTGGAGCTAATAAAGTTGGTAGCAACATCTACTCCCACAATAAAAAAGATACCCAGAAACAACAACAGAATCGTTTTATCCTTCAACAAAGAAAAAGTATCACTGATAGAAAGTTGTTGGGTTGCGGCACTGGAAGCTTCCCGTTTAACAGGTGTAGCCATCAGCCAAATGGCAGACAATAACGTGATAAAGCCTAATATAGGAAAACAATAATACCATTTGTCATCTCCAAAATGTGCTACAGCCAGCAACACAATCTCCGGCCCGACGAGAGAAGACACAGCTTTAATCACTTGTCCTGCCGTCAAACTACTTGTCAGCAAACGTTGGCTGGTTACCACATTACTCAATAACGGATTCAGTGAAACCTGTAAAATGGCATTGCCAATTCCCAAAAGAGCATAAGCTATCATACAAGTCGCACTGTTATAAACGACTAATGGCAGCAGCATACCCACTACCGTTATTCCCATACTAAGTAAAACCGTATTTTTACGTCCCCATTTGTTCATCTGATTTCCAACAGGAATACCTAAAAACAGGAACCAGATAAAAACCAATGAAGGAACAAATCCCGTCATCACGGGAGACCAGTTGAAAGTACGTTGAACATAATCGGACGAAATACCGACTATGTCACAGAAGCCCATTACAAAGAACCCGAAAAGAACGGGAAGGGCGGCATAAATAGAATTTTGTGTTTTCATGTTTAACCCACTATATTATAAAATGTAAAATCCCCGGTGTCCTGTCAAGCAACATCGACACCGAGGAAAATAAGCTGTTTATTCAGAACAATGAGGCGGATTTTCCACTCCCCATTTCTCATTCGGTTGATTTCCCATTGTGAGTTTCAATGTCCCACCTTTATAGAGTTCATCCCGGTACAACCAGCACTGTTCCAATGGTTTGCCATTCAGCGTAGCCGACTGTACATAATATGCATCCGGGGTATTACCTGTCGTTTCAATCACAAACGTTTTTCCAGTTGCATTCACCGGACTAAGTTTAATTTCAATCTTATCAAACAATGGACTGCCCATCTGGAAAGTCGGCCGTTCACAAGCTCCTCCCTGTACATCGAACAATCCCATTGCTGCCATCACATACCAGGCTCCTAACTGTCCCTGGTCTTCATCCTGACCATAACCATAACCATGTTCTCCGTTTGTTCCATAAAACTCATCACAGATCAAACGCGTCCATTTCTGTGTCAGGTAAGGCTTACCGGAGAAATTAAACAACCAGGAAATATGAAGACTGGGCTGGTTTCCGTGATTATAAGGGCTCTGTAAACCAGAGAAAGCATTTACTACTTTTCCACCACCAAAAATCGACTTACGGGCTTCTGTGAAGATAGAATCCAACCGATTGTTAAACTCATCTTTGCCGACTTTTTCAATCAAACGAGCCGGATTCTGCGGTACAAAGAAAGTATATTGCATTGCATTCCCTTCCTGAAAACCTCTCCATGATTCCAATGGATTAAAGTTATCAATAAACTCACCATTGGGTACTCTCGGACGAATCATCTTCAGCGAATCATCAAACAACTTTTCCCAACCTGCAGAAAGCTCCATCAAACGCTTATAATCTTCCGTACGTCCCAAAGCTTTTGCCCATTGAGCCACTGCATAAGCACTAAAACTATATTCTAATGTGTGAGATACGGAGAAGCTCGAACCTTCCGGATGTGTACCGAAATGAACACTGTTCTCATAAGGCACATACCCTCTCTCTACAAACTGTTTCACATCCATCTTGCCTGCCCCTTCAATGCGGCCTTCCCAGCCTAATTCATTCTTCAAGGCTGCCTGATAAGCTGTTTCCACATCAAAGTTACGAATTCCGCTATTATAAGCACCCGCTAAAGTGATGCTCACCATATTGGTTCCCACTCCGGAAACATACTTGCTGGTGGCAATACCATCCCCTAGCCAACCGGCATCTTTATACACTAGCAACTGACTGTTTACAAAGTCATTATAGTACTCCGGATATGCCAATGCCCAAAGAGAAGTCAGATTCCAGTAAGCTCCCCAAACCGCATCCGTATTATAGTGATTATATTCCGGTTTACCATCCTTAGTCAAAGGTATCTGACCAATGGTACCGTCATTTTTAGGATAAGCTCCGTTGACATCGCTGGCAAGCCCTCTACCCAATAATGCATGATACAACCCGGTATAGAATTTGATTTTGCTATCTTCCGTACCTCCGGAAACCAAGATGCGGCTCAAAGACTCATTCCATTTATCCGTAGTCGCTTTCATAGCCTCATCAAAAGCCAAGTCTTTCGCCTCCGATTCCAAATTCACTTTTGCATTTTCTATGGAAGTATACGATAAACCTATTTTTACATTGACTATCTCGTCTTTCTTTGTTTTATAATTCAGACACATGATAGCACCCGGCCCTTTTATTTCATTACGAGCCATCAAAGCACTATCTTGATAGAAAACTTCGACAGATTCCGGCGCACGGTCCAATTTTGCATAAAAATACATGGCAACCGAGGCACCTGCCTGATATTTCTTCACATATTCCGGCTCTGTAATCACATACCCTTCAATAGTATTTCCATCTACCTGTCTGATGTACGCATCACGCACAGCTCCACTTTCGCCCTGGCGATTGCCGATATTAAACAATATATGGGCATTCTCCGATTCCGGGAATGTATAACGCTGGAATCCGACACGAGCCGTAGCAGTAAGTTCAGCCTTTACCTGATAATCCTTTAATAACACAGAATAATATCCCGGACGTGCAGTTTCATCTTTTTTATCAAAGCGGGAACGGAAACCTTTATCCGGTTCTTCCAGCTTTCCGGGGTTTGTTTTCACTTCTCCCGTAACAGGCATCAGTGAAATTCCTCCTATCTGAAACTCGTGCAAGCAGGGAAAACCATCAATAGAAGTATGACCGTCCTCATAACCTACAGCCTCCCAACCTTGATTATTTCCGTACGTGCCGTTTGTAGATGCACCCAGCTTAGCTAAACCGAAAGGCTCGGCAGCCGGAGTATAGAAAAACCACCGACTATGAACCGTACCAATATTCGGATTCACATACTCTACCAGATTGGGACGATCAGGTGTTTTGCACCCTACGATACCTGCCAGAATCAACAGGCTACCTATCCATTTCAATTTCATCATTTATTTATTTTTCTGTTTTAACTTCTCCTTTAATCATCGCCACACGTGCATAATATTCCGGCACACACGAAGCATCCAACAACCATTTCGGTCGGCGTTTTTCATCAGTCCGCCCTGTCCAGTCATGATACATCAATCCGGCCTGATCGCGTGCATGATCCCAAGCATAATCCAGCCCTTTTATCATGGTATCCACATATTTGGGATCTCCCGTAACATTGTACAGATCGTGATATCCTCTGAACAAAACCAGATTAAACCAAGGCAAATCGGCAATATAGGGAATACCTTCTTCCGTGTATTTAAAAAACACTTTATAACTTCCTTCTGCCAAAAATTTAGCATTATCCAAATACGCCTGTTCACCTGTATAATTATATAAAGCTACAGCTGCTTGTAGCAAAGTACCAGTATTGTAAGTATACAAATCCGAGCATACAGCCGAAGTCGTCGTAAGCCATGAGTTCCAGACCACTCCCCTTTCAGGATCTTTCAGATATTTATCAATCCAATGATAGAATTTCTTTCCTACCTCCAAATAGTAATTGTCTTTAGTCGCTTCATACAGTTTTAAAGCCAATACCATCGCTTTTCCATTAGAGCAGGCTGGTTTCTGATCCTTCACTCCTTCCAGCCAGGAAACAGCCCCTTCAAAGTTCTCATCCCAACCACTTAAAATAAAGGTCAATACCTGTTTCGCCTTCTCCAGATAATGAGGATTTTTAGTTACCAGATAAGAATCAATGTAATCAATACCTACCAAACCATTATCGTCATAATAACGGTCTACCTTCCCAAATTGAACAGGGTAAGCCTGATAACCGAAAGGAACGCGTGTTGTATCATAATAATGTTCCATCGCCATCACCATCGAATCGACATAAACTGTATATTTCTCCGGTTCGATGGCAGCCATCAATACTGCTGAAGAAAAGACACCACTCATAGGCCACAGATAAGAAACTTCCTGTGCTTGCCGGGTGGAATCATTAAAATAAGTCAGATCAGGACGATGACTGCTTGGGTAATATTCAGAGAAGAGGCCGTATTTGGGAACCCGGTAGAGTTCCCAAACACGCTGAAACATTTCTTCTGCCTTATCTTTATTCGGAGTCGTTTTTGATTCTCCGGCACAAGAAAGAAGCACGAATACCATCGATACAAATAAAACTATATTTCTAATTTTACTATTCATATCCTATTCCTCTGTCACTGTTTCTCCTTTGTACAAAGCAATCATTCCCAAAGATTCGAGCGCAGCATCCTGCATCAACAACTGTTCAGCACGTTTTGGAGTTGCTCCTGTCCAGTCTTCATAGAACAGTCCGTTTGATAAACGGGCATTTTCGTATGCATAATCCAGGAAGTTGATGAATGTTTTGATATAATTGCCTGCATTTTTATAGTAAGGCTCAATATCAATAAATGCACGGATCAGTTTTGTTGTGAACCAAGGATCATGATCGGGATAAGCCAATGCCAGCCCATTAAGCGGACGTACAAAATAATTATACGCACCTTCGGAAGAAGCAATGGCACTGTCCAGATAAGTCTGCTCACCCGTTATTTTGTATAAACGGACTCCGTTAGAAATCATCACACCTGTATTGTAAGTCCATTTTGTTTTATTAATGGATCCGTCTGCTTGTTTATCATTCCAGTAACATCCATCTTCCGGATCACGCAAGTTAGTCAACGTCCAAGCATATAAACGTTTTGCCAAAGCCAGAACATCCGCTTTTTCCTCTTGAGGACATACAGAATGATATTCAAGCAAGAATAGCGTTGCATATCCATTAGCACATGTCGGTTTATTCGAATCACCAACTCCCTGCTGTCCTTTCTGGTCCTCATTCCACCAAAGACCTCCTCCAAACGTATCATCTTCACCAGCTTGCAGGAACTCAACGATTCTTTTAGCTTTCGTCACATAATCTTGATTATTTAGCAAATTAAAGGCCTCTACCAGTTCAATCCCCACAATAGAATTATCATCATAAAAACGTGTTCCACTACCGGTAGTACCATTGGTTTGAGAGCCATAACCACCCACAGTTCCATTAGGAGTACGATAATAAACTTCAAACCGGTCTACCATATCCGCATAATTCACATCATAACCCAAAGCATGCAAAGCTGCAGCTCCGGATACCAGTCCGTCATACGGCCATAAGAAAGAAGCCGAGTTATCACCATCTTTCTTGGGATAATTTTCATTATACAATCCTTCTGTCGCCCCACTATTGATCCGGTAACACTGATTAATCAAATCAAACTGCTCTTTAGCGCGTTTATGATAAACGACTTCCTCTCCGGGTTCTGACGGAGTAATCGGTGTAGGCGGAATATATTTCTCTACGTCATCTCCGGCACAGGAGAATAATAGTGCCGGAAGAATAGCTAAAATAGTCTTTATCTTTTTCATAACTTAGTTTTATTAATTAATCGGAGTCACATTAGTAAATGTATGTATCATCAATCCATCCGAATTCGTATCGATAGTGATAGTCGCATGCGTATAATCCAGACTACCTTTCATTTTCCAAAGATGATCCCACTGACTCCATTGGAACTCATACAAAGCATAGAAAGAAGCAGGTTCTCCACCTACCGGGCGTTCGGCACTCACGCCATCACCTCTACCCCAACACATAGTTCCACCATTTACTTGAGCTAAAAAGTAATAACGTTCCTCTATCCAGCCGAAAGGAGGATTCGTTTCCGGTTTCGCCGGATCATAAAAACGAATATCGCCTTCTCCTACAAATTTACCGTTACCAACATATTCCAATACAGCTATATCAGCAAATGTCGCTCCCCAAACACAACGAACAGCAGAACCGATTTTTTCCGTCGTCATTGCCATTGTATTAAAGTTCACAGTCAAGCGGGTTACTTCTTCGGAAGCAGCGACTGCCGTTTCACCATCTCCTTCTCTTAACTTCGAGCTATCATCAATATAATAGCTGAACGTTTCACCTGTAGTAGCTGACTTGAATGATATATTTCCTGCTGACAATTTTGTATAAATCTGGAAAACACCCTCTTCTACACAACGGAACGGAATTCCACCCTGTCCACTGTTTTCCGTAGCCGAACCATATAAATACAATTCCGCCGGAATATTATCAATTCCCTCTCCACGAGTTACTGTGATAGTAGCCACCTTGTCGGTTCTCTTCACTACTCCACCTTTCGAAGCGTTTACTGTCCATTTTATATCTCCGGTTTCCAAAGGATAAATGCCTGCATTTCTAGCAATCGTATTAATAGCTGCATGAGTGATTGACAAACTGGTCGCAGCTCCCAAATCACTTTTTACCGTAGCCAGCGGCTTTGAAAAATCGCCGTCTGCCTTGTCAAACAACACCTCGTACAATACAATTCCGCCATCTGCCGCGCCACCTCCTGACCACGACAACACAACAGGCGTTGGAGATGACACATCCAACTGGATAGAAGCAGGAGAACTCAATTCCGTAGGGACCGCAAAATCTGCGTTCAATTCATAATCTTCCTGGCATGATACCATTGCCAGAAGTACTGAACATATCCATAATATCTTTTTCATAATTATTCCTTTTTGAGTCGTTTAACCAATTACCAATTCGGATTCTGCTCCAAATTACCATTCAAGTCACGTTCAGCCTGTGGTATAGGCCACAAATAATGTCTATTTGCATTAAAGGTTCTGTTTTCAACCCGAACGTATCCATCATCCGTACCTACCACATCATTTGTCTTTAGTCCGTGACACCATCCATTCAATACATTATCCGCAATTCTCCAACGGATAATATCTTTATGACGATGTCCTTCCAATGCCAGTTCCGAACGACGTTCATTCCGTACAATCTCAATCAGTTTATCTTTAGAAGCTCCTTCCGGGAATTCCACTGCCGAAGCAAGTGTAAATCCGGCTCTATCACGAATTGGTTTAATAGTTGCATCCCAAGCCGTCTTATCCAGTTCACCTAACTCTGCCAATGCTTCCGCATTCATCAATAGAATATCAGCATAACGAATCAAAATCGGATTCAAACCGGAATAAAGAGTAGCACGATACGTATTATCCCAGTATTTCTTGATATAATAACCGGTAGCCGAACAATCCGATCCTACACCGTATCCATCTTTACCTTCTCCTTTCTCACAGTTGATAACGACTTCTGTTCCGTCAGCCAACGTATATGAGTTCCCAGTATACATCACTGTTGCTTTCAAACGTGGATCACGATTAGCATACGGATTACTTTCGTCAAACGATGTTCCTGTTTCTCTTATTGTTTTTCCATCTAGCATAATATAACTGTCTACCAACTCCTGCAAAGGAGAAAGCTGGGAATATCCCCCCAATGAAGGTGGCAGGAAAGCATACATCATCTGATGTTCACGGCTGGTCGGACGATACTGTGCATCCAAAATTACTTCAGAGTTGTATTCATTAGCAATCTCAAACAATCCTGCATAACTTCCAAAGAGCCTAAAACCTCCCTCCGTCATAATGGTGGACGTGATATTTTTCACTTGCGTCCAGTTACCTTCGAACAGATAAATTTTAGCTTTGATAGCCATTGCCGCCCAACGGGTAATCCGTCCTTTATTATCCGCATCATAAGAAGCCGGCAGGTAATTACCGTTAATCACTTCATCCAAATCCGCCAACATATTAGCAATGACAGTAGCTCTATCTGTACGTGCGATAGACATACTTTCCTTAATAGAAAGCACTTTCGTTGTATAAGGCACATCTCCGAACTTCGTATACAATTCATAATAATTATAAGCACGAAGCACTTTAGCCTCACCGATATAACGTTTCTTCAATTCCGGATCTAAATCAGGAACCCGGTCAATATTTTCGAGCAACTGGTTGCACATACGGATACCCGTATAACGTCCGTCCCAAACCTGTTTCACGTAAGAGTCGGCTGTAGAATATGAACCATTACCAATATTTTGTGTAAAATCATTAGGTTGTTTGGTATATGCATTGTCCGTCATAGCTTCACTATAAAGCTGTTCGTCCATATTTCCCAAATACGTATAGCAATTATTCAACGCCTTGACAGCTGCTTCAGGATCTTCTTCCCAATAAGTCAAGTCCGTTTCTCTGTCATACGGTGCCGTATCCAAGTCAACACAAGAGGCACCGCCCACTACCAAAACAGCAGATAAAATCAAATTCTTTATAGTTGTTTTCATCACGGTACAGTTTAAAATTTAACATTAAGTCCAAATGAATATACTCTTGCCACAGGATAAGCACGACCACTGCCGTCTCCGGTATATTCCGGGTCCCATCCACCTTTCATCTTCGTGAAAGTCAACGGATTCTGCACGCTGGCAAAAATTCTCAAATTCTTGACATAGAGTTTTTTCATCCATTGCTGTGGGAAAGTATATCCGATCTGCGCATTTTTCAGACGCAAATATTTAGCGTCCTGAATCCAGAAATCTGATTTTGCAGCATTATTAGCCGATTCTGCTCCCATTGTCAGACGGGGATAAGTAGCATCCGGATTATTCGGAGTCCAACGATCCTGATGGAAATCCATTACCGGACCTTCATTATTATTATGGAAAGCCTCAACAGATTCACCACGCATCCATTTGTTACGTCTTCCCACTCCTTGCCACATCATCGAGAAATCAAAGCCTTTATATTCCAACCCATAAGTAAAGCCGAAAGTATATCTCGGAAAATCATTACCTACGATAAAGCGGTCATCATCCGGTTTAATCACACCATCGCCATTTTTATCCAGATAGCGGATATCTCCCGGTTTCGGTGTAATACCTTCCAGGTGCGGTCCTTTCTGACATTCTTCCTCATTCTGGAAAAATCCGTCTGAACGATATGCATAATAAGAATACAAAGGATAACCTTCCTTAATAATGGTCTGTACATCCGAACCACCGATAATTTCCGTACCGCGTGTATCTATTACTTCATTAAAGCTATCCGAAATATTTCCGGAGAAGTTATGCACTACTGGGCCAGTCTTCAAGCGATAGCTCACTGACAACTCCCATCCCCTCGTTTCTACTTTACCAGCATTCTGAATAGGCGCACCATTACCAAACAGTCCGGGAACCGGTAAATTCACCAAAATATCTTTTGTGCGGTTATTAAAACAGTCAAAAGTAATATTCAAGTCATTATTCAATAATCCCAATTCAAAACCGATATTAGCCATACGGGTAGTTTCCCACTTCAGATCGGGATTTGCAGAAGCAAATGTAGCAGTCTGTGCCAGTTTATCTCCGAAGCTGATACCGTTAGTTACAGACACCGTTTGCATATATTGATAAGCACCAATCCGGTTATTACCTACCAATCCCCAAGAACCTCTGATTTTCAGAGAAGGAACATACGGTTTCAATACAGACCAGAATTTTTCTTCCGAAATACGCCATCCTGCAGAGAAAGAAGGGAAGACTCCCGAACGGTTTCCTTTAGCAAAATAAGAAGAGTAGTCATTACGGATATTAAATTCCAGTAAATATTTCTCATCATAATTGTAAGTGGCTCTTGCAAAACCGGAATAGATAGCCCAATCACTTCCCGAACCTGTATTACTTACCTTATCACCACTCAAATCACCTACAAAAATGTCGTATTTAGAATCTTCCGTCAAACGACTGGTAGAGAATTGTTTTTCAGAGAAACCCTCATAAGCATATCCTAATAATCCACCGATAGAGTGTTTCCCTATTTTCGTATTATAAGTCACCATAAGATTGGTAGTGATATTCTTAGAACGATAGAATTGCTCGGTCAACTTATTTTCACTATCTCCCGTACCTTCGAAGGCCTTCCGGTTCTCATGCAAATTATTATTCCAAACACGTCCACCGGCACTTCCGATCAGTTTCAGTCCTTTATATACTTCCCATTCGGCTTGTATGGTTCCCAATAATTCATCATTCACATTCTGGCGATAACCGCCTTCTTCCAAACGCTGCAAACCGTTTGAGTTACTTCCGGCAGGATAATTATAACTGCCATCCTCATTCTTGATCGGGTAAATCGGCGGCATACGGTTTGCCTGCTCGATAATCCATTCCGTCCAGTAAGCATGTTCTTTAATGTCATTACGGGCAAATTGAGAAGTCAAATTCAATGTAAAGTTATTCGTCACCTTATGGCTTACATTCAGACGTGCATTGTAGCGTTTATAACCATAATCAGGTCCCTTGAACATACTACTCTGATCCAGATAACCCAGAGAAGCCATATAAGACAACTGATCGTTACCGCCTGTCATCGAAACATTGTGTGAACTTTGAGGAGAATTACGATTATAAAGTTCTTTCACCCAATTTACATTCGGACCACCATTTCTATATTGCGCAATCTGCTCGGGAGTGAATTTTGCAGCTCTTCCCGAATTAACAGCCGCTTCATTATACAGTTCAGCGTATACCCACGAGTCTGCTATCTTAGGCAATGAAGTAGGTTGCTGAACACCATACATAAAATCATAAGAGATTTCTACCTTACCGGCTTTTCCTTTCTTGGTAGTGACAAGTACCACACCATTGGAAGCACGTGAACCATAAATAGCAGTAGAAGAAGCATCTTTCAAAATAGAAATCTGCTCAATATCAGCCGGATTCAGATTGGCGAGCGATCCTTCAATTCCGTCAATAATCACCAACGGATCATTGTTGTTCATTGTATTCAAACCACGGATATTAATAGAAGGTACACTACCCGGAGTAGAACTTCCCTGCTGAATTACCAAACCGGGAGTCGTTCCCTGCATCGCTTCCAATACATTGGAAATCGGCTTTCCTTCCAATTCATCCGTAGAAACAGAAGACACAGCTCCTGTCAGGTTGACTTTCTTCTGCACACCGTAGCCTACCACTACCACATCTTTCAAAGCAACCACATCCGACTTCAACACCACATTGATAAACTGGCGGCCGTTCACCGGAACTTCCTGTGTTTCATATCCTATTGAGGAAACTACCAATACCGCTTTTGAAGCAACATTCAGTGAAAAATTTCCATCCATATCCGTAGCCGTACCCGTAGATACACCTTTCACCAGCACGGTAGCCCCAATCACGGGTTCCCCGTCTGCCATTACCTTACCTTTCACTGCGATTGTATTAGATTGCGCATACAGTTTGGAACCAACAGCCACATTCATACAAACAATCAACATAACAGCCAATAATTGCCAACTCGAAAATGCCGCTCTGAAAAGCCGGCGGGCAAATTGCGCGTTCAATAGATTAGATTGTTTCATAATATTTTATATTTGAATTAATAGAAGAGTTATCATATATTATAAGATATTAAGTTGGGACAAAGCAAAGGAATAAGCCCCTAAAGCAACGGCTCTGCTTGCTCCTAATGTAGAAACAGCAATGCCTATTTTCTTGTGACAGGCATAATGCACCTCTCTCTCCGAAAATGGTATTTTCACCATCTTGTCTTTTTCCTCCAGAAATTTATCAAATGCCTCTTTTTCGGACAGATTGAACACCTCCATCTGCAAACAAGGGAAAGAAGCTCCTGCAAATGTGCCGATCTGCCGATTCATCTCATTCATAACTCCCGGAAGTATGTATTTAGCCGCTCCGGCCACTCCTCCGCCAATCACCACCAAGCCATCAACAATATTCAATGCACGGATGATAGCATCACCGGCCATCTCTCCCAGTTCGTTAAAACTCCGGACAGCAGCCTGCTGATCTCCCTCTGCGGTCCCTTCGGCAATATCATATATATCTTTGGGAGTCAAAGAAGAAGCATCCTTTCCGGTCAATTCCTGATATACTCGCCTGACAGCCCTGATGCTGACACTTTCTTCCGCGATCATTTCGGGATATTTCTTATTCCGCATAATCCAGACGTCGCCGCCGCAACCGTTGTCTCCGGTCAGTAACCGGCTGTCAATCACCACTCCGGCACCAAACCCTGTACCCAGTGTAATTCCGAGCAGGTTCTTATATACCTTACTGCTGCCTGCTTCTTTCAGGCGTTTATTCACTTCGGGCAAAGTGCCTGCCAAGGCTTCGCCATAAGCAAACAAATTACCGTCATTATTAATAAAAACCGGAATACCAAACTGTTCCCTCAAATAAGGTCCAAGTGCCACTCCTCCCCTGAAGGCCGGGAAGTTAGGCAAGTCACCAATAATTCCATGCTCATAGTCAGCAGGCCCGGGGAAAGCAAAACTGATAGCTACCGGAAGTTTCGGCAATCGTTTCTCAACTTCCAGGAAACCTTCTACAAGAACAGACAAGCAACGCTCCAAGTCGTCGGACGCTGCCGGAAGGCAAATAGGTTCCACTATTTCGCGACAGCCTTGTATCGCTGAAAACACGAAATTAGTGCCTCCCGCATCGAGCGTCATTACGATTCGTTCATCATGTTCATACATAGTTTTCAAGATATTAGATGATTTATTTCATTATTAAAAGCGTACGTAAGCTTTGATCGTTACACATTCTTTTCCTGCAGATTTACCATACGGGGCAATGGTATATTCTTTCACCCCGGCAGGAATGATAAATGTTTCAGCATAATGCACCACGAAAGGCTCAAAAGCATGAGTAGGACTCTCAACTACGGCCTCTTCTCCCTCCAACAGATTCAGTACATTTACACTATCGTTTGTGTAATGCAACACCGGTGATGAGAAACGGTGGCGACGAGTTTCGATAAATTCGTTCGGATGCAGTCCGGTACGTTCTTCTACCCAACCTTCTCCGGAAGCGACTTCCGTAAACTGATTACGAAGGTGTTCATTTACATATTCCGTATCGCGATTCCAGTTGATAACGCATTTACCACGTTCCACATTGATCGGACGCGGTTTTCCATCCAGTCCCAAGCGTTGCCAGTCCCATAGTTTGAAAGTGAAGAGGTTCGGAGTCGAGCTGATTTCAAGCACCATACTGTTGGCACCGGAACAATGAACGGTTCCTCCCGGGATCAGGAAGTGATCGTGTTTCTTCGTCGGAATCTTATTTACGTACTTTTCTGCGTCGAACACCAGTTCACCTTTTTGTGCTTTACGCAAATCGCCGATCATCGCTTCTTTGTCCACTCCTGTCTTTACTCCCAGATAAACGACGGCATCTTCTTCCGCGTCTACCATGTAGTAACTTTCATCCTGCGTGTAGTACATACCGAAACTGTCACGGATAAATTGAGTAGTAGGATGCACCTGCAAACTCAAATTACCTCCGCCCATCGTATCCAAAAAGTCGAAACGAATAGGGAAGTCTTTTCCAAAGCGTGCCTCCACCGGTTCACCAAGCAACTCTTTACTTTTCAGTAAAACCAAATCAACCGAAGGCAGTTCAAAGCGCACTCCGTTCACTTCAAAATAAAGGCTGTTCTCTTCAGGTACACAGTCAAAGCACCAGCCGAAATTTTCGCGTTCACGATCCAGGTCGCAAACCTCTTTCATCCATTGACCACCCCAGGGAGCCGGATCGAAGAAAGGAACTACCCGGAACGGTGTGTTCACCGTTGCCTCTACCCCTTTAAAGAAAGTATCCTTATCAATCATCTTCGGTGTCCCGGCCACATGGGTGTCAATCCAGAATTCTACCCTATCAAACAATCTTTCCTTATACCTATCACATACTCTCCAATCGTTGAAATACCCTCTCTTGTATTGCAAAGAAACAGCATCGTTCCGATTGTCTATACCTAAAGCTTTTACCTCATGCCGGCGGAAACGTTGTTGGATTTCCCAACGTGCCATATCCGCATAAACTACCATCGCATCCTGTGGAGCAACAACAGCAGCACCCGTACCTATGATTACAATGGTTTCTTTTGCTTCACTGATTTGCTTCCGTGCAGCAGCCACCTTATCCGCATCCAAATAATCTTCCAGCTTCAAATTGGTAACATAGCCGAATAACACATCTTCAGTCATGAAGCGTTCTGTCAACGTTTGAATTTCTTTTTCCGGTTTCATCAAATCACGTACATTCATCACTCTTCCGGAGAATTCTTTTGAAAAAGCATCCAGCACTTCTTCTTCATATACTCCTGTATATAAATCCACAGCCAGCACTTTTCTTGCATCCATTTTCTTTTTTAACATAGAAATGATACTATCCCAACCCTGAACAAGCATCCCCGTCAGCTTCGTAGAAGGAAATTTATCATAATTAGCTTTTCTCATGTTTATAGCGTTTTTAAATTTTATATGTTCATACATACTTTCAATTGTGCAAATATATAGATTTTATTTTTATTCCAAACAAAACTTGGATTATTTTTTGATAAATCTTATATTTGCTGAAAATAAACCAATCAGAATAGATATGAAATTAGATCATAATAGTGATAAACCGCTTCATATTCAGGCAGAAGAGATACTAAGAAGACTCATAGAATCTGAAGAGTACAAAAACGGGAAGCTATTTCCCAACGAGGTCGAATTGTCTGAACAATTACACATTTCAAGGAACACATTAAGACAAGCTATCAACAAACTCGTGTTTGAGGGGCTTTTGGTGCGAAAGAAAGGTTACGGAACGAAGGTAGTAAAGAAAGGTATCGTAGGCGGAGTAAAGAACTGGCTTAGTTTCTCACAGGAGATGAAGATGTTAGGTATCGAGATTCGCAATTTCGAGCTGCATATCAGTTTAAAGCGTCCAACCGAAGAAATCGGCACATTCTTTGATTTAGGTTCCAATCCCGACACTCGCTGTGTAGTGATGGAGCGTGTCAGAGGAAAAAAAGAATATCCGTTTGTTTACTTCATCTCTTATTTCAACCCCAATATTCCACTAACCGGAGAGGAAGATTATACACGCCCATTATACGAAATGCTGGAAACCCAATATAATATAGTAGTAAAGACCAGCAAGGAGGAGATTTCAGCCAGACTTGCAGGGGAATTTATTGCAGAGAAACTGGAGATAAAATCCAATGACCCTATATTAATAAGGAGAAGATTTGTTTATGATGTGAACGGAGTACCTATTGAATACAACGTCGGGTATTATCGGGCAGACAGCTTTACTTATACAATAGAGGCAGAGAGATAGACCGTATGTTCATACATATATAATATAAGGAGGCTATTTTAGAAGTTGAAATTTCTATCTTTCCTTTAAAATAACCTCTTTATATCATCTCTCTTTCCATAATTATGTCCTACCCGTCATTTATTATCGAACTTACCATTAGAGCATCCGGCAAGAATCCGATCCAGACTTTCATCCACAACACCTATCATCTGAAGTTTGGATAATAAATGATAGTAGGAAGTTTTTCCTACTCCTTCTATTCTCAACAGACTTTTCCAACCTCTTCCCGATACGATTTCCAATAAGTCTTTTACTGTTCGAACATCTTGATTATACAAGACATTAGCCAGCCGAGTATCAGCTACTTTACAAACAGGCAATTGAAGTATCCACTCCTCCTGCCCAACATTTATATTCTTATTATTGTCTGCCAAAGATAAAAAACGAGCATCGATAGCACGCTTTCGATAAGTAGCCAATATATCTTTCTTCAAATTCAACCCTTTAAGTATAGAGTTATACATTTGCAATGTCTTCCCATAGGTAATTCGATGCCGATCAGCCACTTTCGCTACTGATTCTCCTGTAGAAATTGAATAGAAGATATCGCGGGTAACAGGGTGAAGAATCAATGCTGCCAGTTCACGAATGATTATTTCATATAGAGGTTTACAAGTCTTCTGTGTTCTCAATACATATAGTAGATCATCGTATTTTGAAATGATAAAGTCCCGTTCCAGTTTCTTTTCTTCTACGATTTTAGAAAGGTAACCTGCTTCTAAACCAAGTCTTTTGTGAGCTTCCAGATAAGCATCCAAACTCTCATCATCCAAAAACAACTGATCGTTGATTCGGGAACTCGTAATGTATCCAAGATTTGCCCAATTTCTAAGAATCGTCTCCTGGATGCCGTGTCTTTCAGACATCTGTTTTGTTGTGAGCCAATTTGACATAAAAAAACGGAACTAGATTAATAATATTAACTAGTCCCGTACCTTTTATTATAAAAGAGTACGGAGCTGTCACATCCCGCTAGTAGGAGGTAGTAACGGCTACCCAATGCATACGGGCAGACAGCCCGTACCCTATGAGAAGTCATAGAAGTACAGGCGTCTTCCCAGCATGCATTAAAAAATCCGTTACAATTTCCTACTAGCCGAGGAAACGCACAATCGCACACCACAAAGGCGTGCTACGTTCCAATGACAAAGGTACAAATACTTTTCGGAAAATAACAAGAGAGAGGCATAAATGTTTAGAATGATGATTGTATAATTAAAGCGTATGTATATAAATAGACAGGCTTCAATTAGTTATCTTATTCAAATAAGAAACCACTCTACAATTAAAGCACCTCTCTCTTACATAAACTACCTACTTTTGTAGCAAATAACAATTCGTTCCACCTAGGTAGAACTAAACAAATACCATGGTCGAACCAAACGATAACCAAGGTAGAACTAAAGAATAACCTTGGTAGAACGAATTAATAGTAGTAATTAATCCATTAATAATAGAATATGAGTGCTTTATATGACTTATTTGAAAATCCACCGTCACCTGACGGAGAGAAACAACCGCTACATGCCCGTATTGTCTCCAAAGGAACCGTAGATAAAGAAGAGTTTCTGGATCGTGTCCACAAATTCACCGGTATCAGCAGAAGTTTATTGGCAGGAGCCATGGAAGCCTTTGCCAATGAAGCACGGGATTTACTAGCCGACGGCTGGAATGTAGAAATGGGAAACTTCGGATTCTTCTCTACATCGTTGCAATGTCCGCCGGTTAAAGATAAAAAAGAAATTCGGGCAGCGTCTGTCCAAATGAAAAATATTAATTTCCGCGCAAGTCGTCCATTCAAGAAAGAAGTAGGCGACAAAATGAGGCTGCAACGAGGAGAATCTATCACACGCCCTAAGAAAAATAGTATCTCCCGTGAGACGTGTCGCGACCGCCTCAACACATATTTGGAAAATCACCTATTCATCAGCCGGACAGATTATAGCCATCTGACAGGACGAAATAAAAAAGTAGCTATTGAAGAATTAAATTCCTTTATTACCGACAGAATAATCCAAAAGGAAGGGGTTGGAAAGTTGACTGTATATATAAAGGTATAAACTCTTGGAACACAGAATTAAGAGCCACAACAAGATTATTGCTGTTGTAACTCAAGTATGATTTCATCAGTGATGTAGGCATCACTCAACGTTATAAGCGGATATTGTTTATTAAGAAGCAATGCATATACCTTACTATTATAGAACAAGTGCAATGCTTTTTCGGGAGAAATATTCAAACGCTCCGCTAATTGCATCACCACACGAGTGTATTTATTCCATACTAATACATCTATCATAAACGCAGTTTATTTTATTGTTACATATTCTTTGAAAGAGAGACACTCGTCAATGAGACGTTGATTGAGAATCCTTTACCAAAGTCGAGGTTTTCGCGTCCGACACCGACCAAAGGATACTCTACGGCCTGCGTACTACCATGATAGACCTTCATACAGATTCTCCTTTTTCTTTATAATGGGCTTCCCAGTTTTCAAGAGCTTCTACCAACGTATCGGCTATGTACTCACGACTCTGGGTGTGAAGCATGTCATATCCACTTATCAGGTATTGACGGATAAGATTCAGTTTTTCCAAACGGTTATAGAGAGTAGGAGCCGGAATACCCAACTTCTGGGCGGCACTCTCAATGGCAAAAATCACAAACTCCATGACTTTGCCATCAACAACGGGGGCTGATTGGCTTGAATGTAGCATACTATACCTCTATTATCTTAGTGTAATATGTACAAATATAGTGTTTATTCTTGCAACGTTCATCGTTTTTCGGCATATTTTATGATTATCAAGAACATTTGAGTATCGTGAAACTGATTGAAATACTCCCTATTTGGAAATGGCTATTAAAGTAGAACATCTAAGAATCTATAAATCAGAATCATACAAACAAAATAAATAAAAGTGAATCAAAGTACGTACATCTAGGATCGTTAAAGCACCTCCCCGGAAAGTGCCCATAGTATCTTTGCATCGTGATCACAAAGAGAATTGATAAGTAAAGTAACTAATTAAAAAAAAACAAAAAACTATGGCACTTAGATACGTCATTAAAAAAAGAACATTCGGCTTTGATAAAACTAAAGCTGAAAAATATGTAGCACAAAATGTAATCACCAATACGTTGGATTTCAGAGATTTGTGTGAGGAAATCACTAAAGTTGGAATGGTTCCCAGTGGAGCAGTGAAATTTGTACTCGATGCTTTGATCGATACATTGAATCTCAACCTTAGAAAAGGCATCTCTGTTCAATTAGGAGATTTCGGATGCTTCCGTCCAGGTATGAATTGCGAAAGTCAGGATGCTGAAAAAGATGTAGATAGCGATACGATACGCAGAGTGAAAATCATTTTCACTCCGGGCTACAAATTCAAAGAGATGCTAAGTAAAGTCAGTGTTCAAAAAGCGGTGGCTTCCGATGATGGTTCCATCAGCCCGGAGCAACCGGATCCCAACCCGAATCCAAACCCGGATGACGGCAAAGGAGAAGCACCGGACCCGGCAGCATAAGACTAATCATCAGCCTTTAAAAGCAGGAAAACAGTACCCGCCTACGGGCGGATACTGTTTCCCAAAGTATTCCTGTAAAAGACTTGACAACGCCTTTTTTATTTTGTATCTTTACAACATCTTAAAACATTAAAATATCAACATGAAAGAATTGCCATCAGAAGAGGAAGAAATTCCGTTTCGCATTAAAACTTATAAGAAAAAGGAATTGGCTTGTATGTACAATCCGAACATTACACCCCGTTGCGCCATACGCATATTCACCAAATGGATTAAAATAAATAAAGAACTGCTCCGGTTATTGACTGCCACAGGTTATCATCCGCGTACACGAACTTTTACTCCCCGACAGGTACAAATCATCACCAGTATTCTGGACATTCCATAAGGATGTCCAGAATACTGGTTTTATCATTGCAGTTGTCCCGCCGCTTTCAAATAAGCCACATAATTCACATACAATTGGAAATGGGCATCCACTTTCGTCTGATAAGCCTGCTGCCAAAGCACTTGTGCTTCCAGATAATCCGAAAGAGTTTCCAGTCCCACTTCATATTGCTTACCACTGACTTTCATATTCTCCTCTGCCTGTTCCAGCGAACGTTCGGAAAGCTCCGTTTCCAACCGGGCCTCATCCAGATTATTGGCAGCTTGCATCAACTCCAGCAACATCTTTTCATTGACATTTTCCTGTTCAAGACGAGCTTGTTCCAACTTCACTTTGGCAGACTTTACTTTATTGGTACGTTCGCCAAAATGAAACAGAGGGACAGAGACATTCAGGAATACGGAAAAAGCACCCTTTTTCATCAAAGTTTCATCATTGACTTCCAATCCGTGAAGATAATCATAACTACCTCTGACGCCGATACGCGGTAACAGTTCACTACGATTCAGCTTTACCTCCTGCTCGGCAATGGCTATTTGTTTGTTCAAGATTCCATATTCGGGACGGGCAGTTATGTCAGAGACCTGCACTTTCCACTCCTGCTCCACTTCCGGAAAATCATCGGATATATCAATCTGTGCTGTCAAAGGGCGGCCGATGTAATGACAAAGATTCATACTTGCAAGACGGAGGGCGTTATCAGCCTTTCGCAAAGAAAGTTCACTCTCGTTGAGTTTCACTTGCACTTTCAGTACATCATTTTGCGGTTTCATGCCATGCCGATGAGCACTCTTTACATTTTTGGAAAGTTCCGTCAGTAAGGCGTGATATTTTTCCGCTACTTTTTTCATCTCCTTGGCTTTCACTAACTGCACGTATGCTTTATCTGTATTCAGAATAACTTCCGAAGTAGTTAAAGCTTCGTTCAAATGTGCCATTTCCTTTCCCAATAGTGACATTTTATAGGCGGCACGGATTTTTCCTCCCATATAAAGAGGTTGCTCCACTTGTACACCGCCCGAGTAAACAGTTCCGACCTTATAGTCCAGATTCAGTCCGGGAAAATAAGCGAAACCGCTCGATACCAGTTCTCCGGTAGCAGGATTGGGCAAGAAAACCGGAAGGTTTCCTCCCGGAACTCCGAGACTTCCGTCCGCTGTGCTATAAATACCCGTTCCGTTGACTGTAAAATTAGGGAAGAAATTGGCTTTATAACTAAGAGACATCAATCGGGCTGCTTCCGTCTGCTTATTAGCGGCAGCCATATCCTTATTATATTTCAGTGCCATTTCACGGCATTGCGCCAGACTTAGTTTTTCTTGCGCGGCAAGAGAAACCGACAGGCCGAACAATACACCCGCTACACTAATGGCTACAAGAATTTCTTTTTTCATTTGTCTGTCTTTTTTATATGAAAGAATAATGCATACAAAATCGGGATAAAAAGCAACGTTATCAACGTGCCGAACAGCAACCCACCCATAATAGAAGCCGCCAACGAACCGAACATGGCATCCGGCAACAATGGAATCATTCCCAAAATCGTAGTCAGCGAAGCCATCATCACGGGACGGAGACGACTTTGCGAACTGTCTATCAATGCCGTCACAGGTTCTACTCCCTGATTAATCTGCAAAGTGATCTCATCCATCAATACAATACCATTCTTAATAATCATGCCGATCAATCCCAATGTACCGACGATAGCCACAAAGTTGAATGTCTTCCCGGTAAGCAGCATTACAGCAACAACACCGACAAATACCAGCGGAATAGTACAGAAGATGATAACCGGTTTCCGGTAATCTTTGAACAGCATGATTAGAATGGATATCATCAGAATGATAGCAAACGGGAAATTCTTGAACAGATATTGCATAGACTTTGTGCTGGCGTTCCTCTCGCCTTGCCATTGAAGCCGATATCCGTCAGGCAGCGGAATCTGTTCAATCTGCATGGCAATGGATTGCCGCGCCTTCTCCGTTTCTACCCCCGGAACAGGAGAACATTGCACCCGTTGGCTACGCTGCCCGTTATAACGGGGAACCACCGGATCTTCCCACTTCACATCAATCCGCTTACTGATTTGTTTTAACGGAGTTGTTCCCATCAACGTTTCCACCAGTTCTTCTTTTGATAGTGTTCCTGTCTTCAGTTTCATCATCATTTCCTGTGTCAGCAAACCGTTCAGAGAAGGAAGAGACGAGAATATCTGCGTATTGCCCAGGTTTTCAATCGGATTTCCGTGTTCGTCCAGACAACGCAAGTAGATATTATCTTTGTGAATACCTTCGTAGAAAGACCCGATAGGGATGCCGCTGGTAGCGGTCAGTAGAGATAGGCTTACATCATTACGGCTCAATCCGATAGCACGTGCCGCAGGCTGGTCATATTCAATAGTCAGTACCGGAATTTGCGGTTCCCAGTCCGTGGTAATCAGGTAAACATCCGGGCAATTCTCCATAATCTTGCGGGCACTGTCTGCCAACTGATGCAAAACAGCAGGATCAGGACCGGTAAATTGCACTTCAATAGGATATTTCTTGAACATCAGATTGTAGCGGTTCATCTTTACGTAAGCATCCGGATAATGTTGTGAAAGATATTGTTGAATTTCCGCCATGTTATCCACCAAATCGTCCGGAGAGGTGAAGTCGATAATCAGTTCACCGTAAGATAAGGAAGGATTGGCTACGTTACGCACCAAGTTATAACGAGCAGGTGTACCACCGATAGAAGTAGTGACGTGTGTAACTTCCGGACGCTTTTTCAGGTAAACTTCGATTTCTTCCAAGTCACGTGCTACACGAGTGGAGTTAGTCCCTTCCGGCAATTTATATTCCATGTAAAGCTGATCGTAGACCATATCCGGGAAAAAGCCCTGCTTCATAAACCGATAACTGAAAGCCGAAAGCAATACCAAAGCAATCATTGTAAACACAAAACTCCAACGATGTGCCAGACTGAATTTCAATAATGAACGGAGCACAGCATAAATCTTTCCTTCATACACACGTTTTCCGGCAGCAGTAGTTGCCGCAGAGATTTCCGGATGCAAAATCCGGTCAGCCATCAACGGGACGTGCACCAAAGCCAGCACCCAACTAAGCAACAGGGAAACTGCGAGTACGATAAACAAATCGCGCGTATAGACGCCTGCCGTATCAGGCGATATAAAGATAGGAAGAAAAGCGATGATGGCAATCAGAGTAGCTCCCAGCAAAGGCATTGCTGTCTGCCGTCCGATAGCAGTCATTGCTTCCATCCGGCTCTTCCCGGCTTTCAAATCTACCAAAATACCGTCGATGATAACAATCGCGTTATCCACCAGCATCCCCATCGCAAGCACGAACGAGGCCAATGAAACACGCTGCATCGTACCATCCATAAAATAAAGGAACAGGAAGGAACCGAATACCGTCACTACCAGGCTGATACCGATAATCACCCCGCTCTTGAATCCCATAGCAATCATCAGGATAACGACTACGATAATCACAGATTCTATCAGATTAAGAATGAACGTCCCTAACGAAGTACCTACGCGTTCCGGCTGATAGAAAACCTTATGACACTCTACTCCTGCCGGAAGGCGTTCAGCCTTTAGTTGCTCCAGTTTCTTTTCCACTCGATGCCCCACTTTGATAATGTCGGCATCCGAAGAAGCGGCCACCATGATTCCTATCGCACGCTGACGGTCATAAAACAATTCGTTGCGGGTAGGATCTTCATAATCTTTCTCAATACGGGCTATATCACTCAACCGCAACTGATCGGCATCATGTCCCTGAATCAGCATACGACCGATATCCTCCACCGTCTTAAACTTGTCACTGACTGTCACCCGGATACGATTATCGCCATTATCATAGTAACCAGTATAAGTCGTTTGGTTCTGTCCGTTCAATGTGGCTAGCACTTCGGCGGGTTTCACACCCAAGTTAGCCATCCGGTCTTGCAAAAGAGAGAGATTAATACATTCGGGACGTTTACCGTATAAGTCGACGCGTTCCACCCCATCCAGTTCACTGACTTCACGTTTCACCAGTTCTGAATAATCAGATAGTTCCCTGTCGGAAAGTCCGTCACCCGTCAAAGCGAAAAACATTCCGTAGACATTTCCAAAATCATCTTTTACAATAGAAGGGTTGGCACCTTCGGGAAGTTCTGCCTGTGCGTTCACCACTTTACGACGCAACAGATCCCAGCATTGTTCTACGTCCGTCTCTTTGACAGTCGTTTTCAGTTCTACCTGAATCAGAGAGAGATCGTTGTAGGAATAACTTTCCACATTATCTATATTCCCCATGGAGCGGATATTTTTCTCCAGCACATCCGTCACTTCCAACTCTACCTGATGTGCAGACGCACCGGGATAGGTAGTGACTACCATAGCGAGCTTTACCGTTATTTCAGGATCCTCCAGTTTACTCATTTCATAACTGGAATAAGCTCCTCCTACAATCAGTACGGCAATCAGGAAGTAGATCAACTTCTTGTTCTCAAATGCCCATTTACTAATATCAATCATAGCAGTCCTCCCACATTGGTTTCAGTAGCCGGAAGAAGCGGTTCCACCTGTTCTCCCTCTTTTACATGATGTACCCCCGAAGCGACAACCAAGTCACCGGGATTCGCTCCGTCTGAAGTAATCAGGCATCTGCCGTCGCTAAGCAGACGGGTGACGGTCACATCACAACGGCGAATAGCGTGACTGGAAGCATCATAAAGAAAGATACTCGTACGCCCGTTCTCACGAAGAATCGCTCCACCGGGAACCGACAGGTTACACACATCTCCTTCACTACATTCGATAGTTACCATTGTATTCATGCCGGGCGATGGAACTGCCTGTTTATCTTCTTTTTTCAGTTGAAGCCGCATAGTGTACAACTGATTGGCATTTGCCTTAGGGGTGACACTAATCAGTTCCAAAGCATATCTTTGATGAGGATAAATATCGAATGTACAATAGTAGCGGGTAAACTGCTGTCGACGAATATATTCCACTGCCGGAAGATTAATCTCCACCTCCGGGCTTCCCTCACTGATGATGGAAACGACGGGCATACCGGCAGCTACCGTCTCATGGGAATCAAAAAGACGTTTCTGCACATATCCGTTAAAAGGAGCATACAAACGGGTGTATGCCAACTGGTCTTTAGCATGGTTATATTTGGCGGTAATCTGTCTCAATCCGTACACGGCCTTATCGTTAGCATCCGGTGTTGTCACATTTTCCTTATAAAGTGCCATCACCCGTTCCGCCTCCGCTTTCACACTTTGATATTCTGCTTCTGCCGCATCCAGCTGAATCTGATAGTCTGTCGGATCTAATTCTGCCAATAATTGCCCTTTACGCACATAGGCACCGTCATTTACATGCATATACTGAATAGTACCACTCACCCGGAAAGACAGACTTATGTCCTGTGCCGCTTTCACTCGACCCGGAAACTGCAAAGCTATTTGTCTGTCGGCAGAAAGTACGGTATCAATCTTCACTGCCGGCTTACTGTCTGTGTTTTGTACACGTTGCCCACACGAAGTCAACAGAACTGCTAAAAATCCTGTTAATAAGAAGTCTAATCGTCTCATATTTTCACTTATTAGTTAGTTGCCACAAAAGTATCCCAAGCAAACATGAGGAGAAAGGTTGATTTAGACGAAACATTGTTCTATTTGTACGTTACCTAAGATAAAAAGCCGAAATAGTTTGCTATTTGTATTTATTTGTTTATTACTTTGTAAAGAAATTCATTTCAACGAAAAGGAATATGGAACCACTGATGCCATTCAAGTATGTTATAATATCTCCGGAAGATACTTCCATGAAAGAAGGATGCATTATTTCCGAATTCAACCAATGCGGACTTTTCCTCTGCCAGAAAGGACAGGCGGAAATCCTGTTGGGAGGTAGACCATATCAGATTAACAAAAGGAATCTTTTCATATATACAGCAGCCAACCTTCTACAGATACGCCAAAGAAGCGCAGACTTGGAAGGAATCATGATAGAGGTCGACCTGGATTATGTCATACCAATAGTAAACAAAGTAGCTAACTCGGAAAATTTGCTTTATTTGCGGGAAAATCCCTGCCTGTCGCTCTCTGAAGAGCAATATACATTTGTAGAGAACTTGCTCAAATCTGTAGAAAAACGAATTAACAGGGAGAATATTTGTAACAGTTCCCGACAGAAACAACATTTAACTTCTGAATTAATCAAATCCTGGGGACAGGTGATATGCTATGAGTTATTAAACATTTATTTCAGTAACGAACCCCAAACACCACTGCCACAGGATAAAAAGGATAAAATCTTCCAAAATTTCATGATTACCCTTTATCGATATTATCGTCAGGAACGTGATGTTACTTTTTATGCAGACAAGCAATGCTTGTCCGCCCGATATTTTTCTTCTGTCATCAAGGAGAAATCAGGGAGCAGTGCTTTGCAGTGGATCATACAGAATGTCATTACAGAAGCTAAATATCTGCTCGATAATACCGATTTAAGTATTAAGGAAATAACAACCAAACTCAACTTCCCCACACAATCATTCTTCGGGAAATATTTCAAGCAGTATGTCGGTATATCTCCTAAAGAATATCGGAACAAACTTATCAAACAGTAACTTTCTTAAACTGCCGGAACTGCCACCACAACATTCCTCCGGATATAAGACTAGCCGCCAAATCTGCCACAGGCATACTGGCCCAAACGCCCATTTGTCCATAATAGTGAGGTAGAATCAATAAACAGGGAACGAGAAATAACATCTGCCGCGTCAGCGACAAGAAAATGGCTTTACTTGCCATTCCAATACTCTGGAAGAAGTTGGAAGCTACCATCTGAAACCCAACAATCGGGTAGAAAAATACCACAATACGAAAACCTTTAGAAGCAATGCTGATTAACTCTTCGTCCGAAGTAAAGATGGAAGATACGATTTCCGGAATAAACATACCTATCAGGAAACCAATCGTTGTCACTACAGTTGCACAACAAATGGTTACTTTCAGTACTTCCGTCACACGAGGATAGAGCTTCGCACCAAAATTATATCCCGCAATGGGCTGCATCCCTTGGTTTAGTCCCAATACAATCATAATAAAGACAAAAACAATACGATTAACAATACCGAATGCACCGATCGCCAAATCACCTCCATGCTCTTTTAATCCCTGATTAATCAGAATCACAATAAAGCAAGACGCCATATTCATCAGAAAGGGAGACATACCAATAGCTAGCGAATCCAACACGATTTTCCGTTTCAAACGAAAAATCCCCTTTTTCAACCGTATCAGTTCATCTTTGCGGCAGAACAAATGAAGCTGCCAGACCAATGCAATCAACTGCGCACAAACCGTAGCCGTAGCCGCCCCACGGATTCCCCAGTCGAATACAAAAATAAACAATGGAGCAAGCAATACATTGATTATCACTGTCGTTATTGTTGCCATCATCGCTTTCTGCGGATGGCCCGAAGCACGGAGCACTGCATTCAGCCCCAGATATAAATGGGTAACCACATTTCCGAGCAAGATAACCTGCATAAATTCACGGGCATACTTCACCGTTTCATCGCTTCCTCCGAAAAAGTAAAGTATCGGATCGAGAAAAGGAAGAACGATTACCGTAAAAGAGATACCTATAATAAGGTTTAATACAAACACATTTCCCAAAACCCGCTGTGCGGTATCATAATCTTTCTGTCCCAGCTTCACCGAAATCAATGTAGCCGCACCGACACCGACCAACGAGCCGAAAGCCGCGGCAAGATTCATTAGCGGGAAAGTTAATGCCAACCCGGAAATAGCCATCGCACCTACCCCGTGACCGATAAAAATACTATCTACCATATTGTAAAGAGAAGACGCCGTCATGGCGATAATTGCCGGAATGGCATACTGCATTAAAAGCTTCCCAATCTTTTCCGTACCCAACGCAGTGGGTGTCTTTTGTCCTGTCATACCTATTAGTTTGAGGCAGCAAAGATACAAAAAAGAGGTGGATTACAGGATATATGAGAAAAGTTTCGTATTTTTGCCTCCAAAATTGAGTTAATACGTAACGAAATGAATATATTAGAACTAAGTGAACAGGAAATCATTCGACGCAACAGCCTGAATGAGCTTCGTGCGATGGGTATTGATCCATACCCTGCAGCAGAGTATGTAACCAATGCTTTCTCTACAGATATTAAAGCTGAATTTAAAGACGACGAGGAGCCACGCCAAGTTTCCGTAGCCGGCCGTATCATGAGCCGCCGCGTGATGGGTAAAGCATCTTTCGTTGAATTACAAGACTCTAAAGGTCGCATCCAGGTGTACATCACCCGCGATGATATCTGCCCAGGAGAAGACAAGGAACTGTACAACTCTGTATTCAAACGCCTGCTCGACTTAGGTGACTTTATCGGTATCGAAGGTTTCGTATTCCGCACACAAATGGGTGAAATCAGTATCCATGCTAAGAAACTGACTGTACTTGCAAAGTCTATCAAACCGTTGCCTATCGTTAAATACAAAGACGGGGTAGCTTACGATTCTTTTGAAGATCCCGAACTCCGTTATCGCCAACGCTATGTGGACTTGGTAGTTAACGACGGTATCAAAGAAACATTCCTAAAACGTGCCACTGTAGTGAAAACTTTGCGCAATGCTTTGGACGAAGCCGGTTACACGGAAGTGGAAACTCCCATCCTGCAATCTATTGCCGGTGGAGCAAGCGCACGACCGTTCATCACTCACCACAACTCACTGGACATGGATCTTTACCTGCGTATCGCAACAGAACTTTATCTGAAGCGACTGATCGTAGGTGGTTTTGAAGGTGTATATGAAATAGGTAAGAATTTCCGTAACGAGGGTATGGACAAAACCCATAACCCGGAGTTCACTTGTATGGAACTCTACGTACAATATAAGGATTACAACTGGATGATGAATTTCACCGAAAAGTTGTTGGAACGTATTTGTATCGCAGTAAACGGTAGCACAGAAACAGTGGTTGACGGAAAAACCATCAACTTTAAAGCTCCTTACCGCCGTCTGCCCATCCTGGATGCTATCAAAGAAAAGACAGGATATGACCTGAACGGCAAGAGCGAAGAAGAAATCCGCCAAGTTTGCAAAGAATTGAAAATGGAGGAAATTGACGAGACGATGGGGAAAGGCAAGCTGATTGATGAAATCTTCGGAGAATTCTGCGAAGGTACATATATCCAACCGACTTTCATCACCGATTATCCGGTTGAAATGTCTCCGCTGACCAAGATGCACCGCTCTAAACCGGGACTGACCGAGCGTTTCGAACTGATGGTGAACGGTAAAGAACTGGCTAATGCCTACTCGGAATTGAACGATCCGCTGGATCAGGAAGAACGTTTCAAAGAGCAGATGCGTTTGGCCGACAAGGGAGACGACGAAGCGATGATTATCGATCAGGACTTCCTGCGCGCTTTACAATACGGTATGCCTCCTACATCGGGTATCGGTATCGGTATCGACCGTCTGGTGATGTTAATGACCGGACAGACTACCATTCAGGAAGTATTGTTCTTCCCGCAAATGCGCCCGGAAAAAGTAGTGAAAAAAGACGCTGCTGCCAAATACATGGAATTGGGAATTGCAGAAGACTGGGTTCCGGTGATTCAAAAAGCCGGTTACAACACAGTTGCCGACATGAAAGATGTCAATCCGCAGAAGCTGCACCAGGACATCTGCGGCATTAACAAGAAATATAAATTAGAACTGGCCAATCCGTCGGTAAACGACGTAACTGAGTGGATACAGAAAATTTAATAAGTTCTTCATCCAAATCCATACAAATGAAATTACCCGGCAAGATAGCGATAATGGGCGGAGGAAGTTGGGCTACAGCCATCGCAAAGATGTGTCTGGCCCAAGAGGACTCTATCAATTGGTACATGCGGCGAGACGACCGCATTGCCGATTTTAAACGATTAGGGCACAATCCGGCTTATCTGACAGGAGTGAAATTTGATACGAGACGCATCACTTTCAGTTCCAACATCAACGATGTTGTGAAAGAATCGGATACACTGATCTTCGTCACTCCCTCTCCTTATCTGAAGGCGCATCTGAAAAAGTTGAAAACCAAGATAAAAGATAAGTTTATCATCACCGCTATCAAAGGAATCGTACCCGATGACAACGTTATTGTATCGGAATACTTCACAAAAGAATATGGTGTGCCACCAGAAAACATAGCAGTCCTTGCAGGTCCCTGCCACGCAGAAGAAGTAGCTTTGGAGCGACTCTCCTACCTGACTATCGCCTGCCCTGATAAAGACAAGGCACGTATCTTCGCACGCCGTCTGGGAAGCAGTTTTATCAAAACATCTGTCAGTGATGACGTGGCGGGTATCGAATACAGTTCGGTGCTCAAAAACGTGTATGCCATTGCTGCCGGTATCTGTAGCGGACTGAAATATGGCGACAACTTCCAGGCTGTATTGATTTCTAACGCCATTCAGGAAATGAATCGTTTCCTGAACACGGTGCATCCGTTGAACAGGAACGTGGATGAATCTGTTTATCTGGGGGATTTATTGGTGACCGGCTACTCCAACTTTAGTCGTAACCGGACTTTCGGAACGATGATAGGTAAAGGGTATTCCGTGAAAAGTGCGCAAATTGAAATGGAAATGATTGCAGAGGGTTACTATGGTACGAAATGTATCAAAGAAATCAATAAGCATCATCATGTCAATATGCCGATACTGGACGCTGTGTATAACATCCTATACGAACGTATCTCACCAATGATCGAGATTAAATTGCTGACTGACTCTTTTAGATAATCTTTAAACAAGAACGATATGATTAGTTTAAACATTGAAAAGACATTTGGATTTATCTCCAAAGAAAAGGTTTCTGCTTACGAAGCTGAAGTAAAAGCCGCACAGGAAATGCTTGAAAAAGGTACAGGCAAAGGTAATGACTTTTTAGGATGGTTGCATTTGCCTTCTTCTATCACTAAAGAACACTTAGCCGACCTGAACGCTACAGCAAAAGTATTAAGAGATAACTGTGAAGTAGTAATCGTTGCCGGTATCGGTGGCAGCTATCTGGGTGCCCGTGCCGTAATCGAAGCTTTGTCTAACAGCTTCACTTGGCTGCAGGAAAAGAAAACGGCTCCTGTCATGATCTATGCAGGACACAATATCAGCGAAGATTATCTGTACGAACTGACTGAATATCTGAAAGATAAGAAATTCGGTGTCATCAATATTTCTAAATCAGGAACTACTACCGAAACTGCTCTTGCTTTCCGTTTGCTGAAAAAGCAATGTGAAGATCAGCGCGGTAAAGAAACTGCAAAGAAAGTAATCGTTGCTGTGACGGACGCTAAAAAAGGTGCTGCCCGTGTTACAGCTGACAAAGAAGGATATAAAACATTTATCATCCCTGACAACGTAGGCGGACGTTTCTCTGTACTGACTCCGGTTGGTTTGCTGCCTATCGCAGTAGCCGGATTTGATATCGACAAACTGGTTGCCGGTGCTGCCGATATGGAAAAAGTATGCGGATCGGACGTTGCATTTACTGAAAACCCGGCTGCTATTTATGCTGCTACCCGCAATGAGTTGTACAGGAATGGCAAGAAGATCGAAATCCTCGTTAACTTCTGCCCGAAACTGCACTATGTAAGCGAATGGTGGAAACAGCTTTACGGAGAATCGGAAGGAAAAGACAATAAGGGTATCTTCCCTGCATCGGTAGATTTCTCTACAGACCTTCATTCTATGGGTCAATGGATTCAGGAAGGCGAACGTTCTATCTTCGAAACTGTGATTTCAGTAGAGAAAGTTAACCACAAACTGGAAGTTCCTTCTGACGAAGCAAATCTGGACGGCTTGAACTTCTTAGCCGGCAAGCGTGTGGACGAAGTGAACAAGATGGCCGAACTGGGAACGCAGCTGGCTCACGTAGACGGTGGCGTACCTAATATGCGCATCGTACTTCCGGAATTGAGCGAATACAACATTGGTGGTCTGCTCTATTTCTTCGAAAAGGCTTGTGGTATCAGCGGTTATTTGCTGGGCGTGAACCCATTCAACCAACCGGGTGTGGAAGCATACAAAAAGAATATGTTTGCCTTGCTGGACAAACCGGGTTATGAAGAAGAATCCAAAGCAATCCGTGCAAAACTATAAATCAAGAACGTATTATAAACGGTAAACTATAAACAATGAACGGTGAACAACTATGCTATATACATGGATTTGTTCACCGTTCATTATTATATTCAATTGATTGCAGTTTCCGATTGTACCGCTTATTGCCCGTTGTACCGTTTACTGCTCACCACTTCTACTTCTCATCTTCCACTTTCGTCTTCAAACCGATTTCTTCCTGTGCTCCTTCACATTCGGCTTTGGAAGAAAGATAGAACTCTAATTTCACATCACCGTTCTTATCTACCTGTTTAATGGTCGCAATCACCATAATTTTGGCTTTTGACACCCCATCCTTAAAACGAAGCTGTCCTTTTTCCACATCTGTCAGATTTCCCTCTGTAGATACTTCTGTTTGCTCATAAAAGAGTTTGGTATCCACTTCATCGTCATTCTGAAGTTTAAAGGTTTTCAGTTCTGCCCCATTTCCATCCAAAAGCAGAAAGGCTTTCACTTCATCTCCCACTTTCAAGGCGGGCAGTTCCTCCCTCTGATTCGCATAGTCTTTTTCATCGGAACTGGTATTTTCACCGTCCGATTCGATCTTCGCATAAAGCTTTTCTATCTTGATAACAGGACTTTCCCCACTATCAGAGCAGGCGCCTAAAAACAATGGTAGCAACAATAATACTCTCTTTTTCATGCTATCGTCGAGTTTATAACGTTACAAAAATACACATATTCTTCTAAACAGCAAATAATTATGTAGTTAATCGCTTGGGAGCGTCATTTGCAACTATCTTCCCTTTCTAACTTATCTCTCATTTTTTATCGTTATCTTTGCCTCGTATACAGTTGTAGATGAAGCGAATCAAACTTAAAAAACAAATAGAATGGCAGGAAATTTATTAAAGAAGTCCAGTGGACTCATGCTACTATGTAGCGTATCATTGCTAATGATAGTCATGACCGGTTGTCAGGAAGCCAAACTCAAAACTGTAATCGGGATAGCCAACAAACAGTGTCCGCTGGACATGGGAGAAGTCGGCAATATTACCAGTATCATCTACGACGGGGATAACGTAGTGTACACTCTCAACATGAACGAGGAAATTACCAATATTAAGATTTTGAAAGATAATCCGGAAAGCATGAAATCATCTATCAAAATGATGTTTCAGAATCCGGCTGCTGATGTAAAGGAAATGCTGAAGTTGATGGCTAAGTGTAATTCCGGATTACACATGATATTTGTAGGGAATAAGTCGGGCGAACAAGCGGTTTGCGAACTTACTGCCGAAGAATTGAAAGAGGTTATCAATACAAATGCCGACCCGGCACAAAGCGGACAGACAAAGCTTGAAGCGCAACTGAAAATGGCGAATCTGCAATTTCCAATGCAGGCCAGTGAAGAAGTCGTTGTCGAAAAAATCGAAATCATAGGTGAATCGGTTGTTTATATATGCAGTGTGGACGAAGAGTTGTGTCCTATCAGCCAGATTGAAGAAAACGCAGCTGAAGTGAAAGAGGGTATTGTGTCAACGCTAGCAAGTCAGACCGATCCTGCCACCCAGATATTCATAAAAACCTGCGTGGAGAACAATAAAAATATTACCTACAGATATATCGGCAAGGATTCCGGGAAACAATACGATGTAGTTATTCCCGTGTCTGATCTGAAGAAAATGCTCATAAAAAATAAAATATCATCTTAAAAAGATTCCGCAACGTACAAAGTATGAAAAAGAAACTGAAAGCCGTCCTGTTTGACATGGACGGCGTACTCTTTGACTCTATGCCTTATCATTCGGAAGCCTGGCATAAAGTAATGAAATCTCATGGGCTCACTCTTAGTCGCGAAGAAGCATATATGCATGAAGGACGGACAGGAGCCTCTACAATCAATATTGTTTTTCAACGTGAATTGGGTAGAGAAGCCACACAGGAGGAGATAGAAAGTATCTATCAGGAGAAAAGTGTTTTGTTCAATTCATATCCCGAAGCAAAACCTATGCCCGGTGCATGGGAGTTACTGCAAAAAGTGAAGAAGGACGGGCTGATTCCGATGGTGGTCACCGGCTCCGGTCAGTTATCTCTGCTCGAACGGCTGGAACACAACTATCCGGGAATGTTTCACAAAGAACTGATGGTTACAGCGTTCGATGTGAAATATGGCAAACCCAATCCCGAGCCATATTTGATGGCTTTGAAAAAAGGAGGGATCAAAGCGGATGAAGCGGTTGTAGTAGAAAACGCTCCGTTAGGAGTGGAAGCCGGACACAACGCGGGTATTTTCACCATAGCAGTCAATACGGGTCCTTTGAACGGGCAAGTGTTGCTGGATGCCGGGGCTGATTTATTATTTCCATCCATGCAGGCACTTAATGACACCTGGGACATGATGACTGAAAATGACATCTAAAAGCTGAAAAGAAAATTTATTCTTCAAAACAGAAGAAAAATATTGAAAAGCAGGAATATAAATAGTATTTTTACGGGAGTTTAATTCGCTTAGATTCTATCTAAGCCAACGCAGATTCTACTATGCAAAAGTTATTATCTTTACCACCCAATTTGATCCATTGCTTCCACGAACTGGAAGAAGTTAACCATACCGATTGGTTTTGTACATCAGACCCCATAGGGAGCAAACTAGGCTCCGGCGGCGGAACCACATGGTTATTGCAAGCTTGCCATCAGGCATTCGCTCCACAAGAGTCTTTCAGCAACTGGATAGGACACGAAAAAAGAATATTGCTCCATGCAGGCGGACAAAGCCGTCGGCTACCCAGCTACGGCCCTTCCGGCAAAATATTAACTCCTATCCCGATCTTCAGTTGGGAAAGAGGACAAAAGCTGGGACAGAATCTGTTATCATTGCAGCTCCCGCTCTATGAAAGGATTATGAATCAGGCTCCGGCCGGTCTGAATACGCTGATTGCTAGCGGAGACGTATATATCCGTTCGGAAAAACCGCTTCAGGATATTCCGAACGCAGATGTAGTATGCTACGGGCTGTGGGTGAATCCTTCATTGGCAACTCATCATGGCGTGTTTGTTTCCGACCGGAAAAAACCGGAGGTGCTCGATTTCATGTTGCAGAAACCTTCTTTGGAAGAGTTGGAAGGATTGTCGAAAACTCATCTTTTCCTGATGGATATCGGCATCTGGATTTTGAGTGACCGCGCCATAGAAGTATTGATGAAACGGTCATTGAAAGAAGGTACGAAGGATATTACTTATTATGACTTATACTCGGACTATGGTTTGACTTTGGGAGAGCATCCTAAAACGAAAGATGAAGAAATCAATCAGTTATCCGTAGCTATATTGCCGTTGCCAGGTGGAGAATTCTACCATTACGGCACAAGTCACGAACTGATTTCTTCTACTTTAGCCATACAGGACAAGGTACGGGACCAAAGAAGAATCATGCACCGGAAAGTAAAGCCAAATCCGGCTATCTTTATACAGAATTCCATCACACAAGTTTCTCTTTCTGCCGACAACGCCAATTTATGGATTGAGAATAGCCAAGTGGGAAAAGAATGGAAATTAGGTTCCCGCCAGATTATTACAGGAGTTCCTGAAAACCAGTGGAGCATAAATTTGCCGGATGGGGTTTGCATCGACATTATTCCTATCGGTGAGAATGAGTTTGTTGCGCGTCCGTATGGATTGGATGATGTATTCAAAGGAGCGTTGGACAAAATAACGACTACTTACCTTAATGTTCCTTTTACCCGTTGGATGGAAGATAGAGGAATTACCTGGGAGGATATAAAAGGGCGTACAGATGATTTACAATCGGCATCCATCTTCCCCAAAGTGGCTTCTGTTGAAGATTTAGGCATATTAGTACGCTGGATGACCTCGGAGCCACAACTGGAAGAAGGGAAAAAACTTTGGTTGAAAGCAGAAAAAGTTTCTGCAGACGAAATATCCGCAAGCGCCAACCTCAAGCGTCTTTACGAACAGCGCAATGCTTTCCGTAAGGAGAACTGGAAAGGATTGGCGGCCAATTATGAGAAGAGCGTATTCTATCAACTCGATTTGCTGGATGCCGCAAATGAATTTGTACGTTTCAACCTGGACATGCCTGACGTCTTGAAAGAAGATGCTGCCCCCATGTTACGGATACACAACCGGATGCTTCGTGCACGTATCATGAAACTACGTGAAGACAAGGATTGTGCCAAAGAGGAACAGGCAGCCTTTCAACTGCTTCGCGACGGTTTATTGGGGGTAATGAGCGAACGAAAGAGCCATCCCATACTCAACGTTTATTCCGATCAAATCGTATGGGGACGCAGTCCTGTGCGTATCGATGTGGCCGGAGGATGGACGGACACACCTCCCTACTCTCTTTATTCAGGGGGAAGTGTTGTAAATCTTGCTATCGAACTAAACGGTCAACCACCGCTACAAGTATATGTGAAACCATGCAAGGAATATCACATCACTCTTCGCTCTATCGACATGGGTGCAATGGAAGTGATAAGGAATTACGAGGAACTGCAAGATTATAAAAAGGTAGGTTCTCCATTCTCTATTCCGAAAGCCGCCCTTACATTGGCGGGCTTTGCACCGGCATTCTCTACGGAATCTTATCCTTCTTTAGCTAAACAGCTGGAAGATTTCGGTTCAGGAATCGAAATTACTCTGCTGGCTGCTATTCCTGCGGGCTCTGGCTTGGGAACCAGTTCCATACTGGCATCTACCGTGCTCGGAGCAATCAATGATTTCTGCGGATTGGCTTGGGATAAAAATGATATATGTAGTTACACATTAGTATTAGAACAGCTCCTGACCACTGGAGGAGGTTGGCAAGATCAATATGGCGGTGTCTTTTCTGGTATTAAGTTGCTTCAATCCGAAGCTGGTTTCGAACAGAATCCATTAGTACGCTGGTTACCCGATCAGTTCTTTGTTCATCCTGATTACCGCGACTGTCATCTGTTATATTATACGGGAATTACTCGTACTGCTAAAAGTATTTTGGCAGAGATCGTCAGTTCCATGTTCCTCAATTCCGGTCCGCATCTAAGCTTGCTGGCCGAAATGAAAGCTCATGCAATGGATATGAGTGAAGCCATTTTACGAAGTAATTTCGAGAGTTTCGGTCGTTTGGTCGGCAAAACCTGGATACAGAACCAGGCATTAGACTGCGGAACCAATCCACCGGCAGTAGCAGCCATTATCGAAAAAATCAAGGATTACACCCTGGGATACAAACTCCCCGGTGCAGGTGGCGGAGGCTATTTATATATGGTAGCCAAAGACCCGCAAGCAGCCGGACAAATCCGACGGATACTGACGGAACAAGCCCCCAATCCTCGTGCTCGTTTTGTAGAAATGACTCTTTCTGATAAGGGACTTCAGGTTTCAAGAAGCTAAAGAGAAAGCGTTACCATATTGCCGGTCAATCATCCGGAACCATAAAAAACAAGCTTGGACAGATTCAAACGAAATGTCCAAGCTTTAATTTTTCAATGCCATAATGATCTGTTTTACATGTTGAGACTTGAAATAACTGTAAAGTAAATCATAATAATGATAAAAGCAATAGCTCCGATAATCAGCGCAACACTACCCCATTTCTTTTTTCTAGCTTCTTCCATTCTTATTTATATTTATTGGGATTAATATAATTTATCGTCAAATGTCTACATCTGGAAAGCTATGAACATACTATATCAACATATTATTGTTTACTTCTTCATCGTTACAAAGTTAGCATTTTCTATGGGGAAATCAATCAGCTAAAACAACTTTTCATTCTCTTTAGACTAAATTATGCAACTGTAAATAATAACAGGGAACACAATTATCTATCTATTACGACCTTTATATCATGCAAAAGTTGTACATTTGTGCAAGAAATAATTTTGATTGAACACATTATAGATTAAGAAAAAATCAAGAACCTATAAAAATACAAAGATGAAATTGCTTAATTTACTATTAGTTGTTTTGCTGTTTGCCTGCAATGATGACTCCACAGACACTCCAGCCTCAAAAGAGCCTACAAACATTGTTGTAGAAATGGAGCCAACCGCTTCCAATATGACAGATGTTTCCGGCACATACACTCTTCAAGCCAATAAAGAATACAGCGTTCGGGAAGACGGAAAATATAAAATATTATTGGTCAAGAACACTTATAAAGACAAGGAAGGAAAAGAGAAGGATATTCTTTCTTATGGCATTTTTGATGTAGCAAAGAAAGAATATATCTATTATACAGAAGGAATTGATGTAGCTAAAAGGCTAGAAAGAGACTGGGAATTCTATGATGATATAAATAATCCGGCTAACACCAACAAACAATTAGTCTGCACTTCCCGCCCGAAAGAAGAATAAATAGAAAACAAAAAACGCAACTACTAACAGATGAAGTAATTGCGTTTTTTTTCTGTGACCCCGGTGCGATTCAAACGCACGACCTTCAGAACCGGAATCAGGCATAGTAACACCTTTATCTTTAATAGTTGTTAGTTTGTTTATACTTTCTCTTAACAGCCTATAGAACAACTATAGACCAACAATAGTAGTATTACTGCTATGCTAGTATCATACTACTAATAGCACTTGGAGTGTGCTAAGTTTCTTCCTTTTGTTTCATAACTAAATCAGTTTAAAGTGTTATCTCAATAGGTCTAAATCTGATTTGTGTATCAATGAAGTAGAGTTTATCATCAATACCATACAGCACATTATTAGGTACTGCATCAAAAACCTCATATTCTGCATTGTGATATTCATCCTCATAGACCATTTCAAAGCCTAATGCTTGCATGTGTTCTGCTATTTCTTCCTCTGTAGCTTCTCTTTTAGCTCTGACATAAGGTTGAACTAACACAGCACAAAACTCATATTGACTGTTATAAGCAAAGCCAATCATCTGATAAGTGACATTGCTAAAGAATAGGTTATGAGCTTCTATCCTAATGAAGAAGTTCTCAAGGTCTTCACCTGCATACTCAAAGTTGTTTAATTTGAATACAACATCTTCATGCCCTGTGAATACTTCATTTTCTCCCCCTTTACTAAGGTAAGATAAAGGGAGAGAGTTAATGTTAATCCATAAGTTATGTTGAGTAGCAAATAGTTTTAGCTCTTCAATTTGCCTTCTCTTATAGCCTTCTGCTGGTTCAACATTTCCTGTTGCTTCTTTTTCTCTTCTAATGAGATTGGTTGCTTCTGCCAAGAGGTTATTGACTTGAGAGTGCTCTCTATCCATTGCTTGTGGAATTCATTAATATAGGTTCTTTCCATACTTTAATCTGTTAAAGTGGTTGATGCAAATGTAGTAAATCAGTCTGATTTATCCAACATTACACTTCTATTTATTTAGAACACCTTCTCTATAGATGAGATGTAGCTATAATGGTAAGGATAACCATAACATAAGTCTTATTGCTTTCATAATTATTCTTTTTTCTTCATTTTAAGATACACCTTGTTGTCTCTTGTTATTATAAGCACTGGAGAATACTCATTAAATAGTGATACTTTTGGATGAAAGTCACCCTCATCATAGTTATTCTTTTCCATAAATAGCATTATATAATCTCTGGCATTATCTATAATAACTCTAGCTGTAAGTTCAGGACTTTTATAATCCATATATGAGAGTTTATACCCTTTATTTTCAACAGAACTTAGATCTACTATATACTTTATTTCAAGAGGTACTATTTTAGCTATATAATTTTGAGTATCTGATGACCCCTGATGGTTATATAGTATAATTGCTGTTACTACAAATCCTATTGCTAATATTATAAGGAGTATTGTTTTTCTTATTTTATTCATAATTGCTTACTATTAGTTTGTTGAAATTAATCACCCACTTGTTCTCCAGTAGAAAGTCAGTTCCAAGCAAGCCATGTACCTGTATGCCACTTTCATCTTCAATGCCTTTAAAGGTATCAAGTAAGGGTCTTACACAGAACTTGGGCTTATAAACCTGACCTTCAAAAGTGAAAGGTAGAGCAACCATATCTACCTTATGCTTAGTTCCTTCTATTCCACTGATATAATAGTCACCAACTGGTTCTACTATATCCTTGAAATATTCTACTACAGTACTGTCTATCAGGCTACAGGTGCTTCCAGTATCCAAGATGAAACAAAGGTATTTATTTTCTATTTTCACATGGATAATAGGAAGTTGTACTTTATTTAAACCATTTATTATAGAGTACATAATGTTAGTCCCAGTTGGAATATTCTTTCTGCCAAACGACTTCTCCTCTCTTATTGATATATCCTTCAATCATTAATGCTTCTCTTTTAATTTCGAAGGAAGCCAATCCTTTTTTGAAGGAAGAGCAATTGTCATATTTACATGGAATCTTTACCTGAAAGGTAGTATCTATATACCCCCAAAGATTGTCTTTTTTAATAGCCGCATAGTTCTCGTTAAATGGTTTTACTTCTTCATATTCTTCTGATATAATATTCATTCTTTTATCAACAAATACCCAATTAGTACTATCTATTTTTACTCCTGCATAACCATTGCCAAATCTTGTTATATCTATTAATGTGCCATCTATTAGATAGTTGCCATTCTCGTCAATGAAATTATAACCTAAATTTAGTTTTCCAAGATGATTATAAGTACAAGCAATTCCATCATTATAGGGATAAATTGTTGTAGTCATGTTGAAGGGAGTACCTATAATTTTACCTGATTTATTGATGATAATGGAAGACTTAGTAAAACTAAATTTGCCATCATCTCTCCTTTTCATCTCTCTGAATTCAACAATAGCCTTACTTTCTCTAAAAGTGGATGCAGAAGAGTATTTACTTTCAATAACAAGATTACCATTAATATCAATATATCCCCATTTAGGTGAATCTCTTAGACCTTTATTTAAAACCTGAACAGCGGCTAATCCTTCAGTAAATTGATATCCATCCTTGTATTGGGGAGTGATAATAGTTTCTCCTTTAGAATTCATATAACCAAATAATTTCGTTATGCTGTCTTGGTATAAAATCCTATCATCAGAACAGCTTAACCATTGTAAATTTAGTTGTTTACCTTTTGATATTAGTTCTTTTATACTATTCCAATCATTCTCAATATTTTCAAATTCATAAATTAGAGTTGTGTCAATAGCTAATTTATTATCTAATGAGATATATCCATATTTGTATCTAATCTTCTTTTGTTCAGATAGTAGATTAATAAATGATGAAGCCTTCTTACTCGTGAGAGTATCGGAAAGTATAACACAAGTGGTATCAACAATAATTAATGCTATTCCTTCATTAAAATATGAGGCATATAAGTATTGTGGCTTTATAACTTCATTACCTAAGCTATCAATGTATCCATATTTTCCATTTTTATATATAGGATATAAATTTGTGGGGACTTGACTACATGAACATAGTACTAAAGTACACCATATTAATAATAAATAGGAACTATAATTTTTCATTTATTCTTTGATTTATGTCATCTATAATAAAAGATAGCATTTGATTAATTTGATTGATATTGCAAGTAAAAGGATAACCATAGCCAGTTTTAGTAATAGCTATGTAACTATTATGAGTTGGATTACTTTCATCGTTTGCAAGTGATAGTTCTGACAAATCTCGAATAATTAGTGAATGTGTTATTGGAATATTATCAACATTCACTACTGGCATAGAGTTAAGAAAGGCTGTTAACTCTTCTGTAATCAAAATTCTTTCCATAATAAATTTCCTTTTGTAGCATACTACAAAAAGAAAGTGTGAGCCTAACCTTATTGGGAGTCCAAGGTATTACCACATACCTACAATCACACAATATAAGGGAAGCCCACACCTAATGGTATGAGTATCCACTACTTACTGCTGTGATTGTTAGTCTTCAAGGTGGTAATTTTAGGACTGTCACAAGTAAGAAGCAAACACTTCTTTTCTAATATGTCTTGTTAAACTTCTATTTCATTAGTTGTCATTTAATTAATACTGTTGCAAAGATAGAACTTTCCAGTAATACTTCATCATTTGACTGCCATAATTTAATAGGTTTCAAAGCATATTAGTACCATAGGTGCAGGCTATATCCTTATTGTACAAAGGTAAGCTTAATTATTTACTTTCTATATGCTAAATTGATAAATAGAGCACCAGTAACTATCAATATTAGCCACTGTAATATCATATCCAATGCTGTCATATATACACTAGTTAAAGCCCCAGTCCATTACAGAACTAGGGCTATCAACAACAATAAAATCACATAGTAAGAGGCATATAACCTCTTAATCCTTAAGTATCATACTGGTGAGGACAAACCCTACCAGAATCAAGATAATCTCACACATAATTCAATCAACATTTAATTTAGTCTAACTTACTAACTATTGCTACAATTCATGTTTACATACTTCACCGAACCTCAAGTGGTTAAGTTATTATAGCAGCACTTCCCTCTATCCTGTAATCAAATACCATCAACCTATATTAGAAGAGGCAGTCAACTTCTATTAAACTGTCCTCTGATTTGCCATTCTGCATCACTTACTTTGTATATATAACATGTAAGAAAGTGAGATTTTCAAAATTTCCCATCATAATGGTATAATAACAGCAGAGGGAGATGGATTTAATAGAAGGTAGGGTAATGTAGACCTTAGAAGGTTAAGTATTTATAGTTTTCCTTCATCATGATAGGAATAGTACTCCTTCTCTGGACTTAAGATTATATGGTCTGCTATATGAATCTCCATGAGTTCTGCTGCCTTCTTGACCTTTTCAGTCAAAACATCATCCAAAGTACTGGGTTTCATGCTTCCAGAAGGGTGATTATGTGCCAATATTACCTGTGTTGCATTAGCCAGTAAGGCAGCTTGTAATATCAACCTTACATCTACATAAGTTGCAGATATTCCACCTTCTGAAATAGGTACTATACCCAGTACTTTGTTAGACTGATTAAGCAGTACCACTTTAAAGCTTTCCTTGTATTCTATAGTGTCATCAGGGAAGCACTTTATCAATAGTTCATAGGTATCCTGTGAACTATTTATCTTGTATCTAGTTGATGATTTGACATTACTTTTATAGCTCAATTGAACCTCTGCTACATTCATTATACTGTCCATAAGATACACTAATTAATGAACCAACTATATTCACTTTCACCATATAAAGCCTTATTAAGTCCTTCTGCCAATTGGGTGGCATTAAGTGACCTGTCCAAGAAGTTATCAATGTAGCTACTTTTATTAGCTCCAGTTAGTAAGTTGTACACATTCCACATGCTGATTTCCCTGCTGTCCAAAAGGGTACTAAAGTTATCATCATTATAATATGCTTTGGTAACTAATCCTATCTGGGTATCAGTCATCAGCATCTGTGGTAACTTCTTCTTCTGGTCTACAGGTAGGTACTGATATAATCTGCATCTACCTAAGAACTGGGCAAATTGGGACTCTCTCATATAGCTATCCTTGTAGGCTGACATATAATACAAGTGTTGGGTTATATTGTACTCTTGGAACAGCCTCATCACTGCATTCAATAGTTCAGCAGTACTCATAACCTTTAATTCTGACCTGTAACCATCTGTTGAGACACACATGTTACAACATATAAGATTTTTAAAGCCAATGAACACCTTGAACTTCTCTGCACTCTTCTTGCTGTAGAGGTTCTCATGGTTATAAGCCCTAACTCCACCTATGGTTAAATTCAGTCTGTTACCTGCAATATCCTCATATATGGTAGGTATCTCAAAACAGAACATCATTCTCTCAAAGTAGATGGTTTTATCAGATTCCAGTAGCTGATTCACTGGCTTATGAATAGCTTCCGGTATTCTACCTTTGATAACATGGCTTACCCTGATGGCAGGTTCTTCTATTCTCTCATTGGAGAACACCTTATTAGCTGCTTCCCATACAGTTTCAATGAAACTGGAGTGTGATATAGTAACCTCATTATCTTTAGAGAACACAGGTGTAATACATTCCTCCTTGAGGTATTGCATGGTTACTTCCTTTGTATTAGCCTCAATAAAAGGTAACTTATTGCCTTCTCTGGTGCTTATTGGTTCAGCTTCTACAGGATTTGTTGACATAATACCTGTGTTGATGATTTCTATTGGCTCAACTGTTTGAATATAAGGATTATCTACCTTATTTCTATTAGGGTATATCAGATTAGCTCTGACTGGCTGCAACTGCATTATTTCCATATCTAATGTAATTAGGGGTATAGTTAATAGTTGGTTGATTCTTTTGTACCTGAAGTGCTGCTTTCTTCTGCATGAAGTCTGATGTTAACTGTTGATACCATTCAGGAAATTGATGATAGATGGCAGTTAGTTCTTCAATGGTTTTACTGCTGTTAATCTTACTCCTTATCATCTCTAGATTAACTCCATCATTACACCAGTCAAGTATTATCTGACCTGTAGCAGGTGTAATGGTAAAATCAGGCTTACCTATGAACAGGTTTGTCCTGTCTTTAGATGCAATAGTCTGGTGCTTCATATTAATATCAAATACTATGGTAAATTCATAATCTATACCATCTCTCATGATTGCTTTAAGTCCTACTTTCTCTGGTATCATCTTACCATTCTTTTCACTTAGAACATAGTCCTGTTTGCACCTCATAGTGCATATAATATGGCTTTCAGACTGCAATATTTTCTGCATGAAAGCATTGATTCTGGGTGTCACCTTCTGCCAATTAGTGAAGCTGTTACCTTGTAATCCTGCATGGTATTCAAGCAAGTTATCCCAACACTGTGAGATGCTATCAATTATGATAACTTCCATACCTGCACCTTCACATATTTCAATAGCTTGTATATAAGTTTCAGGTGTAAAGTTATCACTTAAACTTAATACATTATAAGCACCTAAGTGAGCATAAAGGTCAGCACTTCCATTCTCACTGTCAATAATGGCTATCTTAGTCCAGTCATTACATAAACCATAAGCTAAAAGCAATGCAGAATAGGTCTTACCTGAACCTGCACAGCCTTGTAGAGCAAGCTTTATTTTAGCCTGCTTCTTGGATGAAACTCTTAAATTCAACATATCTGAATAATATTAATAGTTGATATATAATCTATAAAGAAAAAAGGAAGCAAGCCCTAATGGACTTACTTCCTTGAGGTCAACATTAACAACCATCATAGAGTTGCTAGTGTCATAGCTCCACCTTCACCTCTTTGATGCAGCATATAGAACATATCACCTGTATCTGGTGAACATACTTGAGAGATAACAGGATTGGTTACTTCTCCATTAAGGAACTTGTCACTTACTGCACCTATTTCACAGCCATAAACAAAGAAGCACTTCCCTGTATGAGGATTCTGTTTTACCTCAATCTTGTTGACCCCCTTTTGAGCCTTGAACTCATTCACTGTCACTGTCTCTAAGAACTTTAACTTTTCCATAATTGTATTTTTATTATTGTTGCAGAGGGGGATATCCCACTCCTAAGGTAAGGGGAGGGAGACTTTGTGACTTAGAGTGCACTTGTAGGTATCAAGTTTACAGAAATTGAAAATAAAAATTATCTGAATTACAGTATGGTAGGAGCAGTAGGGAGTGCTATATATTAGTTATGTACATATACAATAATCCCCTGTCTTCTGGTGTGAAAACAGGGGATATTGGGGTATGTATCATTCATTCATCATTAATAGTATCAAGGTATTGCTTGATTTCATCATCATCTGGTGCATGTGATGTAACTTTGTCTATCCAAGTATTGTAACCCAAGTGAGGGTACAGAAGGACTTGAGTTTCCATGTGTTCAGCCCATACTAGTTTCATTGGAACATCATAGGAAGACCAGATAACCTTTTTCTCAATAAGTAAGTCTCTATACTTTTTATATGTGTTCTTTGCCATATCCAAGTGACTATAAATGAGTTTATCTGATAGGTCTATCCTGAACTCATTGTTAATACAAAGGCAATATAACCCTATCATAACTCCTTTCTCTTCTGGACTTAAAGAACTGTCACTGAATAACTCTGCCCATATAATCCTGAAATTCTTTGGTGGATTAGGTAGATGATAAATATTTCTCTTGACCATATAGCTCTCCTGTATGGTCTCAATTTTAACATAGTTGGTTTCTTTTAATCTGGGAATAAAGGCATCCTTGATATAATCAAGACTGACTCCTGTAGTGCCTGATAGCTGTTCATAAGTGGTATTTGTCACCAGATATTCTTCTCTTTCCTTATAAGGTGCATTAATATACAGACCTGCCAGTAGATAAAGGTCTTTGGGCTTGAAGTATTTGCAAGCTTCAATGGGGATGATGGTGAATTGTTTAACTATTGTCATTAATTCTGATTTTATAGGGTCAAAATCCACCCCATACTAATAACCTACAGTAATAAAGGATAAGAGCTTATCCTAAAGTAATTAGTATAGGGTGATATTTGACCCTAAGGTTGATTCTGTTGATAGCCAATGCCATATTAGAAGTGTATCACTTCTATAACCATTTGATTATCAGTTGTAAATATAGTAAATAAAGTCTATAACACCAATATCCTTATCATTTATTTGGTCGCATATTAACCTTCTATAACATGAATAGCCTTAACAAATTATTCTCCTTGGTAGCTATCCTGCCAGTATGTTCTTTAAAACCTCTAGGATTCTCATTTCTGATGGTATACTTATTCCCAGATGTTCTGCTAGTGGTATATACTGCCTTCAATAAGACTACATACTTTCTTGGTTTCAGTACCTTGTGTAGATGATACTGGACTATGGGAGTCAGCTTATCTTGTATCTCATTTGCTGAATAACTTCTATTAAGGGTAAAGCATCTTCTTATAGCAACTTTGAAAGGATGCTCTTCATCTAGTGCCCAGTACATGACTGTATTATTAAGGTTCTTGAAGACTACACTGTTACTTGTTCTAATTTCCCATAGTTGATGTAACAGACTATCAAGGTCAACATACCTATATAGCTTGATGAATCTCTCTAAGAATATCTTAGTTTTACTTCTGCAATGTCTAGTATATGAGTACAAGGTATTATCATTCAACTGTCCTGTGGTTGATAATGTTTTGATGTATTTTATGGCATCTTGGATATTGCTGTCTGTTAGTTTATTCTGTGCATCCTTATTGGTTTTCTCTATGATGTTTTGCTCTGGAGATACATCATAGTTCAGGGAGTTGTAGCTAATGATTTTAACCTGTTTCCTTAGTACTTCTTTCAGTGTTTCAGGCATAAAGTATGTGGAGTATAACTCTGTCCTTTCAATGATGTAGTCTATATTGAGGTAGGCAGGTACATCCTTTCCATGTACATCCTTTCTAGTCAAGTTAATTAACTCATTCCCTGCAATTCTTTCCTGTGCTTTCTCTCTTATGGCTTCTTTGATTATTGCAAATAGATCAGTCAAGGTATAATCCCCCTGTGAGATGGTATCTGCTGATTCAAGTACTTTGAGTACCTTTTGGGCTTTGTTTAATAGAGTGGCAGTGTACTTTTCCATACTTTCCATTACTGATACATATCCTAAGGTGTTATATATGATAGTTTCACTAAGTATCCCATTGACCTTTCTGCATCTACCATGTATTTGTGTCATTCTATCTAAGGTTAACATTGAGTGGCTTCTTCTTACATCTGATACAGTGATTAGATGGTAACTATCCTCTATATCTATACCAGTGAAGTAGCAACAGGTGGCAAAGTTAATCCTAGCAGGTAAGGTATTATTGTCCCCCAATTTAGGTGCAAAGTATTCTCCTGCTTCCTTTATGGATGCCTCACTACATAGGATAGCACATTCCTTTCTGGTTTCTTCATCTAGTGATGATATAATGTTTCTTATCTGGAGTATGGAGTTATAGGCAATGAACACCTTCTCTGTAGGATGGGAGATAACCTTTTCTATGACAGCCTGTGTGACATTATCTGTATGTAGTAAGTCTATATTTCTATGGGTATTGTATTTCCATGTTATAGGAAATCTACATTCAGTCTTTAAGTGTGGATTGCTGAACTCCTTCATAGTAGCTGTTACCATACATCTGTTCTTTAATGGGAACATAAGGTAGTAGTCAATCACATTCTCCAATTGAGGTCTAAAGTTGTTGTCAGTCTGGAGAACATCAATCTCATCAATCATAAGGAAGTAGTCTTTATAGTTTTTTCCTATGATACTTAATAGCCTACCTAGACTGTCTGCAACTACTAAAAGTTTCTTGTATCCATCTTTTGCTAGGTATTCCTCAATCTGCTGATTAGTTACCTTTTCCTTTTCACCTTTAATCTCACTACCTACATATAACGTATTAGGATGCTTTGAGTGTTTACCATAAGCCAGAGCCTTAGTAGGAAAGACTATGATTGAGTTTCTCTTTGAGTTTATCTCAAGGGTAGTAGCTCCAATACCTGGTATCTTCTTGTCTATAATACCATGAGGCATCTTATCTATGAAGTCAGCCAGATTCCAGAAGGAGTCACCAACTTCTTCTCTTATTACTTCTGGTGCTCTGCCAAATAGCAAGTTATCCAAACTAGTTATTACTGTATCTTGAGGTATGGTTTTAGTTTCTCCTACTTTTCCAGAGGATAATATCTCAATGTACTCTACAGGTGCATCATGTAAGTCACCATAAGTATTAGGTACTGTCTCTTCTAATTGGTTTTCAACTATGGAAGATTTAACCTCTTTAGAGTGCTCTTCTGATACAGGAGTAGTGCCTAATGTTATAACTTCTGACAGGTTGGTCTTCTCATCAGGAATCTGGAGATTGTATAACTCATCTATGAAACTACTATCAAGTCCTGCTATTTCCTTTGCCAGTTCATCTTCTATGCTCATGTCTCACTTAGTTTGTAATTAGTATATAGATTGTAAGTGAACAAATATACTAAAGAGCCTCCATAATTCAATCAATTACAGAGGTTCTTTTGTGTTAAACTTACTTCACTTCTGGACTAGGCAGCTCACTATAACTACCAAATACATACTCAACCACCTTCTTGTTAGCTTCATTCTCTACCTTGAAGTCTCTTTCAATATAGATGTCAGTGACTTTCATAGCCTCATCAATATGATTCAATGCAGCATGAACTGTATACTTATCTATACCTACTTTATTAACAGCTAATGTAGCCCATGAGTGCCTTGCAGCATAGTATTCCAAATCATCCACTTTCAGTATTTTGCCAATTTGCTTTAACCCAAGATTGATGGCTCTGTTGAAGTTCTTGAAAGTAGAATAGAGATGATAGAAGCAGAACACCTTCTTCTGGGTGTAATCTTCATATTTCTTCATTAAAGGTAGTAAGACAGGAAGAACATCTACTTTCATCTTAGCTTTATCAAGTCTTCTGTCTGTAGTCTTAGTCCTGTAATAGGTAATTGAACCATCTTCCAGTTCACTACAGTTATACAAATCAGCAGAGTTCATCCCTATAAGACAGAAAGAAAGGATAAAGCAATCCTTAGCTAGGTTAAAGGGGCATAACCTTTCCCTGCCATTAGCATTAATGATATAGGGTAATTCCCATATCTTCTTAATTAACTCTGCTGATAATGCTCTCTTCCTAGTTGCTTCCTGCTTTGGTATCACCAAGTTCTCAAAAGGTGAGTTAGGTATCCTAATGAGATTCCTGTCATAATCATTATACTTCTTCTTAGCTTCGTTGAATAGATGTCTGATGCTACCCATATACAGGGATACCATTCTGTTGGAAGGTATTCTCTTACCCTTTCTTTGAAGTTCTGCCACCTGTTTAGCCCTTTTCTTGTGAAGGTATTCCATGAACTCCATCATTAACAACTTGGTAACTTGGTTAGTATTTAATTGGTCCTTTCCTAAGAAGGCAATGAAGGCATTGAGGGCAGTTTGATAATTCCTCTTACCTTTGACCTCTGTAGTTGTTAACCAGTCTTTGCAGAACTGGATAAAGTCAATAGGAGTATTTTTTTCCTTCTCTTTCTGGATATAATCAAGTACATCACTTAAGGTTAAATTGGAAGCCTCCAATGGAAGCCCCATGCATAACTCTTCATAGTATCTGACCAATCTGTCAGCTTCCTTGATGTACTTTGGATTCTTTAACTTGAAGTCCTTAGTCAGGTCTTCTACTCTTACAAAGATATGAGTAGCCAACCTCTTAACCTCTCTGTTGTAGGTTAGCCTAATTTTTACGTTATAAGTTTTATCAACTTTTTGCTTAGATTTTAAGACTTCAGCTTTGATAGTCAACATGTTACATTGGTTTATTAGGAACAACAATAGACCAACAACTATACTTTAAAAGGGGATATTTAACCTAAATTTTGTACCTAAAGACTAGCACTAAAACAAAAGAATCCCTCAATAATCTACTGATTATCAAGGGATTCATCTGTGACCCCGGTGCGATTCAAACGCACGACCTTCAGAACCGGAATCTGACGCTCTATTCACTAAGCTACGGGGCCATTCTTTCTAAATGCGAGGACAAAAGTATAAAAAATCTTCTCATCTTCCTAATGATTCTCCTTTTTTTATAGTTCTTAAGGTACTTCCCTATATTAGAAGACTGTTATTTTGAAACGCTTTAGAGCATTTACTTTATCAAATTGACAATCTTTTAGAGAATATCCATTACATATATCAATTTTATTCCTATCTTTGCCGACAATTAACATTTAACAAACCTATGAGTTACTTGATAAAACCTAAGAACTATAAGCCGCTACTCGACCTCAAACAGACCGAGCTGGGAATCAAGCAAATAAAAGAGTTCTTCCAATTAAACTTGTCATCCGAACTACGCCTTAGACGTGTGACTGCCCCTCTTTTCGTATTGAAAGGAATGGGTATCAATGATGATTTGAATGGAATAGAACGACCTGTTTCTTTCCCAATCAAAGATCTGGGCGATGCGCAAGCCGAAGTGGTTCATTCATTGGCTAAATGGAAAAGGTTGACCTTAGCTGACTATCACATCGAACCGGGATATGGTATTTATACGGATATGAATGCTATTCGGTCAGACGAAGAACTGGGCAATCTGCATTCTCTCTACGTAGACCAGTGGGACTGGGAACGTGTTATCACCAATGAAGACCGGACTGTGAACTTCCTAAAGGAAATCGTCAACCGTATTTATGCGGCTATGATCCGTACAGAATATATGGTATATGAAATGTATCCGCAAATCAAACCTTGCCTGCCACAAAAGCTACATTTCATTCATTCAGAGGAATTGCGCCAGCTTTATCCGAACCTGGAACCTAAATGTCGCGAACATGCCATCTGTCAGAAATATGGAGCTGTGTTTATCATAGGAATAGGCTGTCAACTTGGTGATGGCAAGAAGCACGACGGACGTGCACCGGACTATGACGACTACACTACCAAAGGACTGAACGACCTGCCCGGACTAAACGGCGACCTCCTATTGTGGGACAATGTACTGCAACGCTCCATCGAATTATCATCGATGGGAATCCGTGTAGACAAAGAAGCCTTGCAACGTCAGTTAAAAGAAGAAAAAGAAGAAAAAAGACTGGAACTTTATTTCCACAAGCGATTGATGAATGACACCCTTCCCCTGTCTATCGGAGGAGGTATCGGACAATCCCGCTTGTGTATGTTCTACCTTCGCAAAGCTCACATCGGAGAAATACAAGCCAGCATCTGGCCCGAAGATATGCGCAAGGAATGTGAAGAACTTGAAATACACCTTATATAACAAACTATGAATGTACAAATTGAAGAAAGCTGGAAAGCACATTTAGAACCCGAATTCGAAAAAGACTACTTTCGCACACTGACCGATTTCGTCAAAAGCGAATATAGCCAGTATCAGATCTTCCCTCCGGGAAAACTGATCTTCAATGCTTTCAACCTTTGTCCTTTCGACAAAGTGAAAGTTGTAATTATAGGACAAGATCCTTACCATGGACCGGGACAAGCGCATGGTCTCTGTTTCTCTGTAAACGACGGAGTGCCTTTTCCCCCTTCATTAGTGAATATATTCAAAGAAATCAAAGCCGACATCGGCACAGATGCCCCTGCTACGGGAAATCTGACTCGCTGGGCAGAACAGGGAGTATTGTTGCTCAACGCTACGCTGACCGTACGTGCTCACCAAGCTGGTTCACACCAGAACCGTGGCTGGGAAACATTTACTGATGCTGCAATCCGTGCCCTGGCAGAAGAAAAAGAAAACCTGGTATTTATCCTGTGGGGATCATACGCTCAAAAGAAAGGAGCGTTTATCGACCGCAACAAACACTTGGTACTCACTTCCGCCCATCCCTCTCCTCTTTCTGCTTACAACGGCTTCTTCGGAAACAAACATTTCAGCCGTACAAACGACTACCTGAAAACCCATGGAAAAACAGAAATCGCATGGTAGTTGGAGAAGTTGAGAATGGAGAGTTGAGAGTTAAGAATAAAGAGTAAAAAAAATGGCTGCACTATTCGTCGAATGATAGCGCAGCCATTTTTCTTTTCTATATTGTAGCAAAACAATTACACGTCCGAATTTCCACTCTCAACTCTCCACTCTCAACTTATCCTAGTACCACTGAATGTTACTTTGCGTTTGGCTTCTCTGCTCATACTTCAAGTCTTGCAGGATGCTTGCATTCGCACGGATGGTAACATTGTAATATTTCCAGCGTCCGAAAGGAGAAAGACTGGCGGACAGGTTGAAACAGTGCAAGTCACGGGAGATTGTACAAGAAGTCTGCGTAATCTCTTTTGCCTGAAAATCATAGCCCGAGTTGAACGAGAGCGACCAGTTATTAGAAATCTTTATATTTCCGTTTGCATTGATGTTATGCGTATACGTATAAGGATATCGCATGGAATAACGGTTAATAGGCTTAGACCTATCTTCACGGATATTAAACGAATAGCTAAGGCTTAACGACCAAGGCATCTTAAACACCTGATAACCATCCGGGTCTGCCTGTGCTTTCTCTACTTTCTTAGGTGTAGTACCATCTCCTTCCGTTCCGTCAGATTCTTCATCGTCACTATCCTCCGACTTCTTATCTTTTCCTTTTTCATCCTCCTCTTTCGGACCGAACCATTTCTTCCATGTGTCATTATTAAAGGTATAGTTGAAAGAAGAACCATATCCTTGGAAACGCCCAAAACGACCATACGACCATTCTGTACGGTTACTGGTCACTACATTACCGCTTTTATCGAATGTATAAGCATACGTAGCGAATTGGGCATTCATATTGAAAGTATAATTCTTGGTCAGTTTCAGACGGAGGTTCATACTTAAGTCACTCCACGGTCTTTCCTTTGCCGCCATATTATAGGACATATTGGCACTCAAATCATCAATAAGGCTAACTTTCTTGACTGTATCATTCTTTGCGTCATAATACTTCATCTCCAAGTTATTAGCTATCGAGAAACTAACCGTTCCCGACCCCTCACGAGAAGGCACGCCATAAGGCTGATTGGTAAAAGGAGAATAATATTGTGTATTACCATTATAATCGGTATATTCTTCCCAGTACTTGCCAAATCCCGGAGCACCACTCAAACTCACCTGCGGTGTGAATACGTGACGAATCTGTATCTCCTTCTTCTTCGCAAAGATCGGTTTATACATACCATACAATTTCGTACTTAGAGCCAAACTAGCCGAGTAATTGGATACACGATAAAAGCCGTTAAGAGAATCGCCCGGCAATGATTCCAGCCTGTGAGTATCTTCGTTATAATGCTGATTGATTTTACGGGTGTACCATCGTTCTGTATAATTCACAGAAGGATTGACCTGCAAATATTTGAACAGCGTAAAAGTAGCACTGATAGGAATGTTATGGTTCATCGCATTCTCCCATGAGCTTAGTCCGGCTTTGAACAAATGGTCATCTTTAGTACGGATACTGTTTGTCAGACGTCCCGTATAACCAATGGAAATCTTCTCGTACCAACGTTCGGCTCCTGCCGCTTTCTTGCGCTTGAACGGAAACAGACGGCTCAACGTAATATTCAAGTCAGGCAAAGTGACCGCAATAGAAGAGTCACGCATTGTCTGTGCGATATTGGTAGTTCCGGATAAGGTCAGACCGATATCGGGAAAACTACGAGAATAACTAATACTTGATGTTTTGGTATTTTGAGTCAACAACTGCGAATTATAAAGGTTGTTGATATTAGAACGTTCATAACTACTGGTCGAGAAGTTCACACTGGCAGAGAATGTAGTGTTCGGACTGGCTTTAGCATCCTGTCGATGGTTCCATACCACCTTAAAGTCCTTAGCAACTGTATAGTCCGGCATCCCTTTATCTCCAGTCTTGGTGACCTGATAGTCCGCTTGCAGCGTACCGGAATATTTATAGCGTTTATTATAGTTTGTCAATCCAGACAATCTCCATGAACCTTTCGTGAAGATATCTCCCGTTATTTTCAAGTCCATGATATCACTCATGGCAAAGTAATATCCTCCTTCTGCCAAACCGAAACCACGACTGGAGTCATCCATATAAGTCGGCATAATGAAACCGGAAGAGTAACTGCTGGAGAATGGGAAGAAGAAGAACGGCACAGCCAACGGCAGAGGCACATCTTCCACAACCAGATAGGCAGGTCCTGTCACTACATTCTTTTTAGGGCGCACCTTAGCTCTCGTCAGCTGCATATAGAAGTGGGGATGATCGTGATGATCGCAGGTTGTATAACGCCCATGCTCCATGAAAATTTCATCATTGGCCCCTTTCTTCGCCTTGCTTCCGGTCACATATCCTTCTCCCTGCTGGGTGACGATATCAGTAATTCCCGCTTTCTTGGTTTTGAAGTTATATCGGATTGTTTCCGTATCATACGAGGTATCACCTTCTTTAAATACCGGTTTACCTTTTTCCACTCCGGTAGTATCCTTGATACCATAAGCATGCACAGTACTACTATCCAGATTCATCGAAATAACTTCCGCAGCCAGTTCGATGTTCTGATAATTCACTTTTCCGCTACCATAAAGTGTAGCGGCTCCTCCCAAAGTAAAGACAGTGGAGTCGTTGGATTCATAAACAACCGGTGCATCGAGTGGTTGTTTCTTCTTTACCGGTGCGATGGAATCAATGCGTACCGTTACCGTATCTGCTTTCAACGAATCATTTCCCTGAAGGGAATCCGTTTGTGCGGTATTGGAGGCAATCATTCCTCTTCTTCGACGCTGAGACGTAGCCTCATCGGGAAGCATCAGTAAGACAATCAGCAGTATGAATGATATAAGTATTTTTGCTTTCAATGGCGCCATTAACTAATAGTTTACGCTTGAAGTGGCAAAAGTACACAATCTTCACCAAATATGAGTTAGAATCTTCGTTATTTAATTATTTTTTAGTGCTATAAAAAGAGAGAACACCATCTATCAAAGCGGCTTAGGCCTTCTTCACCATATTTTGCAATACTTTGCCGCGCTTTTTCCACAGTTTTCTCTTCATCCAGATGGGTTTTAGAAAAGAATTTATCCGCAAAGCAAATCAATTGCTCTTCCAGGGTAATGGGCAGCATCTCACGATGAGGAACGGGGAGCTGCTGGGCAATGATATCTTCCAACGAGAGTCCGGCTCCCGTATGGCGTTCGCACACCAATGCGTGTTGGGGGAAACCTTCCGCCCGCAAGATTTCAGCTCCCAAATATCCGTGGGCGATATAAGGATGAGTGCCAAAGCACTGAATGGTGGGAGCATCGGTCTGAAAAATTCCAATATCATGCAACAGAGCAGCTTCTTTCACAAAACTCCGGTTTAAACGCAATTCGGGATGAGCATCCAGCATTTTCATTGCCTTTCCGGACACCGCCAGACTATGAATTACTAAGATTTGTCTCTGCTGCGTATTTTCCGGATAATATTTATCAATGATTTCGTATGGATTCATGTGCTTTATTTTTTGCTCTCTTGATGAGAAATTAATATTTTTGTGCAATATTACAAAAAAAATTACCGATATGCAAACTCGAGCTTCCTTCATTCTTATATTTCTATTCATTATGTTGTCACCAATGCGTGTAAGCAGTCAAATTGTCACGGGAGCAGAACAAATGGATCAATATATGCCGTTGCTGAAAGGAAAACGCATCGGAATGGTAGTCAACCACACTTCTGTCGTGGGAGCAAAGCGGGTTCATCTTCTCGATACCTTATTAAGGAGAGACGTCCGGGTAGTCAAAGCATTTGCCCCCGAACATGGTTTCCGCGGTAACGCGGATGCAGGTGAAACGGTGAAAGACGGAAAAGATTCCCGCACCAGTATTCCTATCGTATCGCTTTATGGTGATAACAAAAAGCCGTCTGCCACCCAACTAAAAGATGTTGACGTGATCTTATTCGACATTCAGGATGTAGGGGCACGCTTTTATACCTATATAAGCACGATGTATTATGTGATGGATGCTTGTGCAGAGAACAAGAAAGAAATGATTGTACTGGATCGCCCCAATCCGTGCGACTATGTGGATGGTCCGATACTCAAACCTGCTTACCGGAGCTTTGTCGGCATGCTTCCCATTCCTGTACTTCACGGATGTACTATCGGCGAACTGGCACAGATGATAAACGGGGAAGGATGGATTGCCAACAAGAAAAATCCTTGTTCATTAAAGGTAATTCCAATGACCGGGTGGAAACATGGAGAGCCTTATTCACTCCCCATCAAACCGTCGCCCAACCTCCCGAACGATCAGTCTATCCGATTGTATGCTTCACTCTGTCCTTTTGAAGCTACCCGCGTCAGCGTGGGACGGGGAACAACTTTTCCTTTCCAAGTATTAGGCACACCTAATAAGAAATACGGAAGTTTCACTTTTACTCCCCGCTCCTTACCCGGTTTTGACAAAAACCCGATGCACAAAGGTATCACCTGCTATGGGGAAGACCTCCGGAATGTAACCGATGTGAACGGATTTACACTCCGCTACTTCTTGAACTTTTATCGCTTATCCGGTGAAAGCGCAGCCTTCTTCTCCCGTGCCCGATGGTTTGATTTGCTGATGGGAACTGACAGCGTACGCAAGGCTATCCTCAAAGGAGAATCGGAAGAGGCTATCCGGAATAGTTGGCAAAAGGAGTTACAGGATTACAAAGAGATTAGAAAAAAACATCTTCTCTATGAGTAAAAAACTAGTATCATACTCTCATTCATTTTTATAAACCACTTATAATTAAAAGAATAAGTATGATAGATACCCATATTTCATGAAGAAAGTATGATAGATACAAAATTTCAGAAACATCTATCATTCTTATTCATCAGATAATAACTATATTAGCAAAAAGAATGAGAGTTATGATAGTTATTTTCTACTCTAAGAACAATCAGTTAATAACACAATAATGAAAGATAAAACACAAAAAAGTTTCAGGGGAATAGTCCGGATATTACTTCTTGTTTTCTGTTATACCTTTGGTAGTCATGCTTTTGCATTGGCTTTAGAGCACGAACAAACAGTAGATATTTATAAAGTAACAGATGTCCCCAATCCGCGTAATGAAAGCTCTTCCAATTGGGTCAGCAATCCGAATCAGATATTGGATGAAAGTTATGTGTGGGGAATAAATAATATGTTGTCACAGTTAGAAGATTCATTGAGTATTGAAGTGACAGTTGTTGCACTCCCTTCTATCGGTGAAGATATTCCGGCAGAGTTTGCCCACAAGCTTTTTGAACACTGGGGCATCGGAAAGAAAGCGGACGACAACGGATTACTGATTCTTTTAGTACTCGATCAACGTAAAGTCACTTTCGCAACCGGATACGGTTTGGAAGGAGTACTTCCCGACGCTTTATGCTTTCGCATTCAACAGAATGAAATGGTTCCGTGGTTTAGAAAAAACGACTTTGACAGAGGAATAACAGAGGGAGTCCGGGCTGTAACATTGGTGCTTTATGGAAGCGACTATGAGCCCGTTTCTCAAGGCACTTCTGATAATTACTGGAAAAGTGCCAGCAATACGTTGTGGAATTTTCTGGCAAATCAGCCGCCTATGCTTTGGGTATTCTTGATACTGGTAAATGTTATCACTTACCTCATGAAGGTAAATAAAGCTCGCCCCAAAGACAGTTCAGCATTAGCAGCAATCAAAGTCCTGACACTTTACAACCCACTTGGATGTCTTGTATTGTTTTTTCCAGTCTGGCCTGCACTTATTGCGGCATCCTTATGGTACAAGTTCTACCAAAAACAACGTGTTATTTTGCAGAGTAAAACCTGCGATTCTTGCAAAGCTGTGGCTTTACAACTTTTACCCAATGAGCTTGCAACCCCTTTATTATCTGCTTCCGAACAAATGGAACACAAACTAGGTTCTGCTATCCACCGTATTTATCAATGTACTTCCTGCGGCTGGCTTTTACGGTATAAATCTATCACCATAAGCGAATATAGGATGTGTAATCAATGCCATACCATTGCTTCCAAGCGTATCAGCCCGTGGAAAACAATTAAAGAGCCCACATATTCCGATGCCGGATTGGAGGTTGCCGACTATCTTTGCCTGATGTGCGGAGATAAAAAGCAGACAACACAGAAGATCCCCCGCAAGACACCCCCCAATAGTGACAGTTCTAGTAATAGTCACAGTAGTAGTGGCAGAAGCAGTAGTAGAAGTAGTAGCGGCAGTTTTGGTGGTGGACATAGCGGTGGCGGTGGAGCGTCAAGTAGTTTTTAAGATCAACTATCCATCCGAAGAAGTCGACTAACCAAATAAAGGACATGAAAACACATCTCACCTGAATATTTTCATAGAAAGATGGTTGTCCACTCCCTTATTCTAACTATTTTTGCATAGATAACCGAACATAAAAAAGTGAAATGAATATAGAAGAATTTAGAGAATATTGTCTGTCTTTTAAAGGAGTTCACGAGAAGATGCCTTTTCCCAATGTACCCGACCAATATAGCCGTGACGTTCTATGCTTTTATGTTGCGGACAAATGGTTTTGTTTCGTTAACATTGAGATTTTCGATTTTTGTTGCATCAAATGTAACCCTGACGAATCTGGAGAACTGCAAACTGAATATGCCGGTATAAAACCAGGCTGGCACATGAATAAGAAATATTGGATCAGCGTTTATTTCAATCAAGACGTATCTGATGATAAGATCAAAGAACTCGTAAGCAAATCCTATGATATTGTAGTCAAAAGTCTGACAAAGAAAGAACGGGTTTCTGTTTGAGATTGCAAAAAGTCTTCCAGTGCTTTCAGGTCTTTTATTTCAAATATTCTTTCCATCGTTTTCATTTTCAGCTCCGATGTCTTGTGTTGGGGAATGTTTTACATTTTTCACAGCGTGCACTATTCAATTGCGCTCCCAGACAAGTTTTTTTTGCCGTGTATAGGTAGGACACCCACCACAAAACACGCCACATGCCGGGACACGACCATTATAAATTTTCATCATACAAGGCTTTTGGCCATCCAATAGTTAGTAAGAGACAGCTGATTAGCCCTGCGTTTTTGCTCTACTTCTACTATATACCCTCGCTTTTCAAAAAATGGACGGGCTGTTATACTCACTTCAGAGGTAATCCGCGTAATCCCGGCTGCGACGGCATAACGTTCTATCTCATTCAACAATAGTGTAGCAACACCTTTGCCCTGAAAATCCTTATGAATAAACATTGAATGCAAATAGCCCTGAGGTGTAATGGATGAAAAACCGACGATTTCAGATTGCCGATTAACAGCAACAATAAAATAGTGAGTTTTTATCATACCCTCTATTTTAGAAGGATCATCTCCGCACGATGCCCAATCTTCAACCTCGGCCTGTGAATAGTCACGCCTGTTTATCACTAACACTGTGTTTCGATATAGAGACTGAATTTCCTCTATATCCGTATTTAAAGCTATCCTTATAGTAATCATATAATCCCTAATTATTCACAATTTTATCTCTTTCTCTTTTTCCACAACTGCCACGAATTGATTATATTCTGCCACATATTATACATACAGCATAATATAACTCTGATTATCAAAGCAAAAGCCCACCTATTACTAATAGTGGGTAACAAAATAGTAACAAAAAAACGAAGAAATCGCTTTGCGGTGGGCTTCATGTGCAAAGGTAACAAAAGCTCTCTAACCATAAAAGCAAAACTGGCGAAAAGAAGAATACTGTTTTTCTTTTCGCCAGCATATATAATTTGCTGTCAATAGAAATTAGTTTAGTCCGTTTTGGATATATAGACAAAAACACAAACTAAACTTGTGTTTATAATAACTTTTTCAACTTATCTATGACATATCTTCCAATGCAGAGAACTTTGAATGATTTAGGCAACAGATATTTGGATGTTTTAATTAGAATGTCCCTTTTTTACACCTAATATCTATCTAAGAAATCTTACTTTTGTTTGATAATTAAAACAGAATGGAGAAAATTCAAGTAATACAACCTACCAAATTGCTCGCTCCTTATATAAAGCAATATTGGTTTTTAAGGATAGATGATGTAAAGCAAGGCTTTCAACGTTCTATCCCGGCAGGTTGTGTAGCACTTGTTTTTCATAAAGGGAACAAAATTATTTCTTCTTTTCATAAGGGAACGCAGCCACATTACAAATAGGGTAAATTTCAATAATGGATTGTTTTGATGAAAAAAACTCTTCAATATTTAGACTTACTGACATAGGGCTGTCATAGAAGACGCTATCTTTGTATCAAAAAGTATTCAACTTAATATTATAGAATATGAAAAGATTATTTTTATGCTCATCATTTGCTGATGTTGCTAATCTATTTGTCGATTGTGCCAAAGAAGATTTGCAAGGGAAAATTATAGCTTTTATACCAACTGCAAGCCTTACAGAACCAATACGATTCTATGTAAAAAAGGGGAAAAAGGCTTTAGAAGAAGCAGGAATGATTGTTGAAGAAGTCGAGATTACCCAACTGCCCAAAGAGGAAATATCTTCTATATTACATAAATGCGATTATATCTACATAACAGGTGGAAATACATTTTTCCTTTTGCAAGAGTTAAAAAGAAAAGGTGTTGATAAAATTATATCTAAACAAGTGAAATTGGGTAAACTGTATATTGGGGAATCTGCCGGAGCAATAATAGCCTCTCCCGATGCAGAATATATGAGAAGTGTGAATTTTGATCCAATAGAAAAGGCTCCTGAATTGAAAGACTGTACTTCTTTAGATTTGGTCGATTTTTATACGATTCCCCATTATGGAAATTTTCCATTCAAGAAAAAAGGTGAAAAGATAGTTCAACTATATAATGAGAAGTTGCAGCTTATTCCTATAAGTAATAAACAAGCTGTTATTATTGAAGATTCAAATATTCAAATTAAAGATGCAAAATGAATAGAATAGACCGTATTTCTGCTATATTGATTCAGTTACAATCGCACTCGTTAGTGAAAGCACAGCAAATTTCAGAACGTTTTAATATAAGCATTCGCACTGTATATCGAGATATAAGAACATTGGAAGAGGCAGGCATTCCTATCATAGGAAATCCCGGTATTGGTTATTCACTTGCAGAAGGATTCAAATTATCTCCTCTAATGTTTACTCAAAAAGAGGCTTTGTCCTTTTTGATTGCAGAGAAATTAGTACATGAACTAACTGATTCAAATAGCAACGAACATTATAAGTCTGGAATAGAAAAGATTAGGTCTGTCATGCGTTTTGCAGACAAAAATATGTTAGAAACAATGGAAAAGTGCATGTCTGTATTGGATACTTATAAATCATCTACCTATAAACCTGATATTCTTTTACTTATTTTACAAAGTATATACCAAAAAAGAATTATTGAAATATCTTATTTGGGAAGTAATGCGTTAAGTGTTTCAGAACGAAAGATTGAAGCTGTTGGAATTTTCTTTTCGAGAACTAACTGGTATCTAATAGGCTTTTATCTTCCCAAAGAAATCTATCTTACATTTCGGATAGATAGAATTCAAAAAATGCACATTCTTAATGAATTACAATCACGGGAGCATCCTCCTTTGGAAAAATTCATACGCGAGTTTTATGATAAAGAAAAATTACATGAAATCGTTATAAGAATAGAAAAGAATAAAACCTCCATAATGAATGATGATAAATATTATTACGGATTAACATCTGAGAAAGAGATAGGGGATATGTTTGAACTTCATTTTCTAACATTTTCAATCAGTAAGTTTGCACATTGGTATCTGTCTTTTGCAGATAGTGCAACTATAATAAGACCAGATTCTTTAAAATATGAAGTTAAAAATATTATCAATAACATTTCTATTTGATTGCTGTCAAATAGTATTTTTAATCGACTCAATGAAAAAAATATTCGACCAAAGATTTTTCCGCTTATTGTCGGAATGCTCACAACGTAAAGTGTCTGCATCTGAATTTGCAGAAGCTATCGAAGAATTGGCGACCCATGTAGCCAATTTTAGTATCAATGAGCAGGATTACAACGTTTTACTACGTTATTTTTCCTTTGGTTTGCACCGTCTTAAATCGTATCGTGTACGGTTTGAGCAAGAAAAAAATGCCCCATCTGCATCTAATTGATGAAGCGATAGGACTTTTGAACACTGAAATACGCCTTATCGAGTGGCGCATCAAATACCCGGAACAGCTACAGCAACGTATCAACAAACAGCCCCTTTCCCCTCTCTATCTCGCAGACAAGACAACCCTTATCAACATCATGGAAATGGTAAGCGGTCTGTTCCTCTCCAAAAACATCGTGTATCAGAACGGCAAGCCCGCCTACTTGGTGGACTTGGTGAAAGCCTTTGAATGGCTGTTCAACATCAAGATAGGCGACTGTTACCAAAAACATGAGGACGTGATAAAACGAAAGCCGGGCAAACTGACCGGGTTTCTTAATGGATTGGTAGAACTTATCAAAAAGGAACATGACAAGAAAGGATATAGATAATCAGTGACTTATGATTTATTTATAGGGGATTCCATTAGTTCCCCCGTAATTTCTTTGCGCCTATTTTCTGAACTTTGCTTCATCAATTGATTGACAGACAAGAATGTATAATCAGAAAAATGAAGCAATCATGTATATAGACAATGACGATTTCAGCGTATGGATGCAGAAGCTGTACGCCAAGCTGGAAGAACTCTGCAAGGATGTACGGGTACTACGCAATGCGGACAAGGTACTACCCGAAGATGACAACCTATTGGATAATCAAGACTTGTGTTTATTATTCAAAGTAAGTATCAAAACTCTGCAACGCTACCGGGCTATCGGTGCGCTGCCTTACTTCACTATCAGCGGAAAAGTGTATTACAAGGCTTCCGATGTCCGGGAGTTTATTAAAGAACGGTTCAGCGTCACCACGCTACGCCAGTTCGAGAAAGAACACTGTACGAAGAAAAAGAAGTGAATCTGAAAAGCCGGAACGGTGAATGTACTTCATCTGTTCCGACTTTCCCCGTTTATGGCTTACCCAACTTATCGGCTTCTTTCTTTAGCTGTTCGGCTTGCTCATTCAACAGCCTTGCACGTTCCAGTGCTTCCGCCTGCTTTTGGATGCGATATTCAAAATCCATCACTGAATCGGTCAAACTTCGGATAAAACCGTTATCCCGTTGCCACTTGAACTTGTTTTCCAGCATATCAAAAGTTTCCCCGTCTGCCTGTCCTTGCATCAGCAAATAGCGGTATTTCATATCGTTGTCCTGCAACTGCTGCATACGTTCAGCCAAACGGACATTCAAGAATATGGAAACGGAACAGACGACCAGCACTGCCGAAAAAACAAACAATCCCGGACGAATCCAAGAAGCGACCTTGTTGTAAATCCGTTGATAGAACGGTAAGGGCGTAGCTTCCTCTTTATCCGTCTTGCAAGAGCCCAAAGTATCAATCATTACCTTGAAACAACGGTAGGTTTCCAATGTTATTTTCTTGGTGTCCTCTATGTTCTTCTGCTGACCTTGCATCCTGCTCCTTATGTCGTCAAGTTGGCTTTGAATAACCCGCAACTTTTCTTCGGGAACAGCCGAATTACTGTGCAGTTCCGACAACGCTTGTTCGATTGCTCCCAGCCGTTCGAGAGTTTCCTCCCGACTGGCTGGCGTTGCCTGTGCTTCCTGCTTCTCTTTCAGTTCCGTAACCATAGAGAGAAGCCCCTCTAAAATCAAATTATCTTCCATGTCTTTACTGTTTAAGTTGTTTTTTCTTTTTCTTCTTCTTTCTCAAATTAAAATTAGGTTCTTCATCCACTGGGGGAGAAGAAGCAGAAAACAGACCGAGTGAACCTGTTATCAACGGACTGTCAGCCTTGTCCGGTGCAGGTGCTTGTTCCCGAACGGGTGCGAAAGTTGTTTGCCGTTGGCTTTCGGCAACATTCATTCCTGCATCCCCGAAACATTTATCCAGTTTGGAAAAACTGAAACTGCGGTCTATCTCCGACCCCTTGAACGTGTATTCGCCTTTGGAAAAGGATATGCCCTGTATCTCGTCAGTCTGTCCCTTTCGTTTGAACTGGATAGTGATACCCTTTTCCGCTAACCTGTGCTGCAACTGCTGCCAGTTACGGGATTTGCCGATTTCATTTTTCACAGCTGTGTAAATCTCGTATTTTGATTTGTCCGGCTCTTTCAATCGGTGCTGCTTCACCTGCTCTTTTCCCTCGGCGAAATAAAGCCCGTGTTTGGCTTTCAGCTTCTTGCATACCTGTTCGTTACGATACATGTCGTTCCTGTCCGAAATGGTCTTGCCGTTATTGTCTATGCGGTTGAACACGATATGCACATGTGGGTGTTCCCGGTCTTGATGGCGCACGATGATATACTGCGTATCGGTGATTTTCATTTCACGCATATACTCCTGCGCAAGCTGTACCATCTTCCCATCTGTCAATTTGGGCGCATCCACTGCCGAATAACTCAACGCAATATGTCCGACAGGCTTTTTCAAGTCGGGATTCATCCCGGTCTGCATACAGAAGCTGTGGATTATATCTCCCCGGCTTTCAGTCAGAACCCCGTCCGCATGAAGCAAAACCGCCTGCTCCTTGCCAAGCACATAGTTCACACAGCCCTTAAACCCGCTTCCCTTTTTTATTTTTCCAATCATCTGACAAATGGTTTATGATTTCAATAATCCGGTTTTTGAGCTTCACCAGTTCCACCGCCACCAGTGCGAAACCTCCGGCATTCGCCCGGTGCGCCAACTGGTTGATGTTGTTGGCTTCCCCTGCCAGTTTGCGGATGGTGTCCGCATCCTGCCTGTTCAGCCGGGGTATGACCTCTACCGAAACAACCGCCTGCCTTACATACTCACTGACACGTAACCCAGCTTCCCCGGCTCGCTTTCTGATGGCGTAATACTGCAACTCGGTCAGTTTCGTACTGACAACCCGTTGCTGCTTCTCTATCCGTTTCTTTGCCGGACGTCCCCCCGGCTTATCCTTTATATTCGTCATAGGTTTTTACATTTAAATGGTATCTTAAAAATTGCGACCAACGGGAGAAATTTTCTTTGCGGTGAGCAAAGCAAGGTAGTTTCGGTTTACCGAAACATAACCTTGCTCTCCAAATAAACCGCCAGCCGTTGGTAGTCCTGCCGGATTAAATGCCCCTGCCTCTCTTTTGTCTTGGGGCGGCACGTTGTCCGGTTTCCTGCTTCGTTTCCTGCACTTGGCTGGCTGCGTTTTTCTGTTCCTGCTTCCTGCCGCACAGATAATCGTTCAAGTCCGAATATCCCCTATAATTGTGCGAGAAGTCACGCACACGGTAGGGGTATTCCAATTCGATAGCCCGTGTCGCTTCATATCCAGCCTTGTCATTGTCAAGCATACAGTGGATGCGTTCATACGGGTACAGCACGTCAATGGCTTTCGACACATTGGCGGTAGAGTTAAGAATGGCATAATCCTGCCTGTCAAGGTCGGGTATGGTCGGACAGTTCCTCATGCGGAGCGTAAGGAAAGAGAGGTAGTCCATGAAACCCTCGAACACCAAACACTTCTCCCTCGGCTCTCCCTGCTGCCGTATATGGGTGATGTCTTTCGGGGCGATGCAGCCTTTGAAAAAGGAATTGCGAACCTCGTAACCTCCTGCCATGTTCGGGAAACCGATAGCAAAGAACGGTCTGCCATTATTGGTAAAATGGAGTTCCTTACATTCTCTTTTTGCCAGTTCGACATTGATACCCCGTCCCTGCAAGTAACGGAGCAATGCCGGATGGGTAAGGTCACGGACTTCCAAATGCTGGAAGCTCGGTTCTGTCCTACGCTGGGGAAAAGAAAAACTGACCGGACGGACGTGCGGTGTCTGTTCCGCTATCCGGTTTAAAAGGTATGGCAGGCTGTCGGAACAATAGAGTTCCTTTGCCAGTGCGATGATGTTACCGCCCTTGCCTGCGCCAAAGTCATACCAAAGGTTGCGGTCAGTGTTCACCTTGAAAGACGGTTCGTGTTCCTCCCTTAACGGTGATTTGTACCATAAACCGTTACCCTGCTGCTTGACAGGAGAGTAACCTAAACTGTGCAGATAGTCTGCGATGGGTATTTGTTTCACATCTTCGATGTTCATAACATTTTCTTTTTTGGGGATAAAAAAAATAGTTGAAAAGTGCGCCAGTCCTGTTTAGTCCGTTATATATACACCCGTACCATACTAAACCTGCCTGTTCCGATACAGGGAAATAGTAAGTCCGTTCCTCTTGTATATACACCCGGACTAAACCAAACTGACTTTTAATAATGGAAATCGGGATTATAGCGGTAGCCCTTGCCCTCTTTCACAATCATGCGCTTGTTCACAAGAAACTTGTTAAGCGACACAAGAACATTGCGTCCACGCTCGTAACCGATACTCGCATAACCCTGTTTCAATGCCGCTATGACATTGGAATAGCCTTGTACCACCTGCTTGCCGAAACCGTTCTCCAACGCTTCCCGGTGTTGCCGTTCAGTCAGTTCCGCAAGCGAAAAGTTCCTGTCCTGCTTAGGTTGTTGGAATACATAATCATCCACGATTTCGGGTAAAGCGTTGTCATTGATACGGAATGCGAACGGGTCAAATTCCCGGTCACGTATGTGCATCGCCTTTACCTCGCTTATGTTGCCGTCCTGCTGGCTTTTCGTGATTTGCAGGACGGTTTCAGCCTTGTTGTTCAGTTCCGTACCGATATGCCCCCTTGTGTTGTCATCCCCCTTATTCAAATGCAGTACAGTGTGGATATGCAGGTTATATCCGCTTGACCAGCGCATCAAGAGGTTGATTAGGTCGGTTGATTCGCTGGGGCTGTTGATGTCATACATCAAGTCACGGATTCCGTCAATGATGAGCAACCCCACATCGGGCATATTTTCAAGCATATAGCCGATAATCTGTTTCCGCTTGTCGGGGGTCTGCTCCCTTAGCACGATGAAAACAAAATCGTCCCTGTCCTTGTCGGTAGGCAGTCCGGCAAGTCGCAAAATACGCTCCATGACCTTATGGCAATGGTATTTGCTCTGCTCGGTATCTACATAGAGGATTTTCCGCTTGTTCGGTGGCAGATATGCCGAATACTTCAGTACCTCGTCATTCTTCAACGCTGCCGCAACGATGGCGGAAATGTTGAATGTCTTTTTGCTCTTGGCTTTTCCTGTGGATGCGCTGAAATTACCCAGCGTGCCAATGGTAGAGCCGTTCACCCAGAGTATTTCGGGCGGCACTTCGTAAGTGTCCGTCACCTTTAGATGGATGGTTTTCCAAAGGGCTGCAAAATCCTCTTTCTGCATGGTGACATCCTGCCCGGCTTCTGTCGCTTTTCTATTTTCCATAGCCGCTATTTCTTTAAGGGACGGTTAAGGATATATTTCTGCGCTTCCTGCTCTATCTGCGCCTGCGTCTTCACCGGGTTCTGACGCAACCACGCTTCTAATTCCGCTTTCTCAAAATAAAGCATTTTGCCCTGCGGCTTGTAATGGGGTATCAAGTTACCCGAAGTCAGCTTGTACAGGTAACTTTTTGAAAGGTTCAAGAACTTGCTCGCTTCATCAAAACTAAGCACATTCTTTGAAAGGAACACTAAATTTTCGAGTTCTGCAACTCGCTTCTCAATACTTGTTTCCATATAACAAAAGTATTTGCGTTAGACAATATGGAGTGCATGCCCTCCAGTTTCTTGTAATCGATTACGGGGGCAAAAGTATTGAGGAATAGCTTGATAGTGGATTAAGCTATGTTTGAGGTATTAACCTATTCTTAAAGTTTTTTCAGTTGTTTGATATAATTGCTGATGGTTACATAATCTTTTTCATGTTCCACCCCTTTTACATAATTGGCGGCTGTGGCTAAATCACCTTGATTCAGATATTTATCTTTCTTTATATTCTTCGTAACAAACAACTTATTCTTTGCTATAACAGATTGCCAGTTAGGTGTTATCAAACCACGATTGCTTAATTCCGAAAAAAGAAAAGCTACCTGCCTGTTGTTATTAGACCTAAATATAACTTTTGGCTTACAGGAAAGTATTGCTTTCAAATCTTCAAAAGTCATAGGAGCATTGAAAATTTCCACTTCATTGATACAATCCACCAACAATGCTATTTGTCTGTCGTTTAAAATAGACTTAAACGGATTTTCTGTTTCAGCAATATGGGAGATAATTTTAGGCTCTTGGCATTTATCTTGAATTGGTTGCGGCTCTTTCTGTTGTGGCTGCATTTCCGCTTGCACCTTACTTTCTTTCTTTTTTCGCAAGTACGCAGAATATTTTTCCAATACAACAGTTTTAACTATTACAGAAAAATAAGGCAGTTCTTCATCATAAACCGTATTATCTTGCTCATACCGGGAATAATCAAATGAAAGAGGATTAAACGACATGTATTTTCTTTTCTCATCGGATTTCAAGGATTCATAAAAACCGCTTTCCCAAAAGAAATCAGATACAGAATAAAAATATTGAATATCATTCAACACAGAATAACGAATATATAACTGCACCAACTCATCAGTGGTACGAACATATTCTTGCTGTTCCAGTTTATCAGCCTGTTCTGCGTCGAAATATAAGGACTTAGAGGCAATATTATCTATCATAACTTGGCTGGCATGATTGATACAGCGATTGAATATACCTTGTATATGGTCGAATTTTATTTTCAGTTCTTCTTCTGTCATAATAATCTATGTTTCAGTTAGTAGAAACAAAGATATATTTTTCCGGCTAAACAAAGACAAAAAAAGAAAGAAAGTACGGTAACTGTGATATAACCATACTTTCTTTTTAAATCAGTCCGTCAAATTCGGTATCAAACTTATAGCTTCTTCTTTTTTCTTATCGACAATCTTCGCATAAATTTGAGTTGTGGCAATATTTTTATGTCCTAACAATTTGCTAACTGTGTACAAGTCAGCCCCCAATGTAAGCATCATGGTAGCATGGGTATGCCGGGCAACATGAAACGAGATATGCTTAATAATCCCTGCGTCTTTCGCCCATTTTTGAAGTATTTTATTTATAGTTCCCTCATGCGTCAAAGGAAAAATCAAATCATCGCCTTTTGCTTCATTTTGTTGCGGCAACCACTTTAACGCTTCATCGGATATAGGCAGATAAAGCGGTTCTTTTGTTTTCTGCATCTTTATTTCAATTCTTATTCTTTCACCGCTTTTCTGCAAATCGTTCCACTTCAATTTTCTTATATCGCTTACACGCAGCCCACACAAACAACTGAAAAGAAAGGCTTGTTTCATTATCTCATACTTGCACTCTGTCCCGATAAGCCGCTTCAATTCCTCTATTGTCAAATACTCCCTGCGGCTGACTTCCGCTTTTACCTTACTGGCAAAATCAAACTCTTTCGTTGGATTGACCGTAATAATCCCCTCTTTATAGGCTCTATTTATAGCGGTACGCAGCACCCCATAGTAAGCAATAACGGAATTATTACTTAATACACCCCCAGCCTTTAACAAACCAAACTTGCTTGCTTTCTTCGCTTGTTTCAAGAAATCCACAAAGCTATTTAAGAAGTCCTTATCTATATCACGAAAAGCTATGTAATCCCCTCTGAACAACTTTAGTTCACGGATGGTATTACCAACAGTCTTTTCATAGTTCAAGCTGCCACGTTCTTTAGATTGGCTTCTCATGTTCATTAAATAATCAATCACATTCGCTTTTGACTTGTTGGTGTTCTGAAAACCGTGTGCATCATTTTGTAACTCCACTATCCTCTTACTCTGAATCGCTTTTGCAAGAGCCAATGTAGCTTCGTTCTTCGCCTTATCCTCCCTCGTTTTTTCGGGTATAAGGTACAACTTCAAAAATTCATATTGCCGTTTACCGCCAACATAATTTTCTTTTCTAATAACATCACCTGTATAATAGTCCAAATAAATAGACTGGTTGCCATTGGCAAGCTGCTTGAATCTAATCCTTACAGGTTCTTTCAATTTAACTTCTTGTTTTTTCTTCGCCATAATTATGTTCTTATTTTGTTACCGATACAAATATAGCGATTTGTTTTGTTACTCCAATGAATACGGGTAACAAAATAGTAACAAAATAAAGGCATTTATTAGACTAAACAAGAAAACAAGGAAAATAAAGGAAATTACACTCAATAAACATAAAATACTAAATACCAATATCTTATATTTAATATTTTATCTCATTTTTTCTCTTTTTCCACAACTGACAGCTGTTGATGATGTTCTGCCACAACACATACGAACCGGGAGCCACAGAAGACAATGGATTCAAATAGGTATGCGCCATCCAAATAGCCAGAATTGTATTCTTTTGTCCAAGTGCTTGCCCACCACTGATACGGTCATTATAAATCGAGCCGATTGTCTTCCCCAAAAAGAACTGCAAACAACAGGCAATCAGTGCTCCGACAGCAATCATGATTTCCGTAAAACCATCCGCCGGGTCATTGAGCAAAGAATACAATGTTTGCGCAGTTACGATAGCTAAAGATACAGCCCACAAATAAAAAGCAAGTTCATGATAACCCAATAACTTCTGATGTACTTTCGGCAAACACTTGCTCAACAACCAGGCAACCAAAAAAGGACAAATTAACAACGGAAATACCTTACCCAAAATAACAAGAAACGCCTCCCAAAAAGTGACATCAGGATGGACCTCCACCAAAGGAAAAAGAATGGGCACAGCAATAGCCGCTCCAATATTTGCTATCAATGTATAAGTAGTCAGACTGGCCGCACTCCCTCCCAACTTGGAAGTAATCACCGCAGCAGCCGTAGCCGTTGGACAAATAATGCAAACCATCACTCCTTCTGCTACAATTTTATCAAAGCGATAAAGCAACAGATAAGCAGCCAACGCTCCACCAATCTGAATCAATAACAACCACAAATGGAGAGGTTTTGGCTTCAAATCACGAGGAGATACCTTACAGAAGGTCAATAGCAACATCGTAAAAATAAGATAAGGAGTCAGGAAAGAAAGGCTGATAAACAGCGGATAACCTATAGCACCTACCAGCATAGCAATAGGTAACGTCCAATTCTTCAAAAACTTAAGCATCGTCGTACATTTTAACTTCGAAGCACAAAGTAACGGAGATTTCAGGAAAAAAGCTATCATTAAACCGAAAAAAACACAAAACTTAATGGCAAATAATGAGTTTTCTACAAATTTCTACTACATTTGCACCGTATTATAGATATGAAACTGAATAGACCGTACATATTATACATATTCATTTGCCTCTGGCTGCTTTTTCTACCCTCATGTACTAACCACTTATGGGGGAAGGATTTTGTAGTAGTTATCGACGCAGGACATGGCGGACATGATCCGGGCGCCATCGGCAAAATCTCGAAAGAGAAAAATATCAATCTGAACGTTGCCCTGAAAGTGGGAAATCTGATTAAAAGGAATTGCGACGACGTCAAAGTGATTTACACTCGTAGCAAAGATGTATTCATCCCTTTGGACCGACGCGCAGAAATTGCCAACAACGCGAAGGCTGACCTCTTTATTTCCATTCACACCAATGCATTGGCTAACAACCGTACCGCAAAAGGTGCTTCAACCTGGACACTGGGTTTAGCCAAATCAGACGCTAATCTGGAAGTTGCCAAGCGAGAGAACTCCGTAATCCTCTACGAAAGTGACTACAAAACAAGATATGCCGGTTTCAACCCGAACTCTGCCGAGTCATATATTATATTTGAATTCATGCAAGATAAATACATGGAGCAGAGTGTACACCTAGCTTCACTGATGCAGAAACAATTTCGCCAAACTTGTAGAAGGGCAGACCGTGGAGTGCATCAAGCCGGATTCCTTGTCTTAAAAGCGAGTGCCATGCCGAGCATTCTGATAGAACTAGGATTTATCTCTACGCCCGAAGAGGAGCGCTATCTGAATTCCGAAGAAGGGGCCGGCACCATGGCAAAAGGCATCTACCGTGCTTTCTTAAATTATAAGAGAGAACATGAACTGCGCCTAACGGGAGTCAGCAAAACGATCGTCCCAACCGAACAGGAAGAAGACAATACCCCGGCAACTGCCCAAAAGGATACCGAAAGCGTGAACACAGCTCCCCAACAGGAAAAGCTATTGGCCGAAGCAAAAACAAAACCTGCCGCAACAGCAAAAACAGCACCGAAACGCCCAATTGTAGTAGAGAGTGCAACCAATGACAGTGAAATTACGTTTAAGATACAGATACTTACTTCTTCCAAACCTCTCGCCAAAAACGACAAACGGCTGAAAGGACTGAAAGAGGTAGATTATTATAAGGAAGGGGGAATATACAAATATACGTATGGAGCCTCCGCCGATTATAATAAGGTGTTGCGTACGAAGCGCACCATTACGGCACAATTCAAAGACGCCTTTATCATCGCTTTCCGGAACGGCGAGAAAATGAACGTCAATGAAGCGATTGCCGAATTCAAGAAAAGAAGAAATAAATAAAAAGATAAAATGAAGTACATTACAAAAGAAGTCAGAATAGGTATTGCAGGTATCGTTGCACTATGTGTGCTTATATACGGAATTAACTGGCTGAAAGGTATACACATGTTTCAACCTTCCAGCTATTTCTATGCCAAATTTGAAAACGTAAACGGACTCACCAAATCAAGCCCGGTATTTGCCGACGGTGTTCGTGTAGGTATCGTACGTGACATCTATTATGATTATGCCAAACCCGGAAATGTAATTGTCGAAGTGGAACTGGACACGGAACTGCGGATTCCCAAAGGAAGTAGTGCCGAGCTTGTATCCGAACTTATGGGAGGCGTACGCATGAATATTCTTCTGGCAAACAACCCGCGCGAAAAATATGCCGTAGGAGATACGATCCCCGGCACACTGAACAACGGAATGATGGAAAACGCGGCGAAACTGATCCCAAAGGTAGAAGAAATGCTTCCGAAACTGGATTCTATCCTCATCTCTCTGAACAATATATTAGGAGACAAGAGCATCCCTGCCACCCTGCACTCGATAGAGAAGACAACCGCCAACCTGGCAGTAGTCAGTTCGCAGGTAAAAGGGCTGATGAGTAATGACATACCTCAACTCACCAGCAAGCTGAACACCATCGGAGACAACTTTGTTGTCATCAGCGGAAATTTGAAAGAAGTAGACTATGCAGCCACTTTCAAAAAAATAGACGAAACGCTGGCTAACGTAAAAATACTTACAGAAAAATTAAACAGCAAAGATAACACTATCGGACTGCTCTTCAACGACCCGACTTTATACAATAATCTGAATGCAACAACTGAAAATGCAGCCAGCTTATTAGAAGACCTGAAAGAGCATCCGAAACGGTACGTTCACTTCTCATTATTCGGCAAGAAAGACAAGTAGCAAATTATCGTTATATAGATTTTATCTAAATAACGAAGGGCTTTCAAAAGAAAGTAGATTGCTCTTCAAATGTCTATCTACAAACCGAAATAATATTCCCGTACAAACGTACAAAAGTGAGAAAAAAGGCTAAAAATATATGTATAAGACATTAACATACAGATACTTATAAAACTGCAAGAGAGGGTAAACAGAGTGTGTCCGACAACAAACGCATAAGTCATTGAAAGTAAACACATTATTGTTAGCATGAAAAAAACAAGAAAAAATAGATTTGTTTTTTCCGAATAAGATTCCCAATTTTGCAAACGTAGAAGTTTTGCTTAATTAATAAATGTATTAAAAGTTACTATGATTGAATCAAATCATGTCGTACTTTGGAACCGCTGTCTCGACGTTATTAAAGACAATGTTCCCGAGACGACATATAATACTTGGTTTGCCCCTATTGTTCCGTTGAAATATGAGGACAAAACGTTGATCTTACAGATCCCGAGCCAGTTTTTCTATGAAATACTGGAAGAGAGATTCGTAGATCTTATACGTAAGACATTATATAAGGTCATTGGCGAAGGAACCAAGTTGATGTACAATGTCATGGTGGACAAGACTTCGATTCCGAATCAAACCGTGAATCTCGAAGCAAGCAATCGTTCTACGGCTGTTACTCCCAAAAGCATAATCGGAGGAAACAAAGCTCCCAGCTTCCTACAGGCTCCTGCCGTTCAGGATTTGGACCCGCATTTGAATCCCAATTATAATTTTGAGAACTTCATTGAAGGATACAGCAATAAACTTTCAAGAAGTGTGGCGGAAGCCGTAGCGCAAAAACCGGGAGGGACTGCTTTCAACCCGTTATTCCTTTATGGAGCATCCGGAGTAGGAAAGACGCACCTGGCAAACGCAATAGGCACGAAAATCAAAGAAATTTATCCAGAGAAAAGAGTATTGTACGTTTCGGCACATTTGTTCCAGGTACAATATACGGATTCTGTACGCAATAACACGACCAACGACTTTATTAACTTTTACCAGACGATCGATGTATTAATCATTGATGATATTCAGGAGTTTGCCGGTGTCACCAAGACTCAAAACAACTTCTTCCATATCTTCAATCATTTACACCAGAACGGCAAACAGCTTATATTAACTTCAGACCGTGCTCCTGTATTGTTGCAAGGTATTGAAGAACGCCTCCTGACCCGTTTCAAATGGGGTATGGTAGCCGAGCTTGAAAAGCCGACGGTAGAACTTCGCAAAAACATTCTACGCAACAAGATACACCGCGACGGATTACAATTCCCGCCGGAAGTGATCGATTATATTGCCGAAAATGTGAATGAAAGTGTACGCGATCTGGAAGGTATCGTCATTGCTATCATGGCTCGTTCCACTATTTTCAACAAAGAAATAGATTTGGATTTGGCACAACACATTGTTCATGGAGTGGTTCATAACGAGACTAAAGCGGTTACCATCGATGATATCCTCAAAGTGGTATGCAAGCATTTTGATCTGGAACCGTCTGCCATACATACAAAATCCAGAAAAAGGGAAGTCGTTCAAGCACGACAGATCGCCATGTATCTAGCTAAAAACCACACAGACTTTTCAACTTCTAAGATAGGTAAGTTTATCGGTAACAAAGACCATGCAACGGTACTTCACGCCTGCAAAACCGTAAAAGGACAATTGGAGGTGGACAAAAGCTTTAGTGCAGAAGTACAGGAAATAGAATCGTTACTGAAAAAGAGAAACTGAAATCAAGTATCAAGTATTAAGCATTACCGTTGCTATACAATATCGCATGATAAAGTCCATCCGCATGGATAATACTTAATACTTGATACTTAATACTTATTTCAAGAATCCTTGCTGACGAAGTACTTTCAATAGATTTTCGGACATAAATTCGTTATCTTTCTTTGTGTAACGCACGTCCGTAAAGACTTGAGCCAATGTTTCTTTTTTATTTTCTTCGATAAACTGCTTGTTTTCCGGCAATGATTCTTTGTAGGCATAGAGTTTATCTATTTCTTCCGGTGTATAGTCGTGATATTTTTCATCGTGCACGGCAGCTTCCAAAGGCAAACGGTCTACTTGTGCGGGAATACCATCCGGATAGCCTACCGTTATTGTGGTGAGAGGGAATACCAGTTCGGGGAGTTGGAGGGTATCAATAATCATTTGAGGATTATAAGTGGTAGTTCCCAAATAACAAATGCCGAGTCCTGCTTCTTCCGCCAGCGTACAAAAAGTCTGTGCAACAAGCAAAGTATCCATAGACGCATTCATAAAAGACATTAAATTATCGTAGCCCGGCACTGCTTTCCGCTGTTCACACCATTTGCTGAAACGACGGAAATCAGCACAAAAAGTCAGTACGACTGGAGCATTTTTTACCATCGGCTGATTGAAATGAGCAGGCGAAAGTTTCTCCTTCATTTCCGCATCGCGAGTCACAATCACACTATAAAGTTGCATCCCACCCATCGTAGAAGCACGGAAAGAGGTTTCAAGCAAATCATTTAACAAACTCGGATTTATATCTTTAGGCAGATATTTCCGGATAGTTCTTCTGTTCTTTACGGTTTCAAACATATCTTTTTTTTGCAAAGATATAAAAAGAAAAAAATAATCCACCACACTAGTGGAATAGAATAGTTTTCTTTTTGGAGAACTTTAACCTTTGAACAAAATCCAATTCTAACTCTTTATCAAATACTTAGCATAAACAAATGGAAAACTTGCAACCTGTTAATAAATTAATTCATTTTTATTTTGATAGATGAAAAAACATTCTTAGCTTTGCGCCTACATTTGTTAACGATAAGTAAACTTCTACATATTACTTATTAAAAACGAGATTTAACACAAATTGAATCGTGGAAAAACAGATTTATTCTTACGACGAAGCCTATGAAGAATCTTTACGATATTTTCAAGGCGACGAGCTTGCTGCAAGGGTTTGGGTAAACAAATACGCAGTAAAGGATTCTTTCGGTAATATCTATGAAAAATCCCCGGAAGACATGCATTGGAGAATTGCAAATGAAGTGGCACGCGTAGAATCGAAGTATCCGAATGCGTTAACAGCAAAAGAACTGTATGATTTACTGGATCACTTCAAGTACATCGTCCCCCAAGGTAGCCCGATGACAGGAATCGGTAACGACTACCAGGTTGCTTCACTATCCAACTGCTTCGTTATCGGAGTGGACGGTGCAGCCGACTCTTATGGCGCTATCATCAAAATCGACGAAGAACAGGTGCAACTAATGAAAAGACGCGGTGGTGTAGGTCATGACTTATCACACATCCGTCCGAAAGGTTCTCCCGTTAAAAACTCGGCGTTGACTTCTACCGGTCTTGTTCCGTTCATGGAACGATATTCGAATTCCACTCGTGAAGTAGCTCAAGACGGACGTCGCGGTGCATTGATGTTGAGCGTGTCTATCAAGCATCCGGATTCGGAAGCATTCATTGATGCCAAGATGACCGAAGGTAAAGTGACCGGAGCAAACGTTTCTGTCAAGTTGGACGACGCTTTCATGCAGGCTGCCGTAGACGAAAAGCCGTATGTACAGCAATATCCTATCGACTCTGCCCAACCTACATTCACCAAGGAAATCGACGCTTCTACCTTGTGGAAGAAAATCGTTCACAATGCATGGAAATCGGCAGAACCGGGCGTTTTGTTCTGGGATACGATTATCCGTGAATCTGTGCCTGATTGTTATGCAGACCTGGGGTATAGAACGGTATCTACCAACCCATGCGGAGAAATTCCTCTATGTCCTTACGATTCTTGCCGCTTATTGGCTATCAATCTATATTCTTATGTGGTAAATCCGTTCAAACCGGATGCTTATTTTGATTTCGACCTGTTCCAAAAACACGTGGCTCTCGCTCAACGGATCATGGACGATATTATCGACCTCGAACTAGAGAAGATCGAACGTATCATGACCAAGATTGACGAAGATCCGGAAAACGAAGAAGTGAAACATGCGGAACGTGCACTTTGGGAGAAAATCTACAAGAAGAGCGGACAAGGTCGTCGTACTGGCGTAGGTATCACTGCAGAAGGTGATATGCTTGCTGCATTAGGATTGCGCTACGGAACGGAAGAAGCAACGGAATTCTCTGAAAAAGTACACAAGACAGTAGCTCTCGGCGCCTATCGTTCTTCAGTGGAAATGGCCAAAGAACGCGGTGCCTTCGAAATATATAATAGCGAACGTGAACAGAACAATCCGTTCATCCAACGCCTGGCAGCAGCTGATCCGAAACTGTATGAGGACATGAAGAAATATGGTCGCCGCAACATTGCCTGCCTGACGATTGCTCCAACCGGAACGACCAGTTTGATGACGCAGACCACTTCGGGTATCGAGCCTGTATTCCTGCCTGTTTACAAACGTAGAAGAAAGGTGAACCCGAACGATACGAATGTGCATGTAGACTTTGTAGACGAAACAGGGGACGCATTTGAAGAATACATCGTATTCCATCATAAATTTGTTACTTGGATGGAAGCTAACGGATACGACCCGGCCAGACGTTACACCCAGGAAGAGATTGACGAACTGGTTGCCAAATCTCCTTATTACAAAGCGACTTCTAACGATGTCGACTGGTTGATGAAGGTGAAGATGCAGGGAAGAATCCAGAAATGGGTAGACCACTCTATCAGCGTAACCATCAATCTGCCGAACGATGTGGACGAGGATTTAGTAAACCGCCTGTATGTAGAGGCATGGAAATCCGGCTGTAAAGGTTGTACCGTATATCGTGACGGTTCACGCTCTGGAGTGCTGATCTCTACGAAATCGGATAAAGACAAGAAAGAAGGACTTCCTCCTTGCAAACCGCCTACGGTTGTAGAGGTACGTCCGAGAATATTGGAAGCAGACGTTGTCCGTTTCCAGAACAACAAGGAAAAATGGGTAGCTTTTGTCGGATTATTGGACGGACACCCTTATGAAATATTCACTGGTTTGCAAGATGACGACGAAGGTATCTTGCTGCCTAAGAGCGTAACTTGCGGACGTATCATCAAAAATGTGGATGAAGACGGTACCAAACGTTACGACTTCCAATTCGAGAACAAACGCGGATATAAGACGACCATTGAAGGATTGTCAGAGAAGTTCAACAAGGAATACTGGAACTATGCAAAATTGATTTCCGGCGTGCTTCGCTACCGGATGCCGATTGAACAGGTTATCAAACTGGTTGGCTCTCTGCAATTGAACAGTGAAAGTATCAACACTTGGAAAAACGGTGTAGAACGTGCATTGAAGAAGTATATTCAGGATGGAACGGAAGCCAAAGGTAAGAAGTGCCCGAACTGTGGCAACGAGACATTGGTTTATCAGGAAGGCTGTCTGATTTGTACTACTTGCGGCGCTTCCAGATGTGGATAATAGTCCTACGTATGTTAATTAATATATAAACAAAAGATTAAAAGGAGTCCGGTGCGGCTCCTTTTATTTTTTATTCAAAAAAATGTCTTATACTTGCAGTGTCTTACATATACAATCAAAATCTAATATATATGATTCTATCATTTAATATTGAATACCGCACCAATTGGGGAGAAGAAGTAAGGATTTCCGGCTTATTTCCGGAATCAATTCCTTTACACACCACCGATGGTATCTATTGGACGGCAGAACTTGAGCTTGAAGTCCCTCAAGAAGGGATGACCATCAATTATAGCTATCAGATAGAGCAAAACGGAATAGTTATCCGCAAGGAATGGGACAGTTTTTCGAGATCTATTTTCTTATCAGGTAGTTCCAGGAAGATATACAGAATCAATGATTGCTGGAAAAATATCCCGGAACAACTATATCTTTATAGTTCTGCTTTTACAGAAGCCTTACTGGCACATCCTGAAAAAGAGAATATCCCGCAAAGATATAAGAAGGGACTGGTTATCAAGGCCTACGCCCCACGTATCAACAAAGATTATTGCCTGGCAATTTGTGGCAACCAGAAATCATTAGGTCACTGGGACCCGGAGAAAGCGGTGTTGATGAGTGATACCAATTTCCCGGAATGGCAGATAGAACTGGACGCCAGCAAACTAAAATATCCGCTGGAATATAAATTCATCCTCTACAACAAACAGGAAAAGAAAGCAGACTGCTGGGAGAAAAACCCTAACCGCTATCTGGCAGACCCGGAACTGAAGACCAACGAAACGCTCGTGATTGCCGACCGATATGTTTATTTCGACATTCCCGCATGGAAAGGGGCAGGAATCGCTATACCCGTATTTTCTTTAAAATCAGAGAAAAGTTTCGGAGTAGGTGATTTCGGCGACTTGAAACGTATGGTCGACTGGGCAGTAAATACTCGCCAGAAAGTTATTCAGATTTTACCGGTCAACGACACCACCATGACTCATGCATGGACGGACTCTTATCCTTATAACAGCATTTCTATTTATGCTTTCCATCCGATGTATGCGGATATCAGGCAAATGGGAACTCTGAAAGATAAAGAAGCGGCATCGAAATTCAGCAAGAAGCAAAAGGAACTGAACAACCTCCCTGCTATTGACTACGAAGCGGTCAACCAAACTAAATGGGAGTTTTTCAACTTACTGTTCCGACAGGAAGGAGAAAAGGTATTGGCTTCCAAAGGTTTCAAAGATTTCTTTGAAACGAACAAGGAATGGCTGCAACCTTATGCAGTCTTTAGTTATCTGCGCGATGCCTACAAAACGCCCAATTTCCGCAAATGGCCGCGACACTCTGTTTACCAAGCGGAAGATATAGAAAAAATGTGCCAACCGGGAACGGCAGATTATCCTCACATCTCGTTGTATTATTATATCCAGTATCATCTGCATCTACAGTTGTTGTCTGCAACCGAATATGCCCGCCAACACGGTGTTGTATTAAAGGGGGATATTCCGATTGGTATCAGCCGCAACAGCGTGGAAGCCTGGACAGAACCTCATTACTTCAATCTCAACGGACAAGCGGGTGCTCCGCCCGATGATTTCTCGATCAACGGGCAAAACTGGGGATTCCCCACATACAACTGGGATGTCATGGAAAAAGACGGATACCACTGGTGGATGAAGCGTTTTCAGAAAATGGCAGAATACTTCGATGCTTACCGGATCGATCATATCCTCGGGTTCTTCCGTATTTGGGAAATACCAATGCACGCTGTACATGGATTGTTAGGCCAGTTTGATCCTTCTTTGCCGATGAGCCGGGAAGAAATCGAAAGTTATGGTCTAACGTTCCGGGATGAATATCTGCTACCATTCATCCATGAATCTTTCCTCGGACAGTTGTTCGGACCGCATACCCATTTAGTCAAACAGGACTTTCTTCAATTGGTTGATGACTCCGGACTTTATCGGATGAAACCAGGATTCGAAACACAACGGGAGGTAGAACAATTCTTTGCCGGTAGAAATGATGAAGATAGTATCTGGATTCGGGAAGGGCTTTATTCATTAATCAGTAACGTCTTATTTGTTGCGGATAAGAAAGAGGAAGGTAAATACCACCCGCGTATCGGTGTGCAACGAGATTTCGTATTCCGATCGCTGAACGAAGAAGAGAAAAATGCGTTTAACAGACTATACGACCAGTATTATTATCACCGGCACAACGAGTTCTGGTATCAACAGGCTATGAAGAAGTTACCTCAACTGACACAATCAACCCGCATGTTGGTTTGTGGAGAAGATTTGGGGATGATTCCTGCTTGTGTGTCGTCGGTGATGAATGATCTCCGGATTCTTAGTCTGGAAATTCAGCGGATGCCTAAGAATCCGATGTATGAATTCGGGCATTTAAATGAATATCCGTACCGGTCTGTCTGCACAATCTCCACTCACGATATGTCTACGTTGCGTGGCTGGTGGGAAGAAGATTATCAACAGACCCAACGTTACTATAATGCAACGTTAGGACATTATGGAGTTGCACCGACAACTGCCACCCCGGAGTTGTGCGAGGAAATCGTACGCAACCATCTCAACAGTAATTCCATTCTCTGTATCTTGTCTTTCCAGGATTGGTTATCGATAGACGGGAAATGGAGAAATCCGAATGTGGCGGAAGAGCGAATTAATGTTCCATCCAATCCACGAAATTACTGGAGATACCGGATGCATCTCACTCTGGAGCAGTTGATGAAAGCAAAAACACTTAATGATAAGATTAGCGAATTGATTAAATACACAGGAAGAGATCCGAATAAATAGAATAAAAGATACAAGTAACTTTCTAAAAGGATATTTTCCGGACACTACCGACGCGGATAACACTAGATTAAGAACGCCAAAAATCTATGTGATCCGCGTCATTCGTTTTTCAAGGATATATTGATAACAGAGGTAAAATAAGGAGTTTCAAAACATAGTCAACCGTTTTTTTCGCAATAATATCATTACTATATATCATACTTTTTCGCTTTTCGCATCATTCGTTTATTTTTTCAATGTTCCTCTTTTTATTCCGATTTATAAAGTATCTTTGCGCCGAAAAAGAGAAATTAAAAGAGATAATGGAAGGCAACCAGAGCAGACGTATTGATTTTGTGGACTTAACCAAAGGAGTCTGCATTATCCTTGTGGTAATGGCACATGTTGGAGGAGCCTTCGAACAACTGGATACGAATTCGATGTTATCCTGTTTCCGCATGCCGCTTTACTTCTTTATCTCGGGAGTGTTTTTCAAATCATACGAAGGCCTGTTCGGATTCATCCTGCGAAAAATAAACAAATTGATTATTCCTTTTCTTTTCTTCTATCTAAGTGCATTTCTAATGAAATACATTGTTTGGAAGATTGCTCCGGGGGTATTTCAACTGCCTGTGTCATGGAATGAACTCTTAGTTGTATTTCATGGACACGACCTTATCAAGTTCAATCCACCGATCTGGTTTCTACTCGCATTATTCAATTGTAATATCCTATTTTATCTAATTCACTTTCTGCGTGAAAAGCATCTGCCTGTCATGTTCGCTGTGACAATTCTGATTGGTTGTGCAGGATTTTATCTCGGAAAATTACAGATAGAGTTACCCCTGTATATAGATGTTTCCATGACTGCCCTCCCCTTCTATGTGGCCGGTTTCTGGATCCGACGGTATAATTTCTTTCTATATCCCAGCCATCGTTTCGACAAACTGATACCGGTTTTTGTTGTATTGGCACTGGTGGTAATGTACTTTACCGCTACTACATTGGGGATGCGTACCAACAATTATACGGGAAATATTTTTCAAGTATATATCGCTGCGTTTGCAGGAATATTTATGATTATGTTACTTTGCAAAAAAGTGAAGAAGATAAAGGTTGTTTCTTACTTGGGACGATATTCAATTATCACCTTAAGTATCCATGGACCGATACTTCATTTTTTAGGTCCATTAGTCAGCCGTTATATTCACAATAGTTGGGCACAGGCAAGCGCACTTTTGCTTATAACATTAAGCATCTGCCTTCTGCTCACACCCGTCTTTCTTAAAGTGATTCCACAAATGGTTGCACAGAAAGACCTGTTAAAAGTCAAACAAGATCACACTAAAAAGACAGTATATGAAGATAAACAGTAGCTATATCCTTTTGAAAGAAATTCGTTGTTACGCCTATCATGGAGTTGCACCGCAAGAAAATCTGATTGGGAATGAATATCTCATTGACCTGAAACTGAAAGTAGATATCAGCAAAGCTGCCCGGACAGATGAAGTTACCGACACCGTCAACTATGCTGAAGTACATCAGGTGATAGAAAATGAAATGGCTGTTCCCTCAAAATTGCTGGAACACGTTAGCGGACGGATTATACAAAAACTCTTTGACCAATTCCCCTGTATTGAAGAAATCGAACTCCGGCTTTCCAAACGAAACCCACCGATGGGAGCAGATATAGAGTCTGCAGGAATTGAGCTACACTGCAGCAGGAAATAAGATAATCACAACTGGAAATGAAACATAAATGACGAAATGCAGATAATACGATATTAATAAAGTAATCCGTATCATCTGCATTCCTTTTTAAGCAAGATCTGCTTCTATTTTCACAGCCGTAAACTACCGGCTTATTTTCTCTTCTTTTTTCTTCTATTTACCGATTCTACAGCCTCCGTCACCACAGGTTTATCCTGGAAACGTTTCGTATAACTGGAATAGTCCGGATGAATACGTTCGTAATCAGGATCCATAAATAACGGACTGGAAATAATATGATCTGCCGTAGAACGGTTACAACAGAAAACTATATTTTCTACACCGGCCAAACGGGTTAATGCTTTCACATCCGTATCATGCGGTTGCAGTGTCATGGGATCCGTGAAGAAAAAGAGATAATCAATCTGCCCATCCACAATACGTGACCCCATCTGTTGGTCACCACCTAACGGACCTGATTTTAAAATCGTAAAATCCCACTCTTCATCAGGATGTTTCTCCTTCAATGCTTCCAATATCAAAGTACCTGTAGTACCCGTACAGTAGAATTTATTACCCATCAACAGTTCCGAGTTCCATAGCACCCATTCGATGAGGTCTTTTTTCATTGCATCGTGTGCTACCAGCCCGATGCCTCTTCTAACCTTTGATTCCATTTGCTATCCTTTTAAAATCCGACAATTGAGAGAACCGTTTGCATCCTCTCGCATAAAACTGCCACAAGATACTACTTTTTGTCCGTTCAGGTATCGGATTCAAAGTTTTTTTTCTCATATTCTCTTCACGGGATAAAGAAAATGACGGACATAGTTGTTTATACTCTTTCCGCGCACGTATCACAGCACGAGCATTGTCCCAGTGCCCTTGCAACAAGAAATTAAACGCTGCCACATAATCGAGACAGGCCCGGATACGCATCACTTTATTTAACTCCTTCTGTGGAAGATTCTTATAGAGCATGACAAGATTATTACGGAAATTAAGAAAAGTCTTACGAGGATTCTCTTTTTTAAGAGTAGCTCCTCCTACATGATAGACAATACTTTGAGGTACACAGACAATCTCACGATTCCGCGAACGAAGTCGCCAGCACAAATCTATTTCTTCCATGTGAGCAAAAAAACGTCCATCCAATCCTCCTACATTCACATAATCAGTGTGCCGGATAAACAACGCTGCCCCCGTTGCCCAAAAAACAGGAATCACCGTATCATATTGGCCTTCATCCTTCTCCACAACTCCCATTATACGCCCCCTGCAGAAAGGATAACCATATTTATCAATAAAGCCACCAGCCGCTCCGGCATATTCAAAATATTCTTTTTGTCGTTGACTTCGTATCTTCGGCTGACAAGCAGCCACCTCCGGATGAGCATCCAAATAAGCAATCATTGGTTCCAGCCAATGCTCCGTCACCTCGACATCTGAATTCAAAAGAACTACATATTCTGCGTCGACCTGCTGCAATGCCCAATTATATCCATCGGCAAAGCCATAATTTTGGTCGAGCACAATCGTTCTGACAGAAGGAAATTCCTGTTGAAGCAAACTCACAGAAGTGTCCGTAGAGCCATTATCAGCTACACAGACCTCAACCCCCTCCCCCTCTGAATAGCGGACGACGGACGGAAGAAAAGTACGAAGCATATCGCACCCGTTCCAATTCAAGATTACAACTGAAACCTTCATCATTATTCTTTCTTCTTATTCAATTCCTTCTGTTCCAGCTGATCAGCCTCTTCTTTGGTTAATTTCCAGCGTTTATGAGACCATAACCAGTATGCCGGTTCCCTGCGAATCGTTTGCTCCAACCTATGGGCAAACATTTCCGTGATTTCTCCTTCTCTTGTTTCTTTCGGTGTTTCCGTCATTAACTTGAACTCCGCTTCACAATACCCTCTACGCTTCTTACTAAGCTCACAATAAAAAACAGGAAAGTTCATCATTTTAGCAATACGCTCCGCACCATCCAGGAAAGCCGTCTCCTGCCCCAAAAAAGTAGTCCAGTATTTATCATACCCACTGGGCCATTGATCGGTAATCAGCCCAACTACCATCTTTTTCCCATCACGTTTCAACTTAATAATTTCACGTGCTGTAGAATGTTTCGGGATATTATATCCCCCGAAACGAGAACGAATACGTTTAAATAATTCGTCCAGATATTTATCTCTCAATGGTTTATAAACTTGCACAGGGACATCTTCCGGTTTCATGATTGATCCCATACCTATTAACCACTCATAATTGGCGTAATGAGGAATCATTACTATAATACCTCCATACTTTTCAGTTAGTTCCAGATATTGCTCCGTATTCTTATAAGTCATTCTTGCACAAAGCTCTTCGGCAGACATATGCAACAATTTCAAATCCTCAAGCATATAATCCGACAGATAACGATAAAATTTACGCTCTATCTGCAATCTCTCCGCATCTGTTTTTTCCGGGAACGATCTAAGCAAGTTTCCCCGAACCACTCTCCGGCGATATTTCCCAATACGATACATCAACAGACAATTAAGATCCGAGAGCATATACAAAACCCGGAACGGAAGTGCCGAAAACAACCACATTCCACTATATACCAGCCAATAGATAAGTTTGGATCTCATACTTATATCAAAATTGTACTTTTAAGTGCCGTCCTCTCTTCATTAAAGTCTCCCAGGCGTACGTTAACCACCCGATTATCCAGTGAATCATCATTTTCCACCTCTACACGGATATAATTCTCCGTAAATCCATGCATCGGAACACCTGTCTTCGATTTTTCCATCAGCACCGGCATTACCTGCCCGATATGACGCGCGTAAAAAGCCTGTGTCTTTTGGTCCGATAGTGTCAACAGACGTTGACTACGTTGATGCTTCTCTTCCGGAGAAACCACATATTCTATTTTTAAGGCTTGCGTTCCAGGACGTTCGGAATAGCTAAACACATGCAACTGCGTCACATCCAGTCCATCAATAAACTGATAAGCCTGTTCAAAGTATTCGGGCGTTTCTCCACGGGTTCCCACAATCACGTCCACTCCGATAAAAGCATCCGGCATCACCTCTTTTATCTTCCTTACTTTCGAAGCAAAAAGAGCAGTGTCATAACGACGGCGCATTAGCTGCAAAACCTCATCACAACCGGATTGCAAAGGGATATGAAAATGAGGCATAAAACTGCGGGAGTGAGACACAAACTCAATAATCGCATCAGTCAACAGATTGGGTTCTATGGAAGAGATACGATAACGTTCGATTCCTTTAACCTGATCCAATGCTTTTACTAAATCAAAGAAACTCTCTCCTGTTGTTTTGCCAAAGTCTCCGATATTCACTCCGGTCAGAACAATTTCTTTTCCTCCCTCGGCAGCCGCTTGACGGGCCTGTTCAACCATGGAAGCAATAGTCCCGTTACGACTTCGTCCCCGGGCAAAAGGAATCGTGCAATAAGAACAAAAGTAATCGCATCCATCCTGCACCTTCAAAAAGAAACGGGTACGGTCTCCCCGTGAACACGAGGGAGAGAATGAACGGATATCTTTGGTCGTCGTAGTGATAGCTTCTCCTTTTTCATGCTTTTGGAGGTCGCCCAGATATTGAAGCAATTCTCCTTTCTGTTCCGCTCCCAACACTACGTCCACTCCATCTATCTTTGCCACATCACCGGGCTTCAATTGCGCATAACATCCGGTCACTACCACAAAAGCACCAGGGTGTTGTTTTACCAGACGATGAATCGCTTGCCGGCATTTCTTATCCGCCATCTCCGTCACCGAACAGGTATTTACCACACAGATATCAGCTTTCTCTCCTTTACGCGCAGTCCGAACTCCTGCCTCACGCAGAATTTTACCAATAGTTGAAGTCTCTGAAAAATTTAATTTGCAGCCTAAAGTATAATAAACGGCTGTCTTATTTTGAAATACAGTGGTATCTATCATAAGCTGTTATAAACACATTAACTTTGCAAAGTTACACATTATTATTAGTAAAACGCTTTTGGATACGAAAGTTTATTCCTATTTTTGCACAATTCACTAAAAAACGTGCAATGATTAAAGAGAATTTCATTAAACTATACGAAAATAGTTTCCGTGAAAATTGGGATCTACCTTGTTACACAGATTATGGAGAAGATACCCAATATACTTATGGGGAGGTAGCTGAAAAAATCGCCCGTTTACATCTGTTATTCAAACATTGTAGCCTCCGCAGAGGGGATAAGATTTCAGTTATCGGCAAAAACAACGCTCACTGGTGCATCGCCTATATGGCAACCATCACGTATGGAGCAATCATTGTTCCCATCCTTCAAGACTTTACCCCCAACGATATTCATCATATCGTCAATCATTCCGAATCTGTATTTCTGTTCACCAGCGACAGCATTTGGGACAATCTGGAAGAGGAAAAACTAACGGGACTGCGAGGCGTATTCTCACTGACCGATTTCCGGTGTCTTTATCAGCGTGACGGAGAAACCATACAGAAGTTTCTGAAAAATACCGATAAAGAAATGCATTCTTTGTATCCGAAAGGATTTGCCCGCGAAGATGTTCAATATACCACTTTATCCAATGATAAAGTGATGCTATTAAACTATACTTCCGGAACCACCGGTTTCAGTAAAGGAGTGATGTTGACAGGGAACAATCTGGCAGGAAATGTCACTTTCGGTATCCGCACCGAACTTCTTAAAAAGGGAGACAAAGTACTCTCTTTCCTCCCACTCGCTCATGCATACGGCTGTGCGTTCGACTTTCTGACTGCAACCGCTGTCGGCACCCATGTCACTCTGCTTGGTAAAACTCCTTCTCCGAAGATTATAATGAAGGCTTTTGAGGAAGTGAAACCCAACCTTATTATTACTGTCCCGCTAGTGATCGAAAAGATATATAAGAATATCATCCAGCCACTCATTAATAAAAAAGGAATGAAGTGGGCACTCAATATTCCGCTGCTCGACACACAGATCTACAACCAGATACGCAAAAGACTGATTGATGCACTGGGAGGTCGGTTTAAGGAAATCATTATCGGCGGCGCCGCTATGGACAAGGAAGTAGAAGAATTCTTCTACAAAATTAAATTCCCTTTTACTATAGGTTACGGTATGACGGAATGTGGGCCACTAATCAGCTATGCCCCTTGGGATGAGTTTGTACTAGGCTCTTCCGGAAAGATTCTGGATATAATGGAAGCGCGTATCTATAAGGAAACCCCGGAAGCAGAAACCGGAGAAATCCAGGTTCGGGGAGAGAATGTGATGGTGGGCTACTACAAGAACCAGGAAGCAACGCAGGAAGTATTCACGCAGGACGGCTGGTTACGTACCGGCGACCTCGGTTCCATGGACAGCAACGGAAATATTTTCATCCGGGGACGACTCAAGACTATGATCTTAAGTTCTAGCGGACAGAATATCTTCCCTGAAGAGTTGGAAACCAAACTGAATAACCTGCCTTTCATTCTCGAAAGTCTTGTTATCGAACGCAATAAAAAATTAGTGGCACTTGTTTATGCCGATTACGAAGCGTTGGATTCTCTCGGATTAAATAATCCGGATAACCTGAAAACAATCATGGATGAAAATCTTAAGAATCTGAACAGCAACGTAGCCGCTTATGAGAAAATCAGCAAGATCCAACTCTACCCTACTGAATTTGAAAAAACGCCCAAAAGAAGCATAAAAAGATACTTATATAACAGTATTGCTGTCGATTAGCATGTTCTAAAACATATAAAAAGGGGAGAAAAGTGCCCAGTTACAAAAAAAAAATATAAAAAAAGTTGGCGTTTCGAGAACAACATATTGAAAAAGTACATACCTTTGCATCGTTTTAATAAAGCAATTGATTGTATTACGTTTTTAAAAAGCAAAGAAAATGAAAAAATTAGTTTTGATGGCCGTAGCTATCGTAGCAGTATCATTCGCATCATGTGGTAACAAAGCAGCTGACGCAGCAAAAGCAACTGCAGATTCTATCCGTATCGCTGACTCAATCGCAGCAGTAGAAGCAGCAGCTCTTGAAGCTGAACAAGCAGCAGCCGCAGCAGCAGATTCTTTGAATGCTGATAGCACTGCAACTGAAACTGTAGCTGAATAATTCAGAAACAGCTAGAGAGAATTGAAAGTCTGCCATGCGAAAGCATGCACAGACTTTTTTTTATGCCTTTATCTTATTATTTTAGCAAGCCGCACGTTATTTAGCGTATGAACTTTTCACAAAAGGAGCGTTCAATAAATAATCCAGACTTACTTCTACACTTTCCTCTACCGGAACACTATAACCCTCGATTTCAGCAACGAGATAATTAACGCCTGCAGTTTTTGCATTCTTAAAGATAGCGTCAAAACCTACCATTCCGCTTTGTCCGATCTCTCTGTGATCCTTAACATGGAATATCTTGAAGCGGCCGGGATATTTATTAAAATAATCAACAGGACTGTTTTGTCCGCGAACTACCCAATAAAGGTCCATCTGGAAGAAGACATATTCAGGATTCGTATGTTCCAGCATATAATCATACATTACTTTATCTTCTACTTTCTGAAATTCATGAGCGTGATTATGATATCCAAATGACAAACCTTGTTGTTTGCAACGTTTGCCTATCTCATTAAAATAAGTGCAATATGTATTCAAATCTTTAAGCGTTTTTGGAACATCCATCCAAGGAGCTACGATGTACTTCATTCCTGCAGCTTTATGATCGGCAATACACTGATCCCACCATTGAAGAGACTCTGACAAGTCACCGGAAGCCAATTCTTCTTTGGACAATTGTCTGGTACAATGTGAAGACAAAACTTTTAATCCTGCCGATTCGACATCTTTCTTAAACTGTTGGGGAGTCCGGTCATAAAATTTACCGTTGTTATAATTGGCAGCTTCAACACCGGTATATCCCATGTTTGCCAATTTCTTCAGAAGAGCAGTATAAGTGGGGTCACACTTACCATCTTTATTGTCTACCTTATTCAATATATCTCTGACAGAATAGAGTTGAATAGCTACTTCTTTTTTAGCTTTCTTCTTAGTTTGTGCTGTCATTGCCTGTGGAATCATGAAAAGAGCAGCCAACGCACATAAATAAATTTTTGTTTTCATATAATAGATATCAGGGGATTACAATTATTAGATTTATATAGAAAAAACAGGCACGGATTACACAGACTTCACGGTTACTCTATGGCAATCGCCATTCAAAAAAACGTGAAATACGTGTAACTCGTGCCTTCTTATTACTATTTGATTAGTCCAAAACCTTCACGCGGATGTTGCGGAACCAAACATCATCACCGTGATCTTGCAAACCGATGAAACCTTCGTGATTTTCGCCACCACAGTTATTCAGCAATTCAAATGCCAAAGGCCATTTATCTTCGCTGAACTTACTTGCCTGCAACATATCAGTCCATTGTTTTGTCCACAAATGATATTCAAGTACGTTTTCATCGTTTTGTCCATGAACCACTGTACCTTTATAAACCATAATCTTAGCCTTGTTCCATTCGCCAAACGGTTTAGAGTTTTGAGGAACTGCCGGAATCATGTCATACAAAGAAGCCGACTGACGATTGTTATCTTTACCCAATTTAGCATCCGGATGATTGGCATTATCCAGGATCTGATATTCAGGTGCGGAAATATAAATAGGTTCAAGCACATCATTACCATCTTTGTCTTTAGAAGTAACTTCCTGAGCTAAATACAGAATACCTGAATTGCTACCTTTAGCAACCTTCCATTCCAATTCCAACTCGAAGTTTTTAAATTTGTGAGCAAAGATCAAGTCACCACCATCACCGTCTTGAGCTTCACCGCCGCCAGAACCGTTGAATTTGATACAGCCATCTTCGATTGTCCATTTAGTAGGAACACGGTCTTTTCCATAACCACGCCATCCGTTAAATGTTTCACCATCAAAGATTGTGATATAACCATTTTCGTCAACAGGCAGATTCAAACTATCAGTTTCCGGTGCTTTCAATGATTTAGAGTAAGACAATGCAACTTTGCTCGGTTCTTCCTGAGCATTTGCTTTTTTCTGACCACCGCAAGAAGCAAAAACTCCTGCAGCAAGACAACAACAAGCTAATGGATAAAATACTTTTTTCATGATAATAACGATTTAATTTTTTATCTTTAATTTCTAATTTATCTCGGCATATCAGGCAGTCTCCAGCCGTCACGATAAGTATGTTTCACTAATTCAGCAGCAAACTGTTTCGCATTAATCGGATCAGTCCATGTCTTGTCAAATGTCGGATGACCATCATGAATCTTGAATCCGTCTTTGATAACGGTGCGGATCGTTTCGTTATCACCAATATTCGTAAAGCACATGTTAGCTCCATCCCATTCAAGAGTCTTATTCAGCGCTTGCAAACGAATAGCCAATACACCCATTGCCACCATTTCATTCATTGGTCCGGCTTCTGAGAAATCAGACTTAGTCATGATACGGTTAGATTTATTTTCTTTACATGCACGTACCCAGTCCATCTCGTGACCACCGTTCATAGCATTGGGAACACGACGACAAACCTTTGGTGCATTTGGTTTACGACCAGAAAGCAACCAAGGATTCTGTCCATAACATCCGCAAATCAAAGTATCTTTCGTTCCGTGGAAAATAGTCAAACCACCACCACTCTGCATCAGTTGTTTTCCTTCCGGGAATCCTTTCGGACGTTCAGGCATCATACCGCCATCGTACCAATGTACTTCCACTTCAGGCATAGCTACTTTCGGCATATTTTCACGAGCAGGGAAAATCATTTTCACATGCTGTGCCTGCGGAGCACAAGCATTCAACAATAAAGTAGATGACCCTTCCACTTTAGTAGGATATTGCAATTTCAATGCTCTAAACGGCTGATGCAAAATATGGCAAGCCATATCGCCTAATGCACCTGTTCCATAATCCCACCATCCACGCCAGTTCCAAGGATGATAAATAGCATTGTAAGGATTCATTTTAGCAGGACCTGTAAACAAATCCCAATTCAATGTGCTAGGAATTTTATCAACCTTTTCAGGAACATTCAATCCTTGCGGCCAAATAGGACGGTCTGTCGCACATTCCACCTTAGTTATATCACCGATTTCACCATTCCAAATCCATTCGCATACCAAATCCGTACCTTCATCCGATGAACCCTGATTACCCATCTGAGTAACAACACCTGTTGAGGCAGCTAATTTTGTCAATAAACGAGATTCATAAACAGAGTGGGTCAACGGCTTCTGACAGTACACGTGTTTTCCCATTGTCATTGCATCAGCAGTGATGATAGCATGAGTATGGTCGGCAGTTGCAACAATTACACCGTCAATAGATTTACCCATTTCATCATACATTTTACGATAATCCCAGTATTTTTTAGCCTTGGGGAATTCGTCGAACACACCTTTTGCATACTTCCAATCCACATCACAAAGAGCCACAATATTTTCAGTGCCCTTTACGTGATTAATGTTGGCATGTCCCATACCGCCAATACCCACAGCTGCAAGATTTAATTTGTCAGTAGGCGAAACATGCCCGTGACTCATACCTAAAATTGTACTGGGAGCAATGGTTATACCTGCTAAAGCAGCGGCTCCCGTTTTGAGAAACTTTCTCCTCGAAATGTTTGACATGATTTTATTTGTTTAAGGGTTAATAATCTTTGGAAGGTTGCCATGCAACAATCCATATCCATTTTTCATGTTTTTTCTTCGCTCGCGTATTTGCTCCAAAGTGCGCAAATTACCAATAGCAGGCAAATCGTGTTTGCGGGTATCTTTTAAGAATGTCCACGCATATTCGGATGCAATGGCCGAATCGCGCATGGACGGTAAGCGAGAACTGCGCTTTCCGGTTTCTACCGAATCAGCAAACAGGTCACACAATACGTCTATATTCTTGCCACCGAAAGGCTTCTCTACACGGATGGTCTGATTGACACCGTGCAGGTCGACAACAGCAGTATTGAAGTCATGCGTCATACGCACAACTCCTTTTGTACCTATAATATCTACATACGAATTATGTGTCTGGTCTTTAGATAATTGCCCATAAACAAACCCTTGGGTAATATCAAAAACTACACCATTTTGAAAAGTTCCGTGACATTGTACCCACCAAGGATCTTTGTAGTTCCACATATTCACCCCCTGGGCATTCCATGTTCTGTAATCACAACCTGCATACCAACGGGTAATATCTACATAATGCATTCCACAATCATGGAAAGCAGGTCCCTCATACTCATGACCTTCACCCGGTGCCAAGCCGGGAGTCATATGACAAATACGGATAATAGCCAGCTCTCCAATCTCCCCTTGCTGGATATATTCTTTCATCAAATTATGATACCAGGAATTCCGCAGATACAAGTTTACTGTAGAAATGAGGTTTGTGTTTTCCGTCATTTCTACAACCTTCCACTCATTTTCCATTGTATCTGCAATTGGTTTCTCTGAAATAATGTGTTTGCCGTAACGAATAGCTTTTTCTATTTGTCCCATCCTCGAGTCAGCTAAAGTAAAAAGCCCGACTACCTGCACACTTTCATCCTCGAAAATCTTTTGATTATCTTCTACTATAAGAGATCCAGGAGCTAACTCCTTGGCTAATTGACGTGATTCCGGATCGGTATCACAAATATAAGCAATATTCCACCGATCACTTTTTGTCATCGCTTCCCAATAGAATCTTCCCATCCTACCGAAACCGATAATTCCAACTTTAATTCTCGTGTCTACTGAAGATTGCGTGTTCATAATTAAGCATAGTGAATTTAAGTACAAATAATAGGTAAAGTATCGATTTTCACCCTCAGCAGATGAGTAGAAAACCGATAATGCAAAACTAGCCAAATAAATAACGGCTTATTTGACTTACACAACTTTATGTAGATAGAAATTCATTCTTTTACACTATTAATCAAGCAATTAATACTTTCAAAGCATCCAAAAAATGTAGATGATTTGGAACAGTCTCCAACACTAAAATAGCACTTATGTCTCTTGTGTTGAACTAATTTTCATAATTTCATTCTCAAATTCATCTCTGTCGACAGCTGCCTTATTTCTCATCTTCGTGCGATAATTATAAACCGTACTTGTAGAGCAACGGAGGAAGTTCGCTATCTTCCCACTATCCGTAATACCCAAGCGTAATAAAGCATAAATACGAAGTTCTCTGTTCAATAAAGCATCCGGTTTTAAAATAATTTTCTCTTCATCTTTCAACAGGGCGTTAAAATCAGAAACAAAAGTGGGATACAACCCCAAGAAGACCTTATCAAAACGAGTGTATAAAGCGCTAAGCTCTTCGTCGATAAGCGCGGATGATTTTAGCTTCTTAATCAGTTCATCATAGTATTTATTAATAGCTATTTTATACAGCATATTCTGATATTTCTCCATTTTATGGATATAGCTAAAGCATACATCAAAGAATTCGGCTATATAATACTCCTTTATACTATTAATTTCGCACAACTGATTATTTGTATCATTCAGCTGGCTGTTCATGCTATTCAGCTTATTGTTCAATCGCAAAAGCTCCTCATTACTCTGCGCTAATGCCTGTTTTATTTTCAACGTCTTTTTCATCTGAATATAGATGAAAAGCACCAACAAGAGTAAAAGAAAAAGGATAATACTCGTAGAAATAAGGAAAGTAGTCAAATGCGACCGTGATCTGGCCTGCTCTGCCTGATAAGCAGTATTAATAATAGAATTGAATTTATAAATTTCGATGGCCCGGAAATGAATACCAGAAGAAATAACGTCATCGATAGCGGACTGCGTAAATTTAAAGGCATCGGCTAAATTCTGTTCATCATAGGCTATCAATGCAAGAGATTGCAGGGATGCATTTTCCCGCGTAGCATTCCGTGTATCGGCTATTGCTGACAACATCAGATATTTTTTTTCCTCATCATACTTTTTCTGATGGTGGCATAACCTGGAATACGAATGAGTTATCATGGCATAATTAGGCGTCCCCACTTCTTCTATTTCCAGTAGTTCTTTAAAAATCTCTTTCGATTTCAACGTATCACGCCAAATATAATAAGAAGCCTGGGACATTCGATAATCCCAAGAAGTGTGGTCAATGAGGGCAAAAAGCGAATCCTGATATGCAGCCTGCTGCTTACCATACAGATTGTTGGCGACAGAAATCGAATAGTGTCCCCAAAAACTGGAATAAGTTTGATAATAGTTTATTAATAAATCTCTGGGAAGTTCTGAAGTCTTTATACTTTTCAAAATAATCTCCGCTTCACGGAACCTGCCACACATCGAATATAAAAGACTAAGATGTAAAGACGACTGGTTGGTGAAATAAGGTCTATTCAACTGACGGGAAATCTCAATATTGCGATCAACATAATGAATAGCGGAATCAATATGAAATTTTTTATATTCGTTATATAACCGTAGATTGATTCTATATTCTCCTTCAAGAGTCAAACCAGGACTTTTCAACATACATTTTATCCGGTTTATCCGATCCTCTTTCTCTTTAACAAAGACATGCTTTTCATCTATCACTCTACGTAAAGAATCAGTCAATAGTTTCAACTCATCATTCGCATAAAGAGCACTGCCAATTCCCAAAGCAATCAGCAGAAGCAAAAACCTCTTCTTTAGCAAACAACAGTTGAATTTCATAATAGTAATAGCAAAGATAACAAAAAAAGCGATTCATCCATTCAGAACAAATCGCTTTTTGTATATGAAGTAAATTTGCTCTTATTCAGCAACTACCTCGAAAGGAATCTCTACTGAAACTTCCTTGTGAAGCTTAACGATAGCCTTGTAACTACCAACTTCTTTTACAGCATCTTTTACAACGATGATCTTTCTGTCAACTTCATGACCCAGCTTAGACAAAGCCTCAGCGATCTGGATGTTACCAACAGAACCGAAGATAGTACCGGTTGAGCTAACTTTAGTTGCAATAGTCAAAGAAACGCCTTCCAGCTTAGCCGCCATAGCCTCAGCATCTTTCTTGATTTTCTCAAGTTTGTGAGCGCGCTGTTTCAGTTCTTCAGCCAACATTTTCTTTGCAGAAGGAGAAGCGATGACAGCTTTTCCAGTCGGGATCAGATAATTACGACCGTATCCGGATTTCACGTTTACGATATCGTTCTTATAACCCAAGTTTACTACGTCTTCTTTCAATATAATTTCCATACTTTTCCTCCTTCTTATTTCATCATGTCAGTTACATAAGGCAGCAATGCCAAGTGACGAGCTCTCTTCACAGCCTGCGCGATACGACGTTGGAACTTCAAAGAAGTACCTGTAATACGACGCGGAAGAATTTTTCCTTGTTCATTCAAGAATTTCTTCAAGAATTCAGGATCTTTGTAATCGATATACCTAATACCACTCTTTTTGAAACGGCAGTATTTTTTCTTCTTAACATCTACTGACGGCGGAGTCAAATATCTGATTTCTGATTGAACTTGTTGTGCCATGATTAATCCTCCTTTTTGTTTGATTTAACACTTCTTCTTTTTGCAGCGTATTCAGCAGCATACTTATCCATCTTGAAAGTCAAGAAACGGATTACGCGTTCATCACGACGGAAATTAATTTCCAGCTTGTCAATTACAGTAGGATCTGCATTGAACTCAATCAGTTGATAAAAACCTGTAGACTTCTTCTGAATTGGGTAAGCCAATTTCTTCAGTCCCCAGTTTTCTTCATTAATAATCTCAGCACCTTCAGCTTGAAGAACGCCTTTGAATTTTTCTACCGCTTCCTTCATCTGAACATCAGATAAAACGGGAGTTAAAATGAAAACGGTTTCGTATTGATTCATACTTCGTTTAATTAAATAAATAAATTATTTGATTTTAAATGCGGGTGCAAAGTTAGACATTTTATTTTGAACTACAAATATTTAATCTTTTTTTGTATCCGAAGATAGGATTTATCCGGGAAGTGACTTACCTTTGCAAAGTTGTTTAAACAATAATTTCATGATAGAGCAATTCAATTTCGATATCCGGCTTATATTCGCCATATTAAATGGCAAAGTTTCCGCGGCAATCAACCGTAAGCTGTACCGTAACTTCCGTCAGAACGGGCTGGAAATCAGTCCGGAACAATGGACGGTACTCATTTTTTTGTGGGAAAAAGACGGTGTTACACAACAAGAGTTGTGTAATGCAACTTTTAAAGACAAACCCAGCATGACCCGCTTGATAGACAATATGGAACGGCAGCATCTCGTTGTGCGCATTTCCGATAAAAAAGACCGCCGTACCAATTTGATCCACCTGACTAAAGACGGAAAAGAACTGGAAGAAAAAGCGCGCGTCATTGCCGGCCAGACTCTGAAAGAGGCTCTTCATGGCATCACCCTCGACGAATTGAGCATTGGGCAGGAGGTACTGAAAAAGGTATTCTATAATACGAAAGATTAAGCAGAAGAACAGATCTTAAAATCATAAAATCCACTAAATCGTGCATTTATAATGGAATTTTTATCCAAATAATTTCGCCCGTTAAAGAATTATGCTTTAATTTGTGACTGGAATATTATAATCTATTAAAATACACACGCATGAAAGGCTTATTAAAGAACTTAGGATTGATATTAATCTTGGCCGGAGTAGTCATCCTGTTGGGTTGTTCATTTACAGGTAATGTAAATAACAACGCCATTCTGGGTACTTCTGTAGTACTTGTAGTACTGGGACTCATTTCTTATATTGTTATTAATAAGAAGATCGCTGATTAATTTCGCAAAAATCAATAAAAAATCCCGGAAACGAATGTTTCCGGGATTTTTTATTTGTAGTCATCTCAAATGCGATTATTAAGATTCAACTTCCGGGGTAATCAGCTTATAGCCTTTTCCGTGGATATTGATAATCTCGATAGAATCATCTTCTTTCAGATGCTTACGTAGTTTCGTGATATACACGTCCATACTACGGGCATTGAAATAGTTATCGTCGATCCAGATCGTTTTCAAAGCAAAGTCACGTTGCAAAATCTCATTTGCATGCGCACAAAGCAATCCGAGCAGTTCAGATTCTTTGGTAGTCAGTTTAGTCTGTTTGCCTTCTGACGACAGAATTTGTTTCTGTGTATCGAAAGTAAACTTACCAATCTTATAGATATTGCTTTCTTTGTTCTTCTTTCCACGAACACGTCTCAAGATTGCTTCAATTCTGAACGTCAATTCTTCCATACTAAACGGTTTGGTGATATAATCATCCGCACCGATTTTAAATCCTTCCAGGATATCTTCTTTCAGCGTTTTAGCAGTCAGGAAGATAATAGGAATTTCAGCATTTGCTGCACGGACATCCTGTGCCAGTGTGAAGCCGTCTTTTTTAGGCATCATTACGTCAAACACGCACAAGTCATATTTATTCTTCAAGAAAGCCTTATAACCGGCTTCTCCATCAGGATATAACTCAGCAGAATAACCTTTTGCCTGTAGATATTCTCTTAAAAGCATGCCAAGATTTTCGTCATCCTCGCATAATAAAATACGCAGTTTCTCGTCCATATCAATTATTTTTTAATAAAGGTAATGCAATAATAAATTTAGTTCCCACGTTCAGGTCGCTTTCCGCCCGGATGGTTCCCTTATGATCCAATATAATTTTTCTCACATAAGCCAATCCCAGTCCAAAGCCCTTCACATCGTGCAGATTACCCGTATGTACACGATAGAACTTTTCAAATATCTTTTTCAGGTTCTCCTTTTTGATACCAATACCGTTATCCTGTATCGAAATCATCAGTTTACCCGACTCATTCCACGTTCTCACTTTCAGTTCCAGATCCTCTTCCGGTTTCTTATATTTCACCGCGTTATCCATCAGATTAAAGATTACATTCGTGATATGCATCTCATCTGCAAATATAACAGGATCGGTGGCCTCAAGGTTCGATGTTATCTTACCATTATACCGTTCCACTTTCAGCGCAAAGGTATTGACAACTCCTGAAATTAATTCATTCGCATCAATCTCCTTCATCTTCAAAGTGGCCTTCTGACGTTCGAACATCGACATCTGGAGCACCTTTTCCACCTGGAAGCGCAAGCGCTTGGTTTCATCATTTATCACTCCCGATATATGCTGGAACATCTGCGGTGATTTTCCTACCGCGGGATCTTTCAACATCTGCGCTGCCAATGAAATGGTAGATATCGGTGTTTTAAATTCGTGCGTCATATTATTGATAAAGTCATTCTTCATTTCCGTCAGTTTCTTTTGCCGGAATACGATATAAATCGTAAAGATGAATGTCACTAACAATACCAGCGTAAATATCAACGACGGAATCATGAAACTAATTGAGTCAAAGATATAATCTTTCTTACCAGGAAAGTGCACTTTCAATATGCTCATTTTTGCAGGCGGATCATTCTTGAACAATGCCTGTTGATAAGCGTCCTCACTTCCCTTTGCCTCATAATCCGCACAACGATAGACTTCCCTACCGTCTTTGTCAATCACCGTAAAGTGATAAGGCAAGTCTATACTATTATTATATAAGCTCGATTTCAGATAGTCATCCAGTTCTTTGAACCGTACTCTGTCTCCAATCGATTTGTCACTTCCCCGATAAATCATCTGCCAGGCCACTTCATCGAGTAACGCCCGTTGATACATATACCGATTCTTGATGGCTTCCACTAATGAACGCGAAGTTTCCGGAATAGTCTTTGTTCCCCTGTAAGGAGAAATCATAGCCTTTGGAAGCTCGGAGGGCTTGGTGGTCATCACTTTCAGCTCAAAATCCGAATATACCTTTCCATCCTTAGACTTCACCGTGAACCGTTGCGTTTGCTGAATCAAGTTGTCTTGTTGTATGGAAGCGTTATTCGCAATCAGTGCTTTTCTTTCCGCTTCTGAAATATCTTCGATCAACCAACGTCTGGTCTCTGCATATTCCACATCCTTGGAAACCTGATCCAGGCTATTGCGTACAGCCGAATCAAACTGTTCCTTACGGGTTTTCATCATTTCCTCAATATAACTAACCTGCAAATACAGCAGGCTAAGGAAGGAAAGCCCCATTACAATACCTAATATCCAAATTGTTGACTTCTTCATAGCAACAAAATTAACACTCCCTAATTAACACTCCTAATGCATTAACTTGATTTAACCGGAACTTCCCGGAAATTAACCGTAAGGAGCTATTTAGGTTGTATTCTGATTACTACAACAACAAAACCCCTCCTTTGGTTTGCAAATTTAATAAAAAATTAAATCTTTTCCTTGCGTTTTTCTATCTTTATTAATCATAGTTAAACAAAAACTGTCCCCTTTTACTTAAAAAAGGGAACAGTTTTAACGTTTAAGTTGATAGTTTATAACCAACAGATAGTAAATAGCGAATTTTCAATCAACTATCACATATCATTTATCAACTATCATTTATCTTTATTCTTCTACTTGCTTAGCCTCAAAGTCTTTCATCAACTTATCCTGAACATCTGCCGGAACAAGCTCATAACTAGAGAACTTCATAATAAACGAAGCACGTCCGCCGGTGAGTGAGCTAAGAGCTGTAGAGTAGGACGACATTTCTTTCAAAGGAACTTTAGCAACCAGTTTCTCAAAACCTTTTTCGCTACTCATACCCATAATCATGGCACGACGTCCCTGAAGATCTCCCATCACATCTCCCATCCTATCAGACGGAACAAACACTTCCACATCATAAATCGGTTCCAGAATTTTCGGACCGGCGTTCTTGAAGGCTTCACTAAAGGCGTTACGTCCGGCAAGCATAAAGGAGATTTCATTAGAATCTACCGGGTGCATCTTACCATCGTAAACAATGACACGCACGTCACGAGCATACGAACCCGTCAACGGACCTTGCTCCATACGAGACATAATACCTTTCATAATAGCAGGCAGGAAGCGCGCATCGATAGAACCACCGACGATACTGTTGATAAACACCAGTTTACCACCCCATTCCAATGGTATTTCTTCCGTACCTCTCACGGTAATCTTAAATTCCTGTCCATTGAACTTATACGTATCGGGCACAGGCATACCTTCTTTATAAGGTTCTACAATCAGGTGAACTTCACCAAACTGACCGGCACCACCGGATTGTTTCTTATGACGATAATCGGCGCGAGCGGCTTTTGTAATCGTTTCACGATACGGAATCTTCGGTTCTTCGTACTTCACCGGCAGTTTTTCGTTATTTTCCAAACGCCATTTCAATGTACGAAGATGGAATTCTCCCTGTCCGTGTACCAAAGTCTGTTTCAACTCCTTTGACTGTTCGATCACCCAGGTAGGATCTTCCTCACGCATACGGTTCAGAATACTCATCATCTTTTCCACATCCGCTTCATTCACTGGCTTGATAGCACGGGTATATTTAGAATTCGGATATTTGATAAAGTTGAATTTATAGTCGCAATCCTTACCGTTCAGCGTATTACCGGTTTTCACATCTTTCAGTTTCACAGCAGCACCGATATCACCGGCTTGCAGTTCTTCCACCTTGACGCGGTTACCACCGGCTACCACATAAATCTGCGCAATACGTTCCTTCGAACCACGGTCGGCATTCAGCAAGTCGTCTCCTTCATGAACTTTACCGCTCATCACTTTGAAATAGGAAACTTCACCGATATGCGGCTCCACGCTAGTCTTGAAGAAATAAAGGGATTCCGGTCCGTTAGTATCCGGAGCCACTTCTTTACCTTCGGTATTCTGTACCTTCGGCATTTCAGAAACAAAAGGAACAACGTTACCCAAGAATTCCATCAAGCGGCGAACGCCCATATCCTTACCTCCACAAACGCAGAATACGGGGAACATACCTCTGGCGATCAATCCCTTACGGATACCTTCGCGCATTTCATCTTCTGTAAGAGAATCTTGTTCAAAGAATTTCTCCATCAGATTTTCATCATTCTCGGCAGCAGCTTCTACCAATGCTTTGTGCATCTCCATAGCCTTATCCATTTCTTCTGCCGGAATATCTTCGATAGTCGGAGCCCCTCCTTCGGGTTTCCACGAATATTTCTTCATCAACAGCACGTCAATCAGTGCATTAAAGCCCGGACCGGTAGCTATTGGATATTGGATAGGAACAACCTTAGAGCCATAAGCTTCTTTCAACTGTTCGAGGATATTATCATAATCGCATTTTTCATTATCAAGCTGGTTGACTAGAAAAATAACAGGTTTATTCAGCTTTTCTGTATAACGGAAGTGATTTTGTGTACCGACTTCGACGCCGTATTGGCCATTAAGAAGAATGATTGCTGTGTCGGTCACATTTAGTGCAGTTACTGTACTGCCTACGAAGTCGTCCGATCCCGGACAGTCAATAATATTAAGTTTTTTGTTATTCCATTCTACATGGAGAACGGTGGAGAAAACGGAGTAACCATACTCTTGTTCAACAGGGAAATAATCGCTAACAGTATTCTTTGCGGCAACAGATCCGCGACGTTTTATAACACCACTCTCGAAAAGCATCGCTTCCACGAGAGTGGTTTTCCCAGAGCCAGAACTTCCCAACAAGGCAATGTTCTTGATTTCATTAGTCTGATATACTTTCATAATATATAAGATTTTAGTAATTACTCAGTATGTTTCTCACATACCATTAATTTTGTGATGCGCAAATTAGGGATTAATTGGGGGAAAAGCAACACTTATGACGGTGTTACTAAACAATGTTATGTAACACATCTTTAACATAAACATTTTTTGCTTGCTCATAATTTAATTTCTATACGAACCGCCATTCAATAGTATATATGCATATAATATTTAGACTGCACAAACGGATTGTCCAACACCCGGGTCTCAGGCATACCGACACCCGGGTGTCAGACAACTTATCTATGCAACGCCTCATAAGAATGATTTCAGTCAATAAGATTTTTTGTTATATCTGATAATAATCTTACTTTTACAGCCACTAAACTCAAACGGCACAACTATGGCAGGTATCTATCTTCATATTCCTTTTTGTAAAACACGGTGCATCTACTGCGATTTCTACTCGACCACCCGTAGCGAGCTCAAAACCCGTTATGTACGAGCACTTTGCCGGGAGTTAGCCATGCGGAAAGACTACCTGAAAGGAGAAGATATAGAAACCGTTTATTTCGGTGGCGGAACCCCGTCTCAATTGGAAAAAGAAGATTTCGAACAGATATTTGATACGATCCGGACACATTACGGATTAAGCCATTGCCAGGAAATCACATTGGAAGCCAATCCCGACGACCTGACAAGTGAATATCTGAAAATGCTTTCTTCGCTCCCTTTCAATCGTATCAGCATGGGAATACAGACTTTTGACGATCCCACTCTCAAACTATTGAAACGCCGTCACAATGCCCATACAGCTATCGAAGCTGTTCACAGATGTCGGGAAGCCGGTTTTCAAAATATAAGCATCGATCTTATCTACGGATTACCGGGAGAAAACAAGGAACGATGGGAAAACGATCTTCGTCAGGCTATCAGTCTGAACGTGGAACATATTTCCGCTTATCATCTGATTTACGAGGAAGATACACCTATATATAATATGTTAAAACAACATCAGATATCGGAGGTGGACGAAGATTCCAGTTTAGATTTTTTCACGTTACTGATAGAGCATCTGCAGAAAGCGGGATTTGAACATTATGAAATTTCGAATTTCTGCCGTCCGGGCAAGTACTCTCGTCACAACAGTTCCTACTGGAAAGGAATACCTTATCTGGGGTGCGGACCGTCGGCACATTCCTTTGACGGGATGACACGGGAATGGAATGTTTCTTCCATCGATACATATATAAAAGGTATAGAGGAAAACAGCCGTGCTTTCGAAATAGAGTATCTGGATCAGACGACCCGCTACAATGAATTTATTATCACTACCATACGTACTGTATGGGGAACACCTATAGAAAAGCTGAAACAGATGTTCGGCAATGAGATGTGGGAGTATTGCCAGAGAATGGCTGCGCCTTATCTGAAAAATGGGAAACTGGAAGAACACGATGGAGCCTTACGCTTGACTCGTGAAGGTATTTTCATCTCCGACAGTATAATGAGTGATTTACTTTGGGTAGATTAACAAAACAAACAGCAAGCCGATGACCGAATCAGAAGTTAGAAAGTTATTGCGGCAAATGAAAGAACTGGATTCGCAAACTGCTTTCCGGGACTTTTACAACATGACTTACGATCGCCTCTTCCGCATAGCCTACTACTATGTGAAGCAGGAAGAATGGTCGCAGGAAATCGTTCTCGACGTATTTCTGAAACTATGGAAACAGCGTAGCAATTTACTTGATGTGAGAAACATTGAAGATTATTGTTTCATTCTCGTCAAGAATGCTTCGCTCAATTATCTGGAAAAAGAATCAAAACACACTTACATTCATCCCGATTCTCTGCCGGAGCCACAGGAACAGAGCTATTCACCGGAAGAATCACTCATCAGTGAAGAATTATTTGCTCTTTACGTAAAGGCACTCGACCGGCTTCCGGAACGTTGTAGGGAAGTATTCATTCGCATCCGCGAAGAAAAACAAAGTTATACACAAGTAGCGGAAGAATTAGGTATCAGCATGAATACAGTGGACGCACAACTTCAGAAAGCAATCACACGACTCAAAGAGATGATTTGCCGGGCAGAAATAGATTAACAATTATTTAGAAAAAGAGCGTAGGGAGTTTCTGTCAACCTCCGGTCTTTATCAACAAATAAATCAATCACTAAAAAAGACAGAAAAATGAAAAAGCTAAATGACGCAAACATTGGAATCCTTGTTCTTCTATCAACTTGCCTGTGCCTGTTCTCATGCAACAATGACAACGACAATTTGCCCAAAGACTATGCAGGGTTCGAACATTCGAAGGAAACAGTAGAATGTGAAGGAAACAAATCAGAGTGTGAATTGGAAATTAAAATTGTGGCGATGGAGAAAGCGAAAGAAGACCGGACGGTAGTACTTGCCGCACCTCCTCCGGTAACAGGGCAAGCAGCAGTCATACAACTGACGGAAAAGAAAGTAATCATCAAAGCGGGTAAGAAGTCGGCTACGACTATCATTAAAATCTATCCCAAACAGATGGTATTGAATAAACAGAATGTCACTTTATCCTGCACTCCCCAATGGAAAGAAGGAGGAATCAGCAAACTGACCATTCTGTTGAAACGAAAATAATGGATCAAGAGTAATACAGAAAAAATATGAAACACACCGATACGGAATTAGAAGAAATACTGAATCAGCTCATTGCTTCCACGCGTTCACCGCGAGGGCGTTTTTCAGCAGCAGCCAGTTACCCGGAACTAGAAAAAAGACTGAAGTCGCATACCCGGCATCTGACTTTGATACGCACCTTCTCGGCAGCAGCGGCAGTAGTTCTACTTTGCCTATCGGTATGGACAGCTTATTTATATATGCAACCTGCTGCAATACAAACGATTTCCACTCTGGCAGAGACACGTTCTGTCCGCCTCCCTGATGGTAGTTCCGTCACGCTCAACCATTATTCTTCGCTTTCTTATCCGGAAAAGTTCCAATCGGACAAACGGGAAGTGGAGCTAAATGGAGAAGCCTATTTTGAAGTAAGCAAGGACCCAAAGCATCCGTTTATCGTGCAGACTGAAACGATTGACGTTCAGGTGCTGGGAACCCATTTCAATGTAGATGCATATCATGACAATCCGGATATAAAGACAACGTTATTGTCCGGCTCGGTAGCAGTCAGCAATAAAAGTAAATCTGTTCGTATGGTTTTGAAGCCTAACGAGATTGCTATATATAATAAGGTAGAAGAAAAACTCACCCGCAAGGTTTTAAAGAATGCAGAAGATGAAATTTCCTGGCGACAAGGAGAGTTTATATTCGACGACCTGCCTTTACAAGAGATTGCCCGCGAACTGTCCAACTCATTCGGAGCGACGATCCAGATAGCCGATACAACTTTGCAAAATTACCGGATCACAGCACGATTCCGCGATGGAGAAGATCTGGCAACTATTTTATCTGTATTACATAATGCCGGTTATTTCAACTACTCACAAAACAATAAACAGATTATTATCACTGCTAAACCAGACTAAGATGAATATAATATTCCAAGGTCGCTTCCCTGTCAGAACCATTGTTCTGATAGGGGTGGCACTCCTTATCACCACTCAAATATATGCACAAAATGCGGAGGCCCGGCTTTCGCTGACACTACGAAACGCCACACTAAAAGAATTCGTCAAGCAGATTGAAAACTCAACCGGATATTCTTTTATCTATGGCGAGGAAATTATCATCAAACATAAAATCAATTTGCAGGTAAAGGATAAACCATTGCGTGAAATACTTGACCTCGTATTCAAGAATGAGCAGATCAGTTATCAGTTCACCGGCCGCCATATTCTACTGCAAAAGAAAAAAGAATCAAAAACCGTAGGCCGTAAGTTCACTATCAGCGGATATGTCACGGATGGAACGTCTTCCGAGACGTTGATTGGAACCAATATCATTGAGAGTCATCAGAATCAAGGAACAACCACCAATCCTTACGGTTTTTACAGCATCACTTTGCCCGAAGGAGAAACCGAACTGCGTTTCTCCTATCTGGGTTATGCCACAGAAGCGCATCATTTTACGCTCTCACAAGATACATTGCTGAATATCCGTATGCAGGGAAACACGCAGTTGCAGGAGGTAGTGATCGTTTCCGATAAAACTGAAACGGGCACCGTAGCTACCCAGATGGGCTCTATCGAAATTCCGATGACACAGATTAAAAATACGCCGAGCATATTGGGAGAGGCAGATGTCATGAAAGCCATCCAGCTGATGCCTGGCGTACAGGCAGGAGTAGACGGTTCAGCCGGACTGTATATACGCGGCGGCAGTCCGGACCAGAATCTTATTCTACTGGATGGAACTCCTGTATACAACGTAGACCACATGTTCGGATTCTTTTCGGTTTTTACTCCGGAGGCTGTCAAAAAGGTAACGCTATTCAAAAGCTCCTTTCCGGCACGTTTCGGCGGACGTCTTTCTTCCGTCATTGATGTCCGCACCAATGACGGAGACATGCAGAAATACCACGGTACGCTTAGTATCGGATTACTAACCAGCAAAATCAATCTGGAAGGCCCGATTGTGAAAGGAAAAACCTCTTTCAACATTTCCGCCAGACGTTCGTATGTCGATCTCATCGCCAAGCCATTTATGCCGAATGATGAAGAATATGGTTATTACTTTTATGACATCAATGCCAAAATCAATCATAAATTCTCCGACCGGAGCCGTATCTATCTAAGCGTTTACAACGGGAAAGATCATTTTGCCGCCAATTATGATGGAGATACCGACTCCAAGGATGGAAGCACAATGAATTGGGGAAATACCATTGTTTCCGCCAGATGGAACTATATATTCAACAACCGTCTGTTCAGCAACACAACCGTCTCTTACAACAACTATTTATTCGACGTCAACTCATACAATAACAATAAATATGCTAACAGCATGGGAGCTTCGATAATCAACCGATATTCAGCCGATTATCGTTCGGGAATCAATGACTGGAGCTATCAGATCGATTTCGATTATAACCCGTCTCCCGCACACCACATTAAATTTGGTACAGGATATATCTATCATCGGTTCCGTCCGGAGGTCATGACATCCAAAATCTCCGAAAAAACAGGAGACAAAGTAGATCGCGACACCACTTACCACAGCATCGCCAACAGCCGGATTTACGGACATGAGCTATCGGCTTACCTGGAAGACAACATCAAGGTGAATGACCGTCTACGTCTGAATCTCGGATTACACTTCTCCTTGTTTCAGGTACAGAAGCAGAGTTATTCTTCTTTGCAGCCACGAGTTTCCGCCCGTTATCAACTAGGAAAAGACGTAACTCTGAAAGCCTCTTATACACAAATGAGCCAATACGTACATCTGTTATCATCCATGCCAATCGCAATGCCTACGGACTTATGGGTTCCCGTGACTAAAAAAATCAAACCGATGCGCTCTCACCAATATTCATTAGGCGGATACTATACGGGAATCGAGGGATGGGAATTCTCGGTAGAAGGCTATTATAAAGATATGTATAATGTATTGGAGTATAAGGAAGGAGTCAGCTTCTTCGGTTCTTCTGCCGGTTGGGAAAATAAAGTGGAAATGGGCAAGGGACGTTCGGCAGGTATTGAGTTTATGGCACAGAAGACACATGGAAAAACGACGGGATGGTTGTCCTACACTTTATCCAAAAGTGATCGTCAGTTTGCTAAAGGCGGTATCAACAACGGTGAACGGTTTCCATATAAATATGACCGAAGACACAATATCAACCTGACAATCAACCATAAATTCAGCGAACGTATCGACATCGGTGCTTCCTGGGTGTTCTATACAGGCGGAACAAGTACAATCCCCGAAGAGAAAACCGCTGTCATCCGTCCTAGCGACGGCACAAACAACGGATTTGGAGGAGGATATGGATATGGAGATTATTTTGATTCAGGCATAACTTCACCCACCATCGGAGAAGCTTCGTATGTGGAGCATCGTAATAATTACCGGTTACCAGCCAGTCACCGGTTGAATGTGGGAGTCAATTTCAACAAAAAGACCAAACATGGTATGCGTACCTGGAATATCAGTCTGTATAATGCATATAATGCGATGAATCCTACCTTCGTATATCGCAGCACCAGCAAAAACGATCCCTACAAACCGATTATCAAGAAGTATACTATACTTCCATTAATTCCATCATTCACTTACACTTATAAATTCTAAACCCATTATGAGAACTCGTATATATTATCCATTTATCCTGTTAATAGCATTACTGACAACAGTATCTTGCGAAAACGAACTCCCGTTTAGTGTAAAGGACAATCCCCCCAAACTAGTGATGAACGCACTAATCAATGCAGATAGTCTGACCAATGTTCTTTACCTCAATTTCACGGGAAGAGGATACGCCACTCATGCAGAAAAAGCCACCGTGGAAGTACGTGTTAACGGACAGTTGTCAGAAAGTTTACGTCCGCTCCCACCCCAGGCGGAAGGAGATATGCAATGCCGCTTCAACATTTCCGGCAAGTTCTCTCCCGGAGATGTAGTACGTATCGACGCTCTCACTGACGACGGACAGTATCACGCATGGGCTGAAGTTACCGTTCCACAGCGTCCCCACGAAATAACTGATATCGATACGGTCACTGTTCCACTGACACAGTATTATTATACACAGAATTATCTCCGATATAAAATCAACATCAAAGATCGCCCCAACGAAAATAATTTCTATCGACTTATCATGGATAAGCAAATGACAGTGAAAGACTATAATAATGAAATAGGCGAATATGTCACTCAAACCACACACCGTTATCATTTTATATCTCGCGAAGATGTTGTGTTGACGGACGGACAGCCTACCAACAGCGATGACGAAGATAATGGCATGTTCGACACTGTAAAGAATATATATGGGGTGTTTGACGACTCACGATTCAAAAATACATCTTATACCATGACAGTTTACAACCAGACAAATGTTGAGGGGCTTTCCAAATATGGAACGAATGTAAAGATGGATATTATTGTGCGTCTGTTAAGCATTACAGAAACCGAATATTACTATCTGAAAGCACTCAACCTGGCAGATTCCGACGCTTATGATGAGACAATAAACGAACCAATCAAATATCCCGGCAATGTGCACGGAGGGGTCGGGATTGTCGGGATCAGTACGGAGACAAGCAAAATCATTCATATAGAAAAGCCATGGATATGAAAACTCATCACCTACTATTTATACTCATCGCATTACCGCTGTTCTGTTCCTGCCGAAGCAGCCGGAGTATGTTAAGGGAGATACAAGCCTTAAAATCCAGCTTGTATTACGAGCTCACTTCTCCTATCTATCAGGAGAAAGCAGATCAAACCGTATATCTGGACTTCATCGACTACTCCAACATGGATTATTACACCAGCGTGAAACGAAAAAAGTCTGCATATATTCCGCTACTGCTATATAACTATGAGGGTGAGCTTTTCCATCTTCGGTTAGGAGAGTCTTCTCTCACCCAACTCTATCGGGAATTTCTGACGGAGGCACTGCTTACCGAATGTAACAGTAGCACCTGCTGTCATCTGATAGATAATCAGAAAGGAAAAATGATTCCCGATTCCGCCTATCGGCTGGAAGTAAAAATCAGAAAGAATGAGACGTGTGCCAGAATCAAACTCAACCAGTCAAGTATCCCTTGGTTTGAGGGAGAAATGTTGGAGGTTGTCAATAACAAAATTCGCCCGGCAGCTTCCAGTCTTGCCATTTCTATCCGCCTCACTCAAAAGGAAGATTGCCTGCTTGATAAAACTTACTCTACAGAATATCAGCAAACTACCAAAGCGCAAAGATTCGAAGATTCACCGTCCGCCAATGCCGCTTGCCTGGATGATATGACCGAATGTTTGTCAATGGCTACGAAAGAAATCGTGGAGGAGATTAGTCGGGATATACATTTAATACTATCTTTGCAGCCAAAAAGCAGACACTAACTATGTTTATCATTATTGGAATTATGCTGACAGGCATGCTTCTTGGCTACTTGTTGCGCAGTAAAAGACTATCATGGATACACAGGATAATTACTCTTCTTATATGGATTCTCCTCTTTCTTCTCGGAATAGATGTAGGAGGTAACGAATCTATTATCAAAGGTTTGCATACTCTCGGACTGGAAGCTATTATCATCACGGTAGCTGCCGTTGCAGGAAGTACGTTATGCGCCTGGGGATTATGGTACCTATTATATAAATGGAATGGAGGAAAGGAGACAAAAGCATGAAAGGTAGTTTGATTATCGTCTCTTTCTTCATTATCGGTACTCTTTGTGGAGTTTATCATCTTATTCCATACGACTTCACCGACAGCAAGCTCAGTTACTATGCCCTCTGCGGACTCATGTTCTGCGTAGGCATCAGTATCGGCAACGATCCGAATACTTTGAAGAGTTTTCGCTCCCTGAATCCGCGGCTTGTATTCCTTCCCATCATGACGATCATTGGCACATTAGCAGGTTGCGCCGTAGCAGGAGCCTTTATGAGCCAACGAGGTCCTTTAGACTGTATGGCAGTCGGAGCCGGATTTGGCTATTATTCACTTTCCAGCATTTTCATTACCGAATACAAAGGTCCCGAATTGGGAACTATTGCGTTACTTTCCAATATCATGCGTGAAATCATCGCTTTGCTGTGTGCGCCATTATTAGTGAAGTATTTCGGAAAGCTAGCCCCTATTTCTGTTGGTGGAGCCACTACAATGGATACCACTCTTCCTATTATTACCCGATATTCGGGAAAAGAATTTGTAATCATTTCCATTTTCCATGGTTTTGTTGTTGATTTCAGTGTTCCTTTCCTAGTCACGTTCCTTTGCTCAATATCATTTTAATAGGAATAAATCCTAAAAAGCAGATTATTTCCACTATCGTTTTCGCACACGTATTACAAATATGTTTCATAAAGAACCGTTTTTGTATCAAAAAGCATATCATCTCTTGACTTACATCAAGAAATGAGGCTAAATAGAATCTTTTCCTTTTCTTTATTTTTATGCTATAAAACATATTCTTATATTTGCATAGGTAAAAAGAAAAAACTAAGCGCTTAGACTAATTTTCAATAGGTATTAGATTTGTTTTTAGGAATAGTTTTTAGGTATAACAATTAAAAAAGTAGGTATTATGAAACGTTTAGGATTAACATTAGTGGCAGCGCTCTGCCTTGCTGCTACAACATTTGCAGCCGGAAATCAACCTACAACTGCAAAATGGGAAGGTAACATCAATGTTAGTAAATTAGGTAAATATTTGAACTTGAATTCAGTTCAGAGTGAAGAAGTAGCCAATATTTGCGATTATTTCTCCACACAGATGTCAAGAGCCACAACAGCGAAGAAAGATAAAGAAGCAAAATTGCGCAACGCTGTTTATGGTAACTTGAAACTGATGAGAAAGACTCTTAGTGCTGAACAGTACGCCAAGTATGCCGCATTGATGAACATCACTTTACAGAATAAAGGTATTGAACTGAATAAGTAAAATGATTAATATGTAAAAGAGAGAGAGGGTGGAAGCCGGTTGGCTTCCACTTTTTTTATACTGTTATTTAATAGTCACCATCGTAGCCCCAAACCCATATTCTTGGAAAGAAGCATCCTGATAACGGCAATTATTATATTTCCGTTTCAATTCATCAATGACAGCCTTTCGAAGTACCCCATCTCCCTTGCCGTGAATAAAGACAATCTTCTGTTCACGCTTATTCTTATAAGTTTCCATCACTTCGCGAAACTTATCCAATTGATAATTCAGTATTTCAGCATTGCCCATCCCTTGAGTATCATCCAGCAAAGAATCGATATGAAGATCTATTTCAATAATTCCGCTCTTTCCACCATGAGTAGTATGGCTTGGTTTCACAATAGGTTGTGACTTCGGTTTATCTACAGACTTCTTCTGCAACAAAGCCTTTTGAATCTCCTCCGCCGAAACATATACTTGTTTGGCAGGCATATCATCTTTCACAATGTCATAAATCAAAGCCGGTTCTTCAAAGAAATCAGAATCGCTAAAGGTATGAAGTTTATAGAACTTCACGGTATCGATCCGTATCTCCACACTAACAGCAGGTTTGATAGCCGCAGGCTTACCGTCCTTGAAAGCGATCAACTGAACAGCCACCCGCTCCATATCATTCAATACATCTTTGGTGAACTCTTCCAACAGCAATTTTGTATTAGGCTCCACCAAACCATGCGAACGGTTCTTCCATGCTTTTCCTTCTGCACTCAAATAAGTGTAATACAAATAATAATTGCTATCATTTACCAGATAAGTTTCAAAAGGAGTAGTCATCATCGCTTTTGCGTCTTCGGGCACATAAGCCAGAAATACATTCAAAGTATCTCCTCCACGCACCTCCGGCTGACGTTGAATAACAGGCATCTCCGGTTTTACCGGTTTAACAGGTTCTTCCGGTTTCGACGCAGACGAACCGGGTTTACGCCTCATATTATAGTCATCTGTTTCAATCACGACACACTCGCGTATCGGCATTGGAATATCAAACCCATCTGCATCTTCCACCAACACAAAATCCTTTCCCTGGAATCCAGTTACGATTCCACCGCCTACCTCACTAAGAAAGCGTACTTTATCTCCTATTTTCATTATTGTATATCCAATTAAAATTCAAACTCAAAAAAACGAGTAACAAAGATAGAGATTTCTATGAAATTAAATGGAGATTCGGTTCTAAAAACAAACCGTCTGCCTTTATTCCTCTTTTTATTGTAACTTTGCATACGAAATATCAAACAGATGATCTAAAATTTACCATTAACGACGAAACCGATGAAAGAACTTATTAAAGTCATTGCTTTTGATGCAGACGATACCTTGTGGAGCAATGAACCTTTTTTCCAGGAAATAGAGAAACAATATACAGACCTATTAAAGCCTTATGGCACTTCTGAACATATTTCAGCTGCTTTATTTCAAACAGAAATGAATAATCTGAAATATCTCGGATATGGAGCCAAAGCTTTCACCATTTCTATGGTAGAGACAGCTTTGCATGTGAGTGGACAAAAGATTTCAGGAACAGACATCCAACATATTATTGAATTAGGCAAATCATTACTGAAAATGCCAATTGAACTATCGCCGGGAGTAAAAGAAACGCTTAAAGTATTGAAAGAAAAAGGAAAATACAAATTAGTAGTTGCCACTAAAGGAGATTTGCTCGATCAAGAGAATAAGCTGGAACGTTCCGGATTAGCCTCTTATTTCGATCACATTGAAGTGATGTCCGATAAAACAGAGAAAGAATATCAACGAATGTTGAATATCTTACAGATTGCTCCTTCCGAATTTGTCATGATTGGCAATTCTCTGAAATCGGACATTCAACCTGTTCTATCGCTGGGAGGATATGGCATACATATTCCTTTTGAAGTGATGTGGAAACACGAAGTAGTAGACACATTCACACATGACCATCTGAAACAGGTGAAAAGATTTGATGAGTTGCTGCTTTTGTTTTAAATAAGTTCTGTTCTTTCTTCAGATAAGCTTCGAATCTGAAGAAAGAAATCAGTAAACAATACTATCTTATTGGATTACAAATCCAACAGTTTCATCAATTCAGCAGCCCGACACGCTTCTATCGAATTACTGACAGAGAGTTTCTCCAAAATATTCTGCCGGTGTCGATTGACTGTATTCACACTAATATAAAGGGCAGCTGCTATTTCTTTACTAGATAGTCCTTTACGTATACAGCGAAGTATTTCCTTTTCGCGTTCGGATAGGATATTGCGATGTTCTTCCGAAAAAAAGAGCGTTTCGACCTCTCCACGTTCCATATGGGTAATAGTGGGACATATCCCCTGCTCCGTTCGTTGATCTGCAGACAAGGTATAAAGACAAAAAATCAACCATACACTTCCGGAAGGAGTATTTTCCATTATCTGCACTAGGTTATCAATATACTGATAGACTCCTTTCTCATTCATCATACGTATTCTGCATCTTCCCCGGTACTTCAACCGTTCTTCGGAAGACATCGAAAAGGTCTTCTGAAAAAACTGATACTCCAATAACCGCTTTTCTACCAAGTCTTCAGGATGAATACGCCGATAAATACAATCTTCATCCATAGAATCAATCACACTCAAAGCAGCTTCTTCGGGAGTTAAGCCTAGAAAATGCGCCCAAGGATGAACGGCAATGTAACTTTTCCTATTCGAAAGATCTGAAATAACAGCACATCCACCATTAATCTCCGTCAATGAATGAATAAAGCGTTGATGTTGCTCTACAACTCCATTGTCCAATATTTCATCGGCTATCAGTTGTGTCGCATAAACTTCATCTATTTCCTTTTGTAATACGTCCATCTTATAAAATGGTTATTATTCAGTATTGTTGCACACGGAGGTATGACCTATCTTTGCACCACAAAGATAAAGATAATCAAATAAGAAATGATCATGAAACATTTAAAAATCAAAATGATGTCAATAGCCTTTATGGCAGTAACAACTTCTTCTATGGCACAAAGTTTGAATAAAATGAATTGGCTGAACGAGCCTCAACAATGGGAAATAAAAGATGGCAAAACCTTAGTGATGGATGTTCCTGCAAAAACAGACTTTTGGAGGATTTCTCATTATGGGTTCACAGTGGACGACGGACCTTTCTATTATGCGACTTATGGTGGAGAATTTGAAGCCAAAGTAAAGATAACCGGCAACTATGTCACCACCTTTGACCAAATGGGATTAATGCTGCGCATCGACCATGAAAACTGGATAAAAGCAGGTGTGGAATACGTTGATGGCAAACAGAATGTAAGTGCCGTAGTTACGCATCGGACTAGCGACTGGAGTGTAGTACAATTGCCGGATGCTCCCCGTTCGATATGGATAAAAGCAGTCCGTCGCCTGGATGCAGTAGAAATATTTTTCTCACGTGATGATAAAGAATATATTATGATGCGCACGTGTTGGTTGCAAGATAATTGTCCTGTCATGGTAGGATTAATGGGAGCTTGTCCGGACGGCAAAGGTTTCACCGCTACATTCGAAGAATTTAAAGTGACTCCATTAGCCGATCAACGAAGACTGGAATGGGCAAAAAGGCAAATGAACAAATAAAAATCAGTCCTGATGCTATTTATTTAAATAGAGAGAAAGCTCTATTATAATATAAATGCGGTAGTATATCTTACTTTAAATGTTCTATTTTTAATATGATGAGTATAAATAGCATCACACGGATTTCCTCTTCCAGCAGTTCTGTTGTATAAAATAATGCAAGAATATACAGTTCCCGAGGAGTTTTTTACATAAAAACAGTCAAAAGATACACTATAATAAACTTATTGACAATCGTTTCTTTAAAAGGAGTAACCAGTTCCTTTTAAAGGAACGATTCATTGATCGGTGAGAAACACTTTATTCCTTTAAAAGGAGCATATAAAACTTTATTTTAAGTGCTATCCCAGAGCTAACCTACACCTGAAACAGCCAACACTCCACATATCAATTTGAGACAAAACAAAGGCAAGTTCTATACATCTATTCTATAAAAGACGCAGACTAAAACAAATTATTCCAAAACACAATCGATTTATTTCTTTTCTAAATTCGAAAACAGCAAATCCGTCTCATTTTCAACTCATGCCTAAATATATCCTGCATATATAGAATTATACAACGATAAAATATACGTTTTTTCATATATTATCGCCAAAACCGTATATACTTATCTTTCTCACGATCCAACGCACCTTCATCGACACAATCACCCAACCGGAACCATGAATGTTCTATCAATGAGCCTCTCTTTTTAACAGACTTATCCCAGTTTCCTATCACTTGTCCTTCATGAAGAACAATCGGATAAAACAGACCATTATTGGTAAATGCTTTCGAGTAATGCTCTTTAGGCAAAACGTCTGTCCGGTCTTTATAACCAAGCAAATATTCATCATAAGAAGGAAGAAGATGCAAACTGCCGGTAACTTTTCCACGAGTCCGGCAATCTTCATGAATATACCATGTCTGTCCATTCCATTCTTCTGCCGTTAATTCCGAATCAATCAAATAAATAGCTTGACGTGCATCTGTAATAGGCAGCCCCGACCACCAGACAAAATCTTGCAAAACAGCAGGAGCATGACTACGAAAATAGCTTCTAGCCAAACGAGCCAAAGATTCATCTTTGGTCAATTCCGGCATCGGCGGAACACGCTCTTCCAAAAGCGCATACGTACATTTACTTCCTTTATCTTCCCCACTACATACAATCCCCACCTGCTCCGCACGAGCCATAAAGCGGGTCATACGATGATTATCCGCTACAATCCCCGAACGGTTAAAATGCTCGGCAATCTCCTGCCTCGTCAGGCTTTTCTTCCCACAAAGAATTTTCTCCAACAGATTATGACTTTTCGTATAGAGCTCTTCAGAAATTTCCAAGTCATGCCCCTTCGCATAAGACTCATTAGCAGATATAATACGCCCGGCGGAAAGTTTCAACATCCACCGGATATCTTCTGCTGCTACGAGATGCCATGTCGGACGCATTACATGAGTCCGCAGGATTTCACCATCACGGAGCGCTTTTTCCACAGTTTGAATCGTTGCTGACTTCAAACGCATTCCTACTGCCCATTTCACCATGGAATAATTCTGTGCCTGCATAGCTCCCATCCAGGACACAAGTTCCTTGGGTTGAAAGAAAAGAGGACTTAATAACTGTTGGTTGAGTAAACGTATATTCGGTATTTTCATCATACTTATTTATAAAAGAAAAAACAGTTGTTCTTTGATTAAATGACACGAGTAATGGAATGTAACAAAACAGAAGACAAGAAGTCTCTAATATAAATATGTTCTATCCCTTCATAAGTATTTTCAAACATTTTTTCTCCGGACACTACCACTTTCGGATAATTATCTTTAATCTTCAATAAATTCCCGAATTCTCTTTCAATAGTTTCCTGTTTAGAAAGTTCAAGAGAGACTTGCACATAGAGAATCTCTCCATTCCGTTTACAGACAAAATCTATTTCTTCCGTACCCAATGTCCCGATTTTTACATCATATCCACTATATACCAAATGATTATAAACCAAGTTCTCCAAACGCATCGCTCTGTCCTGTGGCTTGTACCCCGTAATCACATTACGAATCCCCATATTCTCAAAATAATACTTCTCCCCTCTTTCGAATAATTTCTTTCCGGCAATATCATACCTTCCTACCCTATGTACAATAAAAGCATCCGATAATGCCATCGCATACTCACTCACAACATAAGGAGAAATATCCACTTTCTGACTTTTCAGAAAATCACTAATACTCTTGCTGGAAAATAAGTTGCCAATGTTACCTGCCAAGAACGAAACTAGTTGTTCCAAAAAGACCGTATTCCTTATATTCTTTCTCTGAATCACATCTTTTAATATAATGGTAGAGTAAATGCTCCTCAAATACTCCATAACAACAGGTTCTTCCATCGGCAAATGTATCAGATAAGGCAATCCTCCATAATGAATATATTTCTCCAATGACGCATCCGTATTCTCCAGTTCATGGAAATCCAGAAATTCAATATACGACAAACTATAAACCACAAATTCAACATACCGACCTCCCAATTCATTCGCTAAATCACTGGAAAATATCTCTGAATTACTGCCTGTCACATATATATCATTATTATCATCCAATGCCAACGAACGGATAGCCAACCTGAAATCTTGTATTTCCTGTATTTCATCGACAAAAATATAGTTCATTCTATCATCTACCGATTTTGAAAGAATATAATCATTCAGTTCTTTATAAGTCTTTATATCTATGAAATTGACATCTTCCTTATTTATATAGATAATATTCGCATCACTCTCTTCTTTCCGTATCAACTCCATGAGTTGATACAAAATAAAGCTTTTACCGACACGACGATGACCGACCATCACTTTTACCAATGTTTTCCTCATGAAAGGTCTTATGCGGTCAACATAAGTGTTTCTTTGTTTAATTATGCGAGGTATTTTCATTCTACTTCTTTTTAAATACGATTGCAATACATCACAAATATAGCATTTATTTTAAATACAATTGTAATTTCTTGAGATTTTATCCTCTACTTCAAATACGATTGTAATTTTCCCATTCTAAATTTTCTATTGTTTTTCTGACTTTATAACTGCATATATACCAATTTATGTCTATTTTTGTCATCTCAAACCAAAGAAAATAGAAATGATGCTCTATAAACTCATCCCTCCTTCAGTAGTAACAGCAACTATCCAGTTGCCGGCTTCTAAAAGTATCAGTAATCGTGCATTAATCATCAATGCGCTGGGCAAAGGTATTTATCCTCCTGAAAACCTGTCCGATTGTGACGATACACAGGTGATGATAAAAGCTCTCACCGAAGAGAAAGAGACGATTGACATCATGGCTGCGGGCACTGCTATGCGTTTCCTTACCGCCTATTTAAGTGTGACCCCGGGGGAACGGACAATCACAGGAACAGCCCGTATGCAGCAACGCCCGATACAGATATTAGTCAATGCGCTTCGTGAGTTAGGAGCTGAAATAGAGTATACCCGCAATGAAGGATATCCTCCCCTCCGCATCAAAGGTGCAGAATTGAAAGGAAACGAAATAACACTGAAAGGAAATGTCAGTTCCCAATATATATCTGCTCTATTGATGATAGGTCCGGCACTCAAAGACGGTTTGACTTTGCATTTAAGCGGTGAGATAATTTCCCGTCCTTATATCAATCTTACATTGCAACTGATGCAGGACTTTGGAGCCAAAGCTGCATGGACTTCTCCCAGTAGCATTTCCGTTGCTCCACAACTCTATCAGAGCATTCCTTTCAAAGTGGAAAATGACTGGAGCGCAGCTTCCTATTGGTATCAGATTGCCGCCTTATCTCCCAAAGCAGAAATTGAATTATTGGGGTTGTTTCATAACAGTTATCAGGGAGATAGCCGGGGAGCAGAAGTTTTCTCACGCTTAGGTATAACTACCGAATTTACATCGCAAGGTGTGAAACTGAAAAAAACAGGCAAAGCGCCGGAAAGACTGGAAGAAGACTTTATCGACATTCCGGATTTGGCACAGACATTCGTTGTTACCTGTGCCTTGCTGAATATCCCTTTCCGTTTCACCGGATTACAAAGCCTGAAAATAAAAGAGACTGACCGTATTGCCGCTCTGCGAGCCGAGCTTAAAAAGCTGGGATATGTGATCGAGGAAGAAAATGACAGTATATTAATGTGGAATGGCGAACGATGTGAACCGGAAGAAACTCCGGTGATTGAAACCTATGAAGACCATCGGATGGCAATGGCATTTGCACCGGCAATTATCCGCCATCCCAATTTACTTATTGCCGATCCGCAAGTCGTTACCAAATCATATCCCGGATATTGGGAAGATTTGAAACAGGCCGGATTTCAGGTTATAAACGAAGGCTAATTTTCATACGCTGTGGAAGATTTCAACAAATATACTTCCCACATCAACTACTCCCCTATTGTAGATTTTGTATTGCAACAGGGGAAGCAGACCTATTATAAGAAAGGAGACTACTTTTCCCGCCAAGGAGAAGTATGCAAAACAATGGGATTCGTCAGTTCCGGTTCTTTCCGGTACTGTTGCACCAACAGTGTAGGCGAGAGCAGCATTGTAGGCTATACTTTCGATCATTCTTTTGTTGGCAACTATCCGGCTTTTCAGTTACAGGATAAATCAAATGTAGATATACAAGCCTTGTGTGACTGCTCGGTATACGTAATCAATTATCAGCAAATGGCAGACTTCTACGATACCAACGACGCTCACCAAAAGTTAGGACGTCGCATCGCAGAAACGTTATTGTGGGAAGTCTACGACCGGATGATTTCAATGTACAGCCTGACACCGGAAGAACGCTATCTTGAAATTATCAACCGTTGTCCCGACTTACTGAAACTGATAACTTTAAAAGAACTGGCTTCCTATCTTCTGATTCGTCCCGAAACATTAAGTCGTATCCGAAGAAAAGTCGTACAAAAATAAATTCTTGATTTCAATCAAGAGTTTATTTATTCTCTACCCTTACTTTTGCGGGCAAACAAAGTATATTGTATTTCATGAAAAAAATTATAATTATAGGTGCAACTTCCGGCATCGGTCGCGGATTGGCAGAAGTCTATTCTCAAGAAGATTATCTTATCGGCATTACCGGTCGCAGGGAAAATCTATTAGAAGAGGTATGCGCCCGGGACAAAGACAAACTATTCTATCAAGTGTGCGACATCACCGATACACAAGCTACCATTTCATCCCTCGAAACTCTCACTCAAAAAATGGGTGGAATGGATATATTGATTATCTGTGCCGGGACCGGAGAACTAAACCCCGAACTCTCCTACCAATTGGAAGAACCTACCTTACTAACGAACGTGATAGGATTCACCAACATCACAGACTGGGGTTTCCGATATTTCGAACAGCAAAAAAGCGGGCATCTGGTTACTATTTCCTCTGTTGGAGGTACACGCGGCAGTGGCATCGCTCCCGCCTACAATGCGTCGAAAGCCTATCAAATCAACTATATGGAAGGATTACGACAAAAAGCAACTAAATCTCCTTATTCTATTTACACTACCGATATTCGTCCCGGATTTGTAGACACCGCTATGGCAAAAGGAGAAGGATTGTTTTGGGTTACTCCCGTTGATAAAGCTGTGAAACAAATTAAAAAGGCTATTTCTAAAAAGAAAAAAGTAGCTTTCATTTCCCAAAGATGGAGATATGTAACTATCCTGTTTCGTCTGTTGCCATCTGCTATTTATTGCCGGATGTAATGATAGATACTCCATAGCCAACACATATTTGTCTAAGTAAATCTAATAAAAAAACACCTGCCCCAACTGTTTATACAGATATTGGTATCTACCAAATTCTAGTTATGTATATAAGTCTGTACGGGAATCATATTAATGATAATAGCTAACTCACAAATAAACAGCTCTCTTACAATTGGAGGACACTTTTAGGGTTCAGTAATCAATGATGAAAAAATAAGTTCTTTCAGAACTAGGATGGTTTATAAAATTAGAATTAACGGCACAAATATATAATATATTTTAATACATAGCATGTATTTTCAAAAATAATATCAAATTCTCATTCATTTTTTCTTTTTAAGAATACCCAAAGCCGTATTTTATCTTCATATTGAAATGAAACGACTTGTTTATTTCATCATCCTTGTTATTTCATCTAACACAAACAGGTACGAAATAGATATAAAATGGGTATAAAACAAGTAGAAAAGATCGCTTAAAAGATGACTCTTTTTTTGAATTTAAGGCTTTGAATCCAACGTTTTACGCACGGAATAAGTTCTTTCAGAACTTATTAAAAGTAATTCCGGATTCTAGGAAAAACTCTAAATTCAATGCTATGTTAAAACAACTAAAGTCAGTTAGTATGTTGTTGTTCCTACTGACAATGTCAGTAGAAGCAGCTTATCCGGAAATAGGTGAAAGCACTCTAAAAGTTTCCGTTGTACAACAGGGTACTACTTGTAAGGGTGTAGTAAAAGATGCAGCAGGTGAAACCATCATCGGTGCATCCGTCGTAGCCAAAGGTACGACGAACGGTACAATCACCGGAATCAACGGTGACTTCTCTTTAAACAATGTAAAAACCGGAGATATTATTGTAGTCTCTTTTGTTGGTTATCAGACTCAAGAAATCAAATTCACAGGACAATCATTGAATATCATCCTTAAAGACAATACACAAACATTGGATGAAGTTGTTGTGGTTGCTTTTGGTACACAAAAGAAAGTGAATGTAACAGGATCTGTATCTACGGTAGGAGCAAAAGAAATTTCGGCACGTCCCGTTAACTCTACCATAGAAGCTTTGCAAGGTATGGTTCCGGGGATGAATATCTCTACTGGTGATGGTGGTGGCTCCTTAGGTTCAGACAAAAAATTCAATATTCGTGGTGTTGGAACAATTGGAGCTGGTTCAAAGGTAGAACCATTGGTGCTCATTGACGGTATGGAGGGAGACATGAACGCTATCAATCCACAGGACATTGAGAATATTTCTGTACTGAAAGATGCAGCCGCTTCCTCCATTTATGGCTCGCGGGCACCAGGTGGAGTCATCCTGATTACAACAAAGAAAGGTAAGTCGGGAAAAACGGTAGTTAACTATAATAACAACTTCCGTTTTGTATCTCCCTTGAATATGCCTGAAATGGCAGATTCATACAATTTTGCTCTGGCAGTCAATGACCAGTTAACTAATGGTGGACAGACTCCCATGTATAGCGCCACCAAACTTCAACAAATTCTGGATTTTCAAGCAGGAAAAAGCACACAATATATGTGGCCGACCGATGCGGGAAGATGGAATTCATTCGATGATCCCCAACGGCAAGACGTGATGCCTACCGGCAATACCGACTGGTTAAAAACGTTATTTGGTAATAGCTTTACCCACGAGCATTCATTGAGCGTAAATGGTGGAACGGATAAAATACAATATTATCTTTCTGCGAATTATCTGGACCAAGGAGGTCTCTTGAAGTTTGGAGATGATAACAAACAACGCTACTCCTTTACTGCAAAAATCAATGCGGACTTAACCAAATGGTTGAAAATAAGTTATAGTATGCGTTTTAACCGGACGGATTATGAAGCTCCTTCATTTGCCGGAGGCGATATCAAAAGTAATGTATTCTATTTCGATGTATGTCGCTACTGGCCTGTCATTCCGGTAGTAGACCCAAACGGATTCTATACTGTCGAATCCAAGATTTACCAATTAACAGAAGGAGGCCGATATAAATCACAAAAAGACGTGATGGCACACCAGCTTGCTTTCATCGTGGAACCCATCAAAGACTGGAAAATTAACGTAGAATTGAACTACCGTTCCAACTATAATTTCGACCATACCGATTATCAAACCGTTTATGGTTATGATGTGAGTAAAAATCCCTACATTATTGCCAATCAAACTTCCAGCGTTACAGAATATGCTTATAAGAGTAATTTCTTCAATCCGAACATCTTTACCGAATACGGCAAATCATTAGAAAGCGGGCACAACTTTAAAGTGATGCTGGGTTTTCAGAGCGAACTATTCAAACAACGTGATATTACCGCTTCCCAAGACGGTATCATGTCGGAAGTGGCTACCTTGAACACCACGCAGACAAATGCACAAAACAGAGGAGGGTACTCCGAATGGGCTACAGCCGGCTTCTTCGGACGTGTTAATTACGACTACAAAGGACGTTATCTGGCTGAAGTAAATATGAGATATGACGGCACTTCACGTTTCCTTCGAGATAACCGCTGGAATCTATTCCCATCATTCTCCTTAGGATGGAACATGGCCCGTGAAGCATTTTTTGAAGATCTGACCGATTTAATCAGCACATTCAAGATACGTGGTTCATGGGGTGAATTGGGCAACCAAAACACAGATAACTGGTATCCATTCTATCGAACTATTGATATTAACAAAGACCAATGGGGCAATTACGCACTAGGCAGTTGGCTGGTAAATGGCGTAAAACCAAATATTTCCAAAGAATCTGCGCTGGTATCTTCCTTACTGACATGGGAAAAGACGCAAACACTGGATTTAGGTTTCGACTTATCTATGCTCAACAATCGTTTGAATGTAACATTCGACTATTTCCAGCGTAAATCTAAAAACATGGTAGGCCCCGCCCCCGAACTACCCAACCTCTTAGGCATTGCCGTTCCCAAAGTAAACAACCTCGATATGACTTCCAAAGGTTGGGAAATACAGGTGAACTGGCGCGACCAGATACGCGACTTTAAGTATGGAGTTACCTTATCTTTGTCAGACAATCAAGTGGTTATTGATAAATACCCCAATCCGTCAAACACAATTTTAGATAAAGACAATAATAATACGTATTATGCAGGTGCTCACGTAGGTGATATATGGGGATTCCAAACAATCGGCATCGCAAAGACCGATCAAGAGATGAAAGATCATTTGGCCGGTATGCCCAATGGCGCACAGGATGTACTCGGTTCCGGCTGGGGAGCAGGTGACATCATGTATGCGGATTTGAACGGTGACGGCCAGATCAGCAGAGGTAACAAAACACTGGCTGATCATGGTGATTTGAAGAAAATAGGCAACAGTACACCACGCTACAACTTTGGTTTGAATCTGGATGCCGCCTGGAAAGGGTTCGACCTTAAATTATTTTTCCAAGGAACGATGAAACGTGATTATATGCCGGGGAGTGGTTCTACAATGTTCTGGGGAGCAGTAGGCTACTGGCAAACCAACTTTTTCAAACCTCATCTGGACTATTTCCGCGGAGAAGATACGACTAATCCGCTAGGAGCTAACCTGGGTGGTTATTATCCGCGTCCTCTCGAGAATGATAGAAACCGTAATCCACAGACCCGATATTTGCAAAATGCGGCTTACTGCCGTCTGAAAAACGTTACTTTAGGTTATACATTACCTAAATCTTTGACAGAGAAATTCTGCGTAAACAATCTGCGATTCTTTGTTTCAGCAGAGAATTTATTTACTATTACCAGTCTGGCCGATACGTTTGACCCCGAAACTGTTGGCATCGGCAACTGGGACGGATGTACCTATCCGCTATCCAAGACTGTATCATTCGGTTTAAGTGCAACATTTTAAATGATAAACGATTATGAAAAAACATATTAAACTTTTGACAATAGGAACATTGCTATTGGGCGGACTGACCGGTTGCAATGATTTTCTCGACAGGGAACCACTGGATAAAGTAATTCCCGAAAAATATTTTGCATCCGAAAGTGATCTGGCTGCATACACAATCAATGCTTACCCATTTGAAACAGTGACCGATGCGTATGGCATCAATTTCTTCGGCAAAGATAATGATACTGATAACCAAGCCAGTGGTGACTCACCGGCCTTCTGGATACCCGGGCAAAAGAAGGTGCCGTCAGGTGAAGGCGAATGGGACTGGAGTAAAATACGAACCTGCAACTATTTCTTTGATAATACTTTACCGAAATTCGAAGCCGGCACTATTACCGGCAATCAGGATAATGTGAAGCATTATATCGGAGAAATGTACGTGATCCGGGCATACAATTATTATAAATTACTGGTTTCTTTAGGAGATCTGCCTATTATCACTACTGCATTGCCCGACATAGAAGAGACCTTGGTGGAATCCAGCAAGCGCCAGCCGCGTAATAAGGTGGCACGCTTCATTCTGGACGATTTGCAAAAAGCAACAGAATTGTTGCTTGATAAAAGTCCCGGTGGCAAGAATCGCATCAGCAAAAACGTAGCTCACTTGCTACGTGCACGCGTTGCCCTCTTCGAAGCAACTTGGGAAAAGTATCACAAAGGAACAGCTTTTGTACCCGGTGGAAAAGGATGGCCGGGTAATCCCGCAGATGTAAGCGGTTTTAATAGTGATGCAGAAGTGGCTTATTTTCTTGATGAAGCAATGAAGTCATCAAAAGTGGTAGGCGACTATATCGTCGGAAAACTGGCAGACAATACCGATACCCCCGAAGGTATGAACGCCAGTCTGGTTTCCATCAATCCTTACTACACCATGTTCTGCGATGAAAACATGGAAGGATATGATGAAATACTGATGTGGAAACTGTTCAAGGAAGGATTGGTAACCAGCAACTTGCAAATGGAGTTGGCACGCAATGGCGGTGGTTCCGGATGGACTCGTGGCATGGTCAATTCATTCCTGATGCGCAATGGGCTTCCCATCTATGCAGCCGGTTCCGATTATAATCCCGATTGGGAGAAAGAAGGAGTAAATTCCACTTTACAGAATCGTGATTCACGCATTGTTATCTTTACCAAAAAGCCGGGTGATGCCAACACTGAAAATAAAGGTGATGTGAATTATTACGGTGATGACGGAACTCCCAGTTATTGCTCAATCCGTTTCATTTATGGCGATAAAGGAAGTTTGGCAACAACCGGATTCATCATCAAAAAAGGCAAACACTACTCCAGTCACATGGCAAATGACCATAGTGCGGGAACATCAGGTGGTATTGTTTTCCGTGCGGCAGAAGCCATGTTGATTTACATGGAAGCTTCGTATGAAAAAAATGGTAGAATCGACGGAACAGCCGACGGATATTGGAAAGCTTTACGCCGACGCGCCAAAGTGGACGAAGACTATAATAAGACAATCGCTGCAACACAGATGAGCGAAGAGGCTAAAGGCGATTTCGGTGCTTATTCTCATGGCCAATTGATAGACGCGACGTTATATAATATCCGCCGTGAACGCCGTAACGAACTTTGTGCAGAAGCTTTGCGCTGGGAAGACTTGAAACGCTGGCGTGCATGCGACCAGTTGATATCCAAACCTTACCGTGTAGAAGGTATGCTATACTGGGGAAGCAACTATGAAACGCAACTGGCAGATTTATGTAAAGTAGATCCGGCAGAAGGTAATATGTCCTCACCTGATTTAAGTAAATATATTCTTCCATACGAAAAAATCACGAAGAATAATCTGATTGCCGGGCAGAAGGGATTCCTCTTTACACCTGCTCATTATCTGAATCCGATAGGTATGGCTGTATTTCGTCAGACAGCCTCGGATAAGAATGATTTTACAAGTTCAGTCGTTTATCAGAACCCGGGATGGAAGATTGAAGGCGACACCGGCGCACAACCTGTAGAATAATAAAAAGATAAAAGAACAACTCTTTGAGCTTACAAATATATCGACCTTAATATTATATATCTGTTATCTTTTTATTTTTATAAACTTCATTGTCTCGCTTCAGATTAGGTAGAACTGCGGTCAATCTAATCCAAAGTTAGGCAATGAAGTTTTACATTCGCATGAGTTCTCGTTCAACATCCTCTGCAGATGTATAAAAAGTCTTTGTGATTTCCATAGTCACCCAACAGAGATTATCCGCAAAATTCACTACATTTGTATTTGCTTATCTATCAACCGGGCTAATCAAGTATTACAATTACTACACTATCCGATTGATAATATCTAACTTGAAACAAAGGTGTATATGAATACTGACTTTACAAACTTAACAACAGAAAATCTTTCTAATGAGCATTTATGCTGCATTATCCGCAGCAAAAAGTCTCATCCTGGTATTGAAGCAAAACGGCAATGGCTTTCCGACCGGCTGAATGAAGGCCATGTCTTTAGAAAGTTAAACGCCAAAGCTACTGTTTTTATTGAATATGCCCCTCTTGAAACAGCTTGGGTTCCCGTCATCGGCGACAACTATTATTATCTGTATTGTTTATGGGTGCTAGGTAGCCCCCGAGGAAACGGATATGGGAAAGCATTAATAGAGTACTGTATAGCTGATGCCAAAGAAAAAGGTAGATCCGGCATTTGTATGCTTGGGGCAAAAAAACAGAAGAGCTGGCTTTCCGACCAATCATTTGCAAAGAAATTTGGTTTTGAGGTGGTTGACACTACTGATAACGGATATGAATTGCTTGCTCTTTCTTTCGACGGAACAGTACCGCAATTTGCGCCAAATGCCAAAAATCTGAAAATAGAAAGTGAGGAACTGACGATTTATTATGATATGCAATGCCCCTACATCTATAAATACATTGAAATGATCAAACAATATTGTGAAACAAATGATGTCCCTGTTTCTTTTATTCAAGTAGATACGCTACAGAAAGCAAAAGAGTTACCGTGTGTTTTTAATAATTTTGCAGTATTTTATAAAGGAAGTTTTGAGACTGTGAATTTGCCACCTATCGACTATTTAAAAAGAATACTCAAAAAATAAGAAATACAATCCTGACTTTTCCCATTAATTATCAGGATTGTATTTTATCTGCTTCATTAAAAAGACTTCTCATTTGCCATCTTCCACATATTGAGAAAAGAGGCTTTAGTGATTTCTACGACCTTATCCCAATTCAATCGGTCAGCATGATCGGAAGGCTGGTGATAATCAGGATGCCCGTCCGTATGATACCAGATGATCGGAATACCTACTTTGGCAAACGAACCATTATCACTTCCTCCTATCGGATTTTCCCAGGCGCGGTAATCCGGTTCCAATTGCAAACCGTATTTTCTGATATCCTCTTTCAACCAATCCTCAAAGACCGGATGGGCGGCTGTATAAAAATAAACGACCTGTTTAGGCTGTTGAGGTTTGTTATTACGGCCAATCATGTCAAAGTTCAGATAGCCTTTGATTTGAGATAGGAAAGGACAAGTTTGTACAAAATATTTAGAGCCAAGCAGTCCTTTTTCTTCTCCATCCCAAAAAGCAAAGATTACATTTCTTTCGGGTTGCTGTCCACTGGCTAAAAAGGCTCTTGCTATTTGCAGCACTGCCGATACACCGGAAGCATTATCGTCAGCACCATTGTATATTTGGTCGCCATCGAGTGCAGGATCAATACCTAAATGGTCGAAATGCGCCCCCACAATCACATATTCTTTGGTATTTTTACCAGGAATCATTCCCAATACATTCCTCATGGAAAGCTTCTGATGAACTTCCTGTTTCAGTTTAACTATGGAATCAGGATGCACTTCCAGACGTCCTTTTTTCTGACGTTCTTTACGGTAAGCATCAAAAGGCTGGAAATAGCAGTCAGCCAAAGGTGATACTCCCATCCATTGAAGTAAGGAAACAATATACTCCGAGGTCACACGTGAACCATGAAAACCTGCCTCACGCCCTTGCAATTCATCACTAGCCAAAAAGTTGATAGTAGCTTCGGCAGAGGAACGGTTGATACTCTGCAACCCTTTTTCTACGTTAGTTTGGGCAGATAACAACAATGAAAAATTACACAAAAAAGAGAGAAGCAGAATGTTTTTCTTCATGATGTATATAAGATTTAAGAAACAATCGTCCATACTTTACTTATTTTCAACTATCCAGTTTTTATCATTCAAGATATTTCTATTACAATCATCTGCTCCCGGATTATCATTAAAAGAAATCCGATATTGCCGGGGAGGAGTCGGATAATAAATAGCAGGTTCCAGCACTTGCCCCAAGGAATCAAACAGTGTATTCAAGGCATCCTCATCCAATTGATTCGAGTGACAATAAAGATGTTCTAACAGACTTCCTTGCGGTACCATTAAACGAGTTAGCTGATTATGTTCACAACGCAATTCACTAATATTAGAGTTATCGGACAGATCAAGTTCGGTCAATTTGTTGTATGAGCAACTTAATTCCCTTAAAGAAGGGCAACATTTCAATATATCAGTAATTGATTGGAAAGCACATCCTTGTATCAATATCGCAGAAATTGAAGTCTTCTCGTTCAATTCCAGATGTGACAATACTTCATTAGAACTCAAATCAATATCGCGCAATGCCGGCAAGCTTTTAAGGGAAAGGGAAGAAAAACCATTATAAGAACAATATAAACTTTCCGCTTCCGGATGACTACCAAACTCTATTGAAGTCAATTTGGGATTAGAATAAACTTGTATAGATCGCAATCGGAAACAATCCTCAATCTCCAAATGCTCCAAATCAGCGAAACTACCGATATTAATACTTTCCACATTAGGACAGAAGGTATTCAAGTCCAATTCGCGAGTATCAGAAATGCTATTCAAAGCCAGTGATTTCATTCGCGGCATATTTCCCAAATAAAGATGACTCAAAGGAAGAAGCAAACCACTTATATCGATAAGCTGCAGCTCTTCAGCCCAAATCCTCACTTCATATAATCCTTTATTTCCATATCTATATACCACTCCGCCACTCATTGAAGAAGGATCTTCTATTTTCTGTATACGACCGTTTCCCCAATCTATCACCATTCGTCCCCCACTTGCTACAATGTCCAACTGCCGCCAGTCTCCTACAACATTCACTGTAAAGCGAATCGTGTTTTCATCTGTCAATGCCGGAAATTCAAAATCATCTCCAAACACTCTGTTATCCGTATCTTTACAGGCAGCAAGGGTAGTGAATAAGATAACCACCCACATACTCCGAACGAATAATATACTCTGTCTTTTCATCTTATATTTGAGTTAGTAACATACAAAAGTACGAAAGAAATAGATAGCATACACGATAGAATACAAATTTATAAGTAACTTTGCACAAATTTGATTCGTAACTGTTATATTGTCATGTGGATACTTATTATAAGTCTGGTGTTGCTGGGTGTCATTGCGCTGATAGCCGGAATTATCCGCAACAAAAGACTGCAAAAGAAAATAGAAAAGGGCGAACTGGACCGTATGCCGGAAGTGAAGGAAGTAGATGTGGAATGCTGCGGACAACACGAAGTATGCGAACGGGATAGCCTGCTGGCAGCTGTCAGCAAAAAGATAGAATATTACGATGACGAAGAACTGGACCAGTTCATTGGCAAGGCAGGAGATGCGTATACAGAAGAAGAAACAGAAATGTTTCGGGATGTATTGTATACGACACTGGATGTAGAAGTGGCCGGATGGGTACGTAGCCTTCAGCTCCGTGGCATTGAACTACCGGATGATCTCAAAGACGAAGTTTTTCTGATTATCGGAGAAAGAAGAAACATAGAAGTAAAAAAGGCAGATGACAGGTGATGTGATGGATTTACTACAATATACATTCTTTCAACACGCCCTATTGGGAAGTCTGCTGGCAAGCATTGCCTGTGGGATTATCGGTACATATATTGTAACCCGCCGCCTGGTATTTATCAGCGGAGGAATCACTCATGCTTCTTTCGGAGGGATCGGGTTAGGATTGTTTGCCGGAATTTCTCCGATACTCTCGGCAGCCGTATTCTCAGTATTATCTGCTTTTGGCGTCGAATGGCTTAGCAGACGGAAAGATATGCGCGAAGATTCTGCCATTGCAGTATTCTGGACGTTAGGGATGGCACTCGGAATTATGTTCAGCTTCCTGTCACCGGGATTTGCGCCCGACCTGTCGGCTTACCTCTTCGGCAATATACTGACCATCAACCAAATCGACTTATGGATGCTCGGCATATTGGCACTCATACTGACCGGATTCTTTTATCTGTTTATCCGCCCCATCGTATATATTGCCTTTGACCGTGAGTTTGCACGTTCGCAAAAGATTCCGGTAGAGATTTTTGAATATGTACTGATGATGTTCATCGCACTGACCATTGTAGCCTGCCTGCGAATGGTAGGCATCGTATTGGCCATTTCTCTTCTCACCATTCCACAGATGACAGCCAACTTGTTCACCTATAGTTTCAAGAAGATTATCTGGTTATCAATCGGCATCGGTTTCTTGGGCTGCTTGGGTGGATTATTTATTTCTTATCACTGGAAAGTCCCTTCGGGAGCTTCCATCATATTCTTCTCTATCCTGATTTACGCTGTTTGTAAAATCGGAAAGAGTTGTTGCAGGAAAAAGTCATAATAATAGATAGTATATGGAAATCAAAATTCAATCACTGGAAAGTATCCATGAAGCAGCCCGTGAATTTATCGCTGCTATGGGCGACAACACTGTATTTGCTTTATACGGAAAGATGGGTGCCGGCAAAACGACATTTGTCAAAGCACTCTGCGAAGCATTGGGCGTAACGGATGTTATCACTTCTCCTACTTTTGCTATTGTCAACGAATACCGTTCGGACGAAACCGGAGAGTTAATCTATCACTTTGATTTTTACCGCATCAAGAAGCTAAGCGAAGTGTACGACATGGGTTACGAAGACTATTTCTACAGTGGCGCTCTCTGCTTTATCGAATGGCCGGAACTGGTAGAAGAACTACTTCCGGGAAATGCCGTAAAAGTAACGATTGAAGAACTGGAAAACGGAAATAGAGTAATCAGACTATGACCGGACAATATATCGTACAAGGAATCTTTGCGCTGGCAGGAATCGTCTCCCTGCTGGCGTCATTGCTAAACTGGGACTGGTTCTTTACAACGCGCAACGCACAAACCATTGTCCGGAATGTAGGACGCAACCGAGCACGACTCTTCTATGGAATACTGGGAATTATCATCATTGGAATGGCTATATTCTTCTTTGTGGAAACACGGAAAGCTATAGGAGGATAATATGTTTTTAAGAGAATCCTTTTGTTTTCTTCCCATTTTTTACTATTTTTGTATGAAAGGAGGATAGAAAAGTGAAAACAACCAATGAATATCTTACAAAAATTCGCCAATTCAAACAACAGTTTGCCGAGAAATATGGAATTATTTCTATTGGTATTTTTGGTTCTGTTGCCCGTGGAGAGCAACATGAAGAGAGTGATTTGGATGTTTTTGTTGAACTAAAGGATCCGGACCCTTTTATTATGTTTGATATTAAAGAAGAACTGGAACGTATATGTAACTGCAAAATAGATCTCCTCCGTTTGCACAAAAACCTTCGTTCACTTATTTCCCAAAGAATAGCAAGAGATGGAATATACGCTTAAAGAAGAAATCCAAGACAAGTTTCTCCAAATATCAGAATCAATATCTATCATCGAAGAAAGATGTCAGAACATTCAGAATGTAGATGATTTTTTGTTATCACCTTGGGGAATGACCATCTTAGACGCATGCATCATGCGAATCCAAGTAATAGGAGAAACGATTAAGGCTGTTGACGACAAAACACAAAAGAACTTTCTTAAAGATTATCCCCAAATTCCATGGGCAAAGGTTATTGGATTAAGAAATATCATTTCTCATGAATATGCTAACATTGACTACGAGATTATTTGGGTAGTCATACAAAAACATCTTCCTCCTTTAAAAGAGACAGTTGAACAAATTATAAAAGACTTATCATAGTAGTTGTCGTGACTTCATCTCCAGATACTTATTAATCACATCAATCGAAAGATTCTCCGGTGTAGTTAATAAAGAATAGATTCCATGTTGTTTCAAAGTAGATACAATCAGCCGCTTCTCGTAAGCGAACTTTTCTGCAATCACGTGACGATAGTAGCTTTCCGTATCTTTTGCCGGTTGGGCGATATATTCCTTCAAATCGACATCTTCAAAAAAGACTACGAGCAAACGGTGTTGGCGGTTTAGTTGTTTCAGGTAAGATAATTGACGGTTCATTCCTCCTATGCTCGAGAAGTTAGTATATAGTACCAGCAGGCTACGCTTACTGACATGTTTGTTCAAATGAACGCAAAGAGCCGAGAAGTCTGTCTCCCCGAAAGTGGTCTGCTGGCTATAAAGACTTTCCAGCAATGTCTGCATATATCCCGGTTGCTTGGAAGCAGGCACGAAAGTATCGAAGTGTTCATCGAAAGTCACTAATCCGGCTTTATCTTCTTTCCGCATGGCAACATACGAAAGCACCAGCGAAGCATTAATTGCATAATCCAGCAAGGTCATTCCACGGAAAGCTTGCTGCATCACTCTACCTTTATCGATCACATTATAAATCTGCTGTGAACGTTCGTCTTGGTACACATTCACCATAAGTTCATGCCGGCGGGCACTTGCTTTCCAGTTAATCGTACGGTAATCATCCCCCTTTACATACTCTTTAATCTGCTCAAACTCCGTATGATGCCCAACCCGGCGAATACGTTTTATTCCCAATTCTGTCAGATTATCACTTATTGCCAGCAATTCATATTGATGGAGCATCAGATATGACGGGTACACTTTGATATCCAAAGGTTCTGCACAAGTATAGCGCCGGGATATAAAGCCGATTTTTCCGGTCACAAAAACTCTGATATGACCGAAAGAGTAAACGCTACGATGAGTAGGTCGAAGACGATAGGTAACTGTTTTTCCCTCGTTTGCTCCAAGCTTCACCTGAAAGTCGACATCACGTTTCTGAAATATAAAAGGGATCTCATCTATGATTTCTAAAGATACAGGATGCGAATAACTACTTTCTACCCGAATACTCACTTCATTTTCGTCGCCATTAGAGAAACGGTCGGCACACTGGCGGAAAGCACGGATTCCACGAATACGATAAAGAAAATATACGTCTGCCAGTACCACCAAAAGCAAGACAAAGAGTGCCCACTGCCCGATAACAAAGAACGGAGCAAAAACATATCCGCTACCCAACAACAGGATAACTACGACAAGGGCAATATAGAAACGACGAGTTAGAAACAAATGATTTATGAATTATGATTTATAATTTCTTGGGTTTACGATTTCTTCAACTTACAATTTACAATTTACGTACAGTTTATAATTTACGATTTATGATTTCTTCGATTTTTGTTATGAATAGGGTCGGACATTCAACGCGCAGCCCAAATCATAAATCTGAATTCATAAATCATAAATCTTTTCATTTTGGTACTTCCACTTTATCAATTAAGCGTTGTGTCACTTTCACCGGTGAATAGCCTTCCATTTCAGCTTCCGCAGTCAGGATCAGACGGTGCTGAAGTACATAAGGAGCTACAAACTTGATATCTTCCGGTGTCACAAAATCACGTCCCTGCAAAAGAGCATACGCTTTCGACGATTGCAGCATGGCTACAGATGCACGTGGAGAAGCTCCCAAATATACAGCTTTGCTGGTACGGGTCTGCTGTACAATCAATGCGATATATTGAAGTAACGTGCGGTCTACGAATACTTGATTCATGAAAGCACGAAGCGACAACAGTTCTTCTTTGGTAATAGCGGGAGTGATGTCGTCCAACTTCACCAATGCGGCATTGGTATGATGACGTTCCAGAATATTCACTTCCTCTTCCAATGAAGGATAATCCATCGTTATCTTCATCAGAAAACGGTCGAGCTGTGCTTCGGGAAGTTTGTATGTTCCCTCCTGCTCTACCGGATTCTGGGTAGCCAAAATCGTATAAAGATCTCCCATCCGGTGAGTCGTTCCATCAATACTGATCTGGCGCTCTTCCATTACCTCAAACAAGGCAGCCTGTGTCTTGGCAGGAGCACGGTTGATTTCATCGACCAATACAATATCCGCAAAAATCGGTCCCTGATGAAAATCAAAACCATTCGTTTTCATATTAAACACAGTCGTACCTAATACGTCACTTGGCATTAAGTCCGGAGTGAACTGGACACGACTGAAGTCTGCATCAATCAGACGAGCTGTCAGACGGGCCAACAGTGTCTTCGCAACTCCCGGAACACCTTCTATCAATACGTGTCCATTCGCCAAAATTGCTGTCAGTACCAAATCCACTGTCTGCTCCTGCCCTACTATGACGGAAGCAATCCGGTCTTTCAACTCTTGTATCTTCTCGGAAAAGAGAGTTAAATCTACTCGCTGTTCTGTATTCTCTTCCATAAATTTCTTCTTTAGATATGATTGATTATTTCATTCATTTTATCGATATATACCTTCATCTGCTCCGCATCAATAACACGTCCTCCGTAAATCACGGGTCTGACTTCGCGGATAAATTTAGCAATCTCTCCGGCATCCATTCCGGTTTTTCGGGCAATCCGATGGAAAGAGCGTTCATCGTCGGCCACTTCTTCAATATCCACTTGAATCTCTCTCCGAAGTTCTTCGGCTAAATAGGAAAACTTCTTGCGAACTAAATCCGCATGGTCTTTCTTCTGAAAGTAAAGCGTGCCTATCAGTTCGGTAAATTCAAGAGATTTATTGGCCGGCTCGTGAATAACAGGGATCACCCGTTGCCGCCTCTTCGCTGTGAATATCATAAAGAGTATGATGGTAATCATCGTAAGATACAAAGCCCAACGAAGCGGTTCATGTGCCAGAAAATAACGGAAAGGTGATTGCTGCACCTGTGCAGTTTCTTTCATGTACCCCTCCGTGCGAACGATAGGAAGCTTCCCCATCTGCGACAACAAACGGAAGATATAGGTTGCATTTTTGCCGTCCAACATTCCGTAATTGGTAAAAATCAAAGGAGTGGAAACTAAAATAACTTCTCCTTTCCCCCACCGACGGGACATCGCTACAGGCATATAAACAAGACTATCCGTTGTCAACGAGTCCACCTCTGTTTCATACCGGAACTCATTCGACTCAAAAACTCTTTGTGCCAACACCCTTTCCGGAAGTGAATCTCCCCAAAAATAAGAGGAGCATAACTGGGGATAAAAATAGAAAGTCTGACGGGGATAAACCGTCGAATCTCCTATCCAATGCAAGCTATCTTTTTTCAAAAATGAAGTTGCATATTTCTTCAAAGCCATCGGACTGAAGTAAGAATAGTAAGACCTGAACTGCAAGGTATCTTCCAAATATCTGCCGAACAAGGTACTCACCAACATGATCTTATCTCCGCGTTCCGCCATTTTCAACAGAGCGTTTACATCGACGTCCGACAATCGCAAATTATCAGAGATAACCAATATACCTTTGCGTTGCGTCGTATCTTCCTGCTCCAATTGATAGAGACTCTTCCTCGAAAAAGTGTACCCCTGTGGCAAAGAAGAAGACAACACACTATCGAACACTGCACATCCGAAAGGTTGCTCGTCATGATGTCCGAAAGTGGGCTTCCACACAAAATTCTTCGGCAAATGATATTCTATTGCAAACATGATGAATAGAAAAGCGACAATAAAGACAATGAACCAGCGACTTCCTTTCATGAAACGCCTCCTTTCCCTATTTCTTCCTGCAAGGCCTGCATTACCCGGAAGAGTTCTTCCGTTGCCTCAAAGTTGCCATAACGTACCCGCAGGAAATGATTGGTCAGTTGCCTGAAAGCCGGTAGCCGGACTTCATTGATATACTGGGTAGGCGTTTTATAAAGTTGCCAGTCAATACGTTCAGCGTCACTAAGTTGTTTCAAAGTTTGCAGATAGAGCAAACGTACTGCTTCCCGGTAATTCTGACGGGAAAGCGCTTCCGCAATCCCTCCCGGAAAATCTACTCCGTAAATGGTGTCTTCTTCAACTGTATAAGGCAACGCATTTTTATGCGAGACCATAAACAATTCCGGACGTTTCCGATAGACGAACCAAACAATCAGCAACAAAAGAAGGATGGCAATACATACCAGGATAAGCCCTGAATACTCTTCAGCAAAATGGCTGCCGAATATTTTGCGCAACAACTCCCCAAACTGTCGGCTGATCCACTCAAAGACATTCATCTCCGGAGTAATCAGTTCACGGTTATAATTGTATGCCGGATCAGACTGCCAGAGGGCAATCTGCGCCGTATCACAGACTAGTGTATCAGCCGGGGAAGTGAGATTCATCTAGTGGAGATTTGGTTTAGAGTTTATCAAAATTGTCAATATCACTTTCTACCGTTATGCTGTCCACCACTTCCGATGCATGACCATACTGATAAACCAGACCGACGATACCGAATATAGCCGATAAGTAAGAGCCATACAACATCAGGATAGAGAACAAATATTGCGCAAAGTTCAGTCCGACTGATGAAGAGGTTGCACCTCCGTCACTCATCGTAAAGATCATTTTTACAATATAGATCACATACCAGGGTATAGAAACGATTCCTTGTAACACACTGGCAATAATCCCCATCACAATTAAAATTAGAAAGACGCCTCCCCAAGTAGCAAATCCCAACCGGAATGTTTTTGCAAATGCCTCACCCAACGAAATGTCTTCAAATAAGTAGATGGGAGCCATTAATGCCAAAGGAACCATAAACGCGAATAAAAGCGGGATGGTCAGAATGAGTGTGAAAGGTGTCAATACAGCCAACAAGACAACAATGACCACAGCAAAGATGAATAAGAAGCTGCAGGCAATCCCCATCAAAAACAGTCTTTTTATATTACGGAGCAACAACGATTTAATATCGCCGAATACAACCCCGTTCAGGCGTTCTTCCCGTTCATTATACAATCGTACCATCGCATAAATCAAGGAAGTCATCAACAAAGCTCCCAAACATGAAAAAAAGATAACTCCTGCATAATTCAGTGCAAATGAAGGTCCCAGAGCAGCTAAAGGATTATCACTTATTCCTCCGGACGCCTGCATGGCAGTAAGATCTGTCATACTTCCCATTAAACCGCTAAAGTTTGCAGCTTGAATTAAGCATATAGGAAGTATCAGATAAGTTGAATACTTAAACAATTGTTTCCAATTCTCTTTTATAAAATCAAAAGAAGCGTTCAACTTCTCACCGAAAGGACGTTTCACGTACATCGCAATCTTAGGTTTCTGTGATTCCATGTTTTTTTCTATTTGGTAAATAAATATAGTAGAATATAATAAATGCCAGAGAAGTGAATATCACGCCAAGCCTCAACACATCGGGAAGCTCTGTGTGCCGGGTAAGAAAACCTTCTATAAAGCCTGCCATAATGAATACCGGAACAGTGCCAATCACTATTTTCAAGCCTCGCTTCGCTCCTCTTCTGAAAGATTCCAGTCGGGAATAGGTGCCGGGGAACAACCAGCCGTTGCCCAAAGCCAATCCGGCGGCACCGGCCACGATAATCGCCCAGATTTCAAGCGTTCCGTGCAACCAGATGGCAAGACTGGATTCCCACAACAAATCGTGTTGATAAAAGAATGTTTGAAAAGCTCCTACCATGATACCATTGGAGAGAAGCATATACCCTGTTCCAAAACTAGTCAGCAATCCCATTGCAAAGCAGTTGAAAGAAACCATCACGTTATTAAGTGTAATGCCCAAGAACATCGGTACTTCGGAAGAACCATTATATACGGCCATCGGCTCCCCATTGGCAATATTGTCGAGTGTCATATCCACATAACCGTTTCCCAATATCAGCCGGACAAAATCCGGGTCATTCGCTGCTGATAATACGCCGATTAATGCGCTGGCAACAAAAATCAAAAAGGAGGTCAACAATTCGCGACGTGCATCGTGCATGGTTCGTGGCACTTCCTGTGTCCAAAAGGTAATAATCCGTGTCCACTTCTCGCGTTTATTACGGTAGATTTCGTTGTGCAACGCTGAAGCCAGATTATTCAGATAAATAGTAATACGGGAAGTTGGGAAATGTGTTTGGGCAAATGCCAAGTCAGCCGTCAAGTCCGTATATGCATCGGCAAGTTGGTCGGGGGACAGGCTTGCCGCCCGCTCCACAACTTTCTCTGTCTCCTTCCATTTTTCAATGTTCCGACGAATAAACGTTACTTCTTTCATGCTTTTCAATCGATTTCAGATAAGTTTTGTCCGAAACCGGAAGCAAAAATAAGAGAATTATGATATATTTGCAACGGAATCCTAAAAATGTTTAACCTGAAATGGCAGAATCTACGATAATAACCGGACAATTCGTTCGTATCAGTCAAACGCCCGCCAGTATCGGCGAACGATTGATGGCTTTAATCATTGATTATTTTCTGATCGGGCTTTACATTTTGTCCACTATTACGCTCTTGTCTAAATTAAGTTTACCGTCAGGATTCAGTTTGTTCTTTTTTCTATGCGTCGTTTATTTACCGATTCTCGGCTATTCTTTTCTTTGTGAGATGTTCAATCACGGACAGAGCTTTGGGAAGAAACTTATCAATATCCGTGTCGTAAAAGTAGACGGTTCTACTCCAAGCATCGGCTCTTATCTGTTACGATGGCTTCTTTTCCCAATTGATGGTCCCATCACAAGTGGCCTTGGGCTTCTAGTCGTTTTATTGAATAAGAACAATCAACGATTAGGGGATCTAGCTGCCGGCACTATGGTGATTAAAGAGAAAAACTATCGTAAGATACATGTTAGCCTGGATGAATTCGATTATCTGACCCAAAATTATCATCCGGTATATCCGCAGTCGGCTGATTTATCTCTCGAACAAGTGAATGTAATTACCCGGACTTTGGAATCCAGCGAGAAAGACCGGGCAAGACGTATCACGGCGCTTGCCAAAAAAGTACAGGAATTGCTTTCCGTTATTCCTCGTGACGGTAATCAGGAAAAATTTCTTCAGACTGTACTTCGCGATTATCAATATTATGCATTGGAAGAAATATAACCAGAATACGCCGTTTCAGACTATTCAGGCAAGGGATTATTCTCACCGTAGTGAGAATTAATTCTCATTGTAATGAGTATTTTTTCTCAATGCAGTGAGAACATTTTCTCATAGGCATAAGAATGTTTGAGAAAAAAGCAACGCACAAAAAAGGGGCATACTCACAGAGCACACCCCTTATCTTAATTTTATCTACAATGAGACCGGACGTCGTTTAGTCCACCTGTCCCAGAGAGTTTCCGTATTCCATTTCTCCCTGAACCACAAAGAGGACTTCTTCAGGATCGTATTCCCCTATTTCATCCTTTTTGGCTTCTTTTACAATGTAAGCCACAACCTCTTCCAAATCGATGTTAACATAGCCGTCTTCATCGGGTTGAGCGTCAAGAATACCACTTTCAGAGTAATACTCGTCGATTAAATCGAGAAAATAATACAATTCATCGTCCGAGAACTTCTCTTTCAGTTCTTGAGGCAGATAGTTTTTGATAAACTCGATGGTCTTTTCGTCATCGGCATCTGCTAATAAAAAATCGTCTTCCAGTCCCATTTTTTTAAGTATTAAGTGATAAGTATTAAGTATTATCGACTATAAAAGCTTCTTCACCTTTTCTGCGAATACCGGTTTGCCAACTGCACCTACCTGTTTGTCTACTATTTCACCGTTCTTGAAAAACAATACAGTAGGAATATTACGGATACCATATTCAGCAGCCATATCACCATTTTCGTCTACATCGCACTTACCGATGATTACTTGTCCTTCAAACTCCGCAGCCAATTCTTCAATGATAGGAGCCACCATCTTACAAGGGCCACACCAAGGAGCCCAAAAATCTACAACAACCGGTTTTCCTTCTGCAAGAACCTCTTTATAGTTGCTGTCTGTAATTTCTAAAGCCATTTTTTTAAGTATTAATTATTAAATGTTATTTCGTTAGCTTATTCTCGCCACAAATATAATCAATTTATCCTATTGTGATAGACTTTAATTGGAAGTTTTATAATAATCATTGAGAATCATCCATTTACTGGAAAAGTCTAATTTCACCCCTAAAAATGAACCTTAAATAATTAACTATTATGGTAAATATGAAGCAATGACAAGCATATCATTCAGATATCAGTCAACTATCACTGAAATAATAAATCAATCCTTTCTACAACAACTCCCTTATTCTTCTGATTTCCGATATTGTACAATTCCTCTCGAAGTGAAACTTGAACAAAGTCGATAATCTTCCAATCCAACGCAATACCATTATTCTCTTGTGCAGAAGCCGGATACCAATAAGGATTCACTCCCGGCCAATCCTGCGGTAACATAGCCGCCTTAGTCGGTACAAGGTCGGATACCGGAATCAGGATATCCGATGCGTCAGCTTTCAAATTAAACGCAGCACCATATCCTCTTCCCTCTTTATCTACAAAATTGCAAATGGCTTTATCAGTATTGTTCAATCCATAAGCGCGAATACGAATATATGCAGGAGCCGTCTTACTTTTACTCCGACAAGTTATCCGATCACCTATATAATGGGAAAAAGTCACATCACAAGGAGCTATATAATCTTCCTTTTTCTCCAAATCAGGAACAGAAAGCTGAAAGGCAGGCAGCAATTCCGGTCCTGATACTACCGAGCTAAATTGTGATTCGGGGCTCCTAAACGTGCGTGTACGACGGATATGCTTCCAATTGTCCTGTGGTCCTAAAAGAGACAAAGGAGTTGTTTCGTTTATCAGACGCATGGCGTAAGTAGCTTGTTCATAATAGTCCCACCGTTCGGGAGTGCAATACGTCTTTTCCGGAAACAAGATTGTATCATCTCCCGTATCTATGCCGAAATGATACTCATAATCCCCCTTAGCAAGCCAGCTTATATCGGCTTTCGCCGTATAGAAGAAGCCGTCTTCCGCCGTCATCGGTATGCGCTTGCATCCCCAAGGTTTCAGCATCAGATAAACATCTACCTGTTGAGGACGTTTGGGGCCGAACACCTCACACCGGAATGTCACCTCTTTATCAGCAGTAAACTCCGACCATGTATGATTGGCTATTTTCCACTCTTTCATCGGAGTCTGATAGAAATCTTTGGCAGGAAGTTCTTCCCTGCTAACTATCTTTCCATCTGATAGCAGATATTTTCCGGGCAATACAACCATTTCAGTTTCCAGACCGGGAAGTTGTATTTGAATGTTCCGTTCATTGTACGCTGATTTTCTTGACACCCTGTGTTTATTCAGTATTTTATAAGGATCATCTATATCCATTATATCAGGGTAGATTTCCAGTTGCCAAGTATTATCATCCTGTTTGTCAAGAAAATAAATACCTGTTCCCGAATAACGGACTACCGGAGAAGAACCAACCCCAGCAATATGCTTCAATGCTGCCAGATTTTTGGGACGGGTAAACGTAGTATTTGAATAATAGAACATATCTCCGGAGTTCAATTCACTCAACTGTTCATCGTAACTCACCCGGAAATCGTCGAAAGTTCTGTTATCCGGATAATACCCGAAGTGTTTGCCACGCGGGATACGACGCATCACTTCAGCGGCAATCATACTGCTTACTGCCTTTGAAGGAGTAAAGACCATATTGAAAAAATGAGTCTGCCAACCTAAATTCATCGGGGCTGTACGCAGCATATCATAAGAAAAGATGGCAGCAAACTGGATACCGCCTCTACGGAACTCACGCGCCATAGCCGGGAACATAAAACCGGAAGCCATATCCGTTGCGTCAAATTCATAAACGATTTTTGCTTTTCCGCGTAAATCAGGATGAAGCATCTGCTCGTAACGGTCTACGAACAACAAGCCGTTTCCTTCAATGGAATAATTGTTATTCAACGCACTCGGATACCAAGCATGAGTAGAACCTTGTATATCCGATTTCCGAATAGCAGGAGCCACACGGAAGTCTTGGCTGACATTATAGAAAGTCAACTTCTTACAACCGGTACTCCGGATTGCCTTGCACATCCGGTTGATATAACGCACCATACCTGGAATGTCTTCCGGAAATTGGGTAGGTTCGTTGATTAGCTCGACAAACAATATGTTCGGCTCATCCTTCAAGCAGCGACCAGTGTAAGGATTACGATGATTGAGCAGTTGCTTCATGTAATTTTCCTGTGCACGAATAGCTTCCTCGTCGTGTATAAGTGTATTTTTAGGATAACATTTGGCCAGACCGGTATTTGTTGTATCACTCATTTCCGGCCATTGTGAATTATAGGTCACGATAGGGCTAAGCAACATATAAATATCCCGTTTATCCGCTTCGGCAATCAGATAGTCCAACAGATGCAAATGTTCATTCTCCAGCAAATTTCCCTCACGATCCGTATTCTGATAGTCTCCCCAAAAGCAGAGACGTAATCCGTCCCAATTCATTCGCTTAAAATGTTCCAGGTCTTCCACAATCATTTGCTTTCGATCGCCGCCCACATAATCTGCTGCACGAAAATCGCAAGCAGAAGGCAGGCAATAATTGGCACCGAACAAAGCTACTTCCTTACGGTTTTCCGTCCAACGTATCACGCCTTGTTTGTCCATATAGACCTTCTCGGCACAATATCCCATTGTGCCGAGAAGAGTTATTAATAATGTAAATAAGCTTTTCCTCATGATATTTATGATTATGATACTAATTTCAGGGCTACAAACCCATTACAAATTGTTCTCCCCAATGCATTAACAGATTATGACCAGCGTTATTAAGATGAGCATTGTCATCTTTCCCTTGAAAATAGCGTGACCGGAAAACCAGGTCATTGGGATTGATACCACTAGTATATGCGGCATTTAAAACTTTGACGTCATTTTTACGGCACATTTCCTCTATGATGTTTATTGTCGCCGGAAATCCTTCATACGCTACATTCCAGGGAGTGACCCAACCAATTTTGGCACCGGAATACTTCCTTTTCAACCCTTTCAGCAGTTCATCCAAACGTTGGCGCAACACTTTTTGCCGGTCAATATCTCCGTTTACCAAATATGCATCATTATGACCGGCAATGATGAGTATATAGTCAGCGTTTTCCGGAATAATACTATATCGCTTATATAATGGTGCGCCATATATACTGTCACGCTCGAATGCGATACTGTTGCCGTTTTGTCCGAGATTCTGATACTTCATGCCATGCTTCGTTGCCAGTTTATAATGCCAAGTCTCTGAAACCGGACAACCATGGTTATACACATAACTATCTCCAATAACACACATCGTTTTTCCTTCAAGCGTTTTTTCCTTCATATAACTCACTGCAACCGGTGATCCATAAGGATTGATGTCAATAGTAAGATAATCCCCCCGATATGATACTTGAAGGTTTTTGCCGTCCTGAACAGCTTTCATGCATCGATTCTTTTCCATTCCGGCAATCTTCAAGGTAAGTGGCATACGGAATATTTTGCTGTCAAGACTCAAGGCGGGAGTAATTATAAGGGTATTATTACACCAACGGGTTGTCAGAGTGACGGCATTCCGTTCTTTCACATAAGCTTGTATGTTCGAGAAAGTATCAACCCATACCGAGTCTTTCTTGAAAGCAAGTTCACGGAAGAAATTCCATAGAACCCACGGTTCATCCCACTGGTCCCATGCTGTATAAATCCCGTGAGTCATGGTCACACCCCACCGCCTGTCATTAATAAGTTGACGTAACCAAGTATCTATTGATGCCGCAGTACAGCCTGAATTCCGTTGTCCGAGTCCGAACTGTTCAAGGCGTGCCCCTACTTTTCCTTCCTCGCATACAGCTCTCACCTGAGGTGTCGTTGCATTGAAAGGGTAAAGAATGCTTGTGGGTTTTACTCCCGTCTCGGCCTTAATAATGGAATCATTCTTTCTAATTTCCACTAAAAGAGTACGCCTGTCTATAGCTGTCAAGTTTGGATGACTCCAAGAATGGTTACATATCTCGTGACCGTCAGCCACCATGCGCCTACATTCTTCCCAAGTGAGTCGAGGGGCAAAATGGTCATCAATATCCCCCATAAATTTGCCATTTATCCCGAACGTGCCCCGAAGTGCATACCGATTCAAATGGGGAGCTACTAAAGTATAATGCTCTTGGATACCATCGTCAAAAGTAAGGCTCACTGCGGCTTGACGATCACCCAAAAAATCAGCAACACTTACTGTTTGTGATTTGACAGAAAGAGACAAAAAAAGAAAAAAGATTGTCATGCAGAAAAACTGCTTATTTCTTGTTACCAAGTACTCCGTTCTACAATCTGGCATATCGCTGCACATTTTTTTGATTTTCATGATTAGATACGAATCAGTAGTTGAAAGTTCGGTTTCGATTTACATTCAACTACTGATTCACGTGAACTATTTATTTATCTCCACTTGATATTGAGGAATAATCTCCACGTTCTTAATTTCAAGCACCTGGTTATTTCCCTTAAAATCAGGAATAGCAGACTGGGGCAAATCTTGCAGACAGGTAGCATCCGAACGTAAAGGACGGAAGTAGAACGACATAGCTTCTTTGTTCATCATCTCTTTATGGCGGTTAAGACCAATCATCCATGGTTGGGCATGCCAGAATTCATCCTGTACCATTTTTCCACCGAGGAAGGCCATTGCCACATCACCCGTGTAATCTATCTTCATGAAGTATTCATTCACTTGCGGGGTATGAACGGTATCACTGAAAGCTACGGTAATACGACGAGTGGTTATCTTCTCTACACGACATTCGTGGCTGACAGGCTGAACCTGCACTGTTTGTGATTGCCATCCTTTTGCCGAAGGGTACAAGATATAATCAAAGGCGTTATTTCCAAGTTGTTGCAGGGTGATACCTTCTGCCGTCGGTAATACGGTAGCTGTCGTTATCAATAGTTGCCCATCCACCTTGATGGCATTGAGTGCCTGTTCATGATTCAGTGTCGTAATTTTTATTTTCTTACCGTTGCGGGGTGTGACAGTAATAGTACTTTTCAGACCGCTTGTGACGGCGTATTTAGCCTTACCTTTGACGGTGCGGGCATCAAAACAATACTCCGGTTTCATACCTTCCGGGGCGAAGAAAATATAATGGTCGATACCGTTATCATTGATTTTCATCAGAGGTTGTGCTGTAGCATAACGGAGTCTGGCACTTCCGAGCATCAAGTTGAATGGCAGAATCATGCTTTCATCTTTCGGCAATGTAAAAGTTCCCTGTTCAGGTATGCACAGTGTTTCATTCCGAAGATTCAATTGCAGTTGCAGACCGTCCATATCATGCCGCAATGTATCATGGTCCTGAAAGTTTATCATGAAAATGAATCCGCTGTCATCTTTCATCCGGGCAGCATAACGCAGATCATCACGATTTTCGGGTGTCATCTTTTCCCAACCTTCCGGTAATACGGTTTCCATGGGAGCAAGATTACTGCCGAAATCGGCAAGAAACGAATGGATGGTGCGCAGGTAACGATAAGACGGATGTTCCAGTCCGAATTCGCCAAGAGGAGCCTGGAAATCATAGGAGATTTTGGGCATCCCCATCGGTTCGTCCTGATAACTTCCTATATTATCCTGACGTAGTGGAGTGCTTCCTCCGTGATACATATAATATCCGATGCCGTTGCTTCCGCTACCGAGCGTACGAATCATCAACGCCTGTGCTGCACGTGCCGTAACGATAGGTCTGCGTCGATAAATCATCTGTATTCCTGCACCCATTTCCGCACAGAACGAGGGGAATCGTTCCGCATCATAACGCACCGGAGCATAATCAGGCACACGGTGTATATCTTTGAACATACAGAAAGGCGACATTCTCGGTTCTTCCCAAAAAGGATAGGTGTAGGCGGATGTCACAGGAATTGCTTCATTGTCAATAACAGCTGCGTTTCCCCAGCCGGTGGCTGTATAGAACGGAGTGATAATACCTTCTTCCTGTGCCATTCTTTTAAGGGTACGCATGTGTTCCTCCCCAAGTTCGGCCGTAGTGACTTTCTTATCCATTACACTTACGCCAATCATAGCATAGTCAATGTCATAACTTGCCACAGTAAAATCCAACGGTTCACCGGGATAATTCACTCCCCAAGGAGATGCAGAATGCTGCATCTCATTTTCCAACTGGCAACCGATGATCGGACCGCCATCCTTATAATACAATCCTTGCAGTTGCCGGCCTATCTCTCCATAAAGTCTTTTTACATAAGAGAGGTATAGAGGCTGATTGCTGCGTACATCCACCGGACGGGCGAAAAGCCAGTCGGGTATGGAGCCGTTACGTATTTCACCGTGACAGAAAGGGCCGATACGTACGATGACCGGCATGTCATGTTTCTTGCAAAGTTCTATAAAATGGCGTAAGTCTTTATTGCCGCTCCAGCAGAACTTGCCTTCCTCTTCCTCATGTAATCCCCAGAAAATATAGGTTGGCAATACATTCACCCCACCGGCTTTCATCTTTACAATCTCCTGTTCCCACTGTGCACGGGGATAACGGGTAAAGTGGAACTCTCCCATAACAGGTATCACAGGCTTTCCGTCGATAGACATATAATAGCTGTTTACGGAAATATTTCCACCCGACGGGTTACTGCCCCCCATCTTGAGGTGTCCCGTATATATAGTCTTCTCTTTCGCCGGAGCGGAAAGCTCATAAATCTGCTGTGCATGAAAAGTGGTTGCATATAGAGCAAACGCTAAAGCTGCATAAATTTTCTTCTTCATAATATGTGTTTTTAATGATGTAACTCTTATTTAATCAGAGTCAATACTTGATTCGCAATTGTTTCCATTCCTTTTACAGTAGGATGCCCGCTTTCTTTCTCGATTCCTTGCAGTTGTACGTATTTTATTCCGTAATGTTCGCAAACAACCTTGGTCGATTCCACAATCTCCGTTTTCAAGTCATCACTGATGATAAAGTAAAGCGTCACATTGGGATAATGCTCTTGAGCCAACTCTATCAATTTAGCCAATGCAGGACGATAGGTATACAGATCGGCACGCTTGAAATCTCCATATTTGTACTCACCGATAGGAGTGTTTGCCCAATTGTCATTGATTCCACCGAAGATGAGGATGATATCAGGATTCCCCAAACGGGGAACCCTTGTAATAAATGAACGGTCGGCATAGTCCTCGTCATTATATCCCGAATAGGATACAGTAGCCCCGCTATAGGAGTCGTTTGCTCCCAACTTGAAACCGGCTTTCTTGATGACCTGCCACCACGTCTGTTTCACATTCACTACCCCTGTCTTAGACCAATCGGTAGTTGTGTAATATGTTTTATTGGTGTCCGGAATATACTTTTCAAAGGTAGAATATGAATCGCCCAAGACCGCAACAGTCGGTTTGATACTTTGCGCTACCGCATTTACCGTAAACAGGCAGGCAAGGATATATAAGAATATATATTTCATGGTTTATCTACTTACTACTATTTACTATCTATCATAATCATTTTGCTTGATAGCCCCTTTGGACTCATCAATGAAACTCTGCGGAATCCAGAAACGGTTGTGTCCTTCGTGTACATTGAAGTAGCCGCGTCCTTCGGATTTATTAATGGCATCAATGCGGTTATTGGCATATTCCACATACTTTCCAAAGCGAATCAAATCTTGACGGCGAAGCCCTTCGAGATAGAACTCATGACCGCGTTCCAGAAGGATGGTTTCATTGAAGGCTTCACCGGAAGCTGTTTGAGCGTCATCCAGTTCCGACAATCCGGCACGCTTGCGTACACGGTTTACCAAACCAATGGCTTCCGTTGTAGGACTGCCCTCATTACGGTTGATACACTCGGCAAGTGTCAACAGCACATCAGCGTAGCGATAGATAACCACGTCAATGCCGCTTTGCCCGTCTTTCATATCCGGATCCATACCGTATTTCAAGGGTAGCGCACCCTTTGCCAACTGACTGCTATTTGAGCGGTCTATCTTTTCTCCATTTTTATTCGTATAAGCAGTAACTACGTTCTTCAGACGCAAGTCTCCTTCTTCAAATGTGCCATAAAAATCCCAAGGCATTACATAGCCACCCCAACCGGTAGCCTTTTCAGCCCAAGGATAATCGGCGGGAAGCACTTCGGCAGTCATGTAGTTGGAGTACCAACTGGCAGTATTATTGCAAGCCAGTTGCAGAATCACCTCATTGTTGCCTATTCCCTCTTTGGAGAAGATATAGTTATAATCAGGTTGCAGGCTGTACACACGTCCTTCCATCTCCAACAATTCACGGGCTAAAATTTCCGCTTTATCGAAGTAGCCTTTTATCATGTAATATTTCAACAGAATCATACGTGCCGCCCCTTTCGTCATACGTCCGCGTGCCTCCGCCACTTCGGGTAAATCACGAATTGCATCCCGCAAGTCCGCTTCCATCATTGCGTCATATTCTTCTTCCGTCAGACGGGGAAGATAGACAAAAGTCTGCGGGTCGTCCAACACCTCATCCGAAGCCACCGGCACAGGACCGAACATATCATAAAGGTAAAGCCCCATCCATCCGCGCAAAGCCTTCGCTTCACCCGAATAAAGCGCTTTTGCGTCTTCACTCACCGGAGAGTTTTCAATACGACGAATGGTATTACGTGCTTTCGAAAGAAAATTATAACGCTCGAAATTTGAGTAAGCATGATTCTGAATACTGCCTCCCACAGTAGCATACCACTGTTGGAAATAAAGTTCATCTGACTCCCACGCCCAGCAACACCAAAGCACATCAGTCGTCATATCACCTATTACTTGATATCCCATATAATCCGCTGAATAAACAGCTTTGAAATCACCGGGGTTAAAATCATAGTAGAGCGAATTTACCGCCAGTTTCAAGTCAGTCTCCGTCTTAAAGAAGTTTTCCGGAGAGATTTCGGTATAGTCCAAACGTTCCAGTTCACAGGAAGTCATCGATAACAGCATCAAGGCTGTTGCTATATATTTCATTGTTTTCATACCCAGTATATATTAGAATTTCACATCCAGACCAATAGCAAATGAAGACTGATTCGGATAAGCTCCGATACCGTTTCCGGTTTCAGGATCCATTCCCTTATATGGAGTAAATACGGCCAGATTGCGCCCTGCGGCATACAGTCTGACTGAACGAATCTTATTCTTGAACCATTGGGCAGGGAAAGTATAACCGATTGACACATTATCCAAACGCAGATACCAAGCCTTTTCGAGGAAAAAGTCACTCTTCTTGGGGTCAACGCCCGAAGAAGCCTCCGCCACACCCGGTAATGTACCCATAGGATTGGCAGGCGACCAGCGGTTCTTTACCTCATCCAAGACATTGACGCCATACGTAATGTCTTCAATTCCATAAATGGACTGCAACTTGATGTCGTTCACCTTCCATCCGTTCAGAGAACCGTACAGGTAAATGTTGGCATCCCAGTTTTTCCAGCGGAAAGTATTGTTAATACTGAAAGGAATCGGAGTACTATTTGCCAATACCACCATGTCGGCTTCATCAAGCACGCCATCCCCTCCCGTTGTCCGGATATAACGTCCTTCACTATCCCGCATCTTTTCGCCCTTCTCATCCAGTTGGTAACCGTTCAAATCCTGATACAGAATAGCTCCGGCACCAGATTTCTGGAGATGGTTGTAAATCCGATCCATCTGAATCAGGCCATTCGTCCTGTATCCGTAGATGTTGTCCCATCTTTCCACATAGTCCTGATAGACAGCAGGAATGAAGTCCGGATCACGTTTCGTTGTGTGATTGCGGTAATAGGAGAAATTGATGTCAGTAGTCCAGCCAAAGTTCTTATTGTCGAAATTTACACTGTGGATACCGATATCTATACCACGGGCACGGTAAACTGTCGCCGAATTGTAATCTATCGTCTTCACTTCCTGATAGGACATCAAATTTTTCTCCAGAATGACATCCTTACGCAGACGTTGGTAGAGGTCGACAGACCCGGACAAACGGTTGTTGAAGAAACCGAAATCAATACCGAAGTTATAGTCGGTCAGTGTCTCCCATTTCAATTTATCATTGCCCAGTTTGGAGATAGCCATACCGTTTACCAAGCTTCCGTTAGGTGCAAATGCGCCTTGTGAAACTTTATAATAGGTATTGATACCGGTGAGGTTGCCCGCATTACCGGTTTGCCCCACACCTGCGCGGAGTTTCAGGTTGCTCAACCAACCGATATTCTTCAGCCAGTTTTCTTCATTCATACGCCAGGCTGCCGATACTCCCGGGAAAGCGCCCCATTGATGCTCCTTTGAGAAGTTGGACGAACCGTCTACGCGGAGATTCACAGTCAAGATATATTTGGATGCCAGCGAATAATTCAAACGTGCAAGGAATGAAGCCATTTCACTAGCTCCCTTATATGAGCTGATAGTCGGTTTTTCCTGCTCACTTGTCCCGATATTGTTCATCAAAGAGCCGTCGTATGGGAATTGTGAAGCGACGATACCCATCCCTTCCCAAGACGACTTCTTATATTCAAAACCAGCCATCAGGTTCACGTCATGTATTTCATTGAACACTTTCGTGTAATTGGCAATCACATTGAACAGGTTCATTTGCGATTTCGCATTTTGCTTGGAAGCCTGACCGTCCACACTATATCCCTTTTTGGTCGTGGTGGGAATGTATTGGTCGGCCTGCACATCTTTCATATCGAAACCGACAGTAGCTTTTATCAGCAAATCTTTGATTGGTCGGAATTCCAGATAACCACTGACAAAAAGGTCGCGGCTCACTGTCTGGTCGGTAATATCCAATAACGAAACCGGATTCGGGTAGACATCACGAATCGGATTTACGGAATATTTACCCTCTTCATCACGCACCGGTACGGTAGGAATAAATGTCATAGCCGAGTATATCAACGCTGAATTATCATTTCGGGCATCACCCAACGGTACATCGTGATACTTTATCTGTGAGAAAGTGGAATTAATACCGGCTTTCAACATACGGTTGATAGTCTGGTCAACATTCAAACGTCCGGTAATACGGTTCATCGAATTATTTTTGGCAATTCCCTGGTGGTCATAATAACTCAATGAGAACAAGTATTTAGTGGCGTCCGTACCGGCAGAAACCGAAAGATTATGTTCATTAACGACGCCTACACGGGTTACTTCATCCATCCAGTCTGTTCCGTCGCCTACGAAATTAGCAATCTGCCCATCAGTATATTTCTTTTCATCCCCACGTCCCAGTTCATCAAACACTTTATTCTGTTCAATCATAAAATCACGCGCATTCAGGAAATCCGGCGCATCCTTAATATACTGGAAAGCAACCGAACCGGAATAAGAGATGTCGGGCTTACCTGTTTTTCCTCGTTTGGTAGTAATCAGAATCACACCGCCCGAAGCATCCGAACCGTAAATAGCCGCCGCGGAAGCATCTTTCAGAATATCAATTGTCTCGATATCATTAGGATTGAGATTAATCAGAGCATTGTCTTTCTCGCCACCACTATATGCTGTTCCTGCTGTCACTGTTTTTGTTGACAACTGCGGCACACCGTCAATTACAATCAACGGACTTTGTCCCGAAAGCCCACCACGAATAGAGATATTCATCGAACCGCCCGGATTGGCACTGTTTTGTGTGATATTCATTCCTGACGAACGTCCACGCAACATGGAACCTACTGAAGCTGATGCAGCCGTTGGCAATTCATCGGCTTTTACGGAAGCCACCGCACCGGAGATACTGCTCTTTTTAGTCGTACCATAGCCGACTACTACAATCTCATCCAATGTTTTAGTGTCTTCTTTCAGTATAAACTCCATCGGTGTAGCGGACGCTTTCTTCTCTTGAGAAATGTAACCGATATACGAAACGGTAATCGTTGCTCCCGAGGGTACGTCAGACAGGCTGAACTTACCGTCCAAATCGGTAATGGAGCCATTGGTAGTACCTTTCACGACTACACTCGCACCAATAATAGCTTCACCAGCCGGGTCTTTCACCAGTCCCTTCACTTGGATATTTTGTGCCATCAGTGAAGTAGCCAACAACAGGAAGGTAAAAAAGAATCCTGTCCTCGCACATATTGAATATATTGTTTTCATAGTTGTTCTCTTTTTATTCTGTTACTTTCTTGATTGTAGCCCAAAGAATAGCTGTATCGAAGGTGATTTGCACTGCACCGTCATAGTCGCTTGCATAGCTTGCCACACTGCCACCTGCGCTTGTAGTATCTTCCCACCAGCCGCATCCGGTCGCATCGCCCCAATAGCGGAGAACATATCCCCAGTCGGACACACGGGCTGCATAGTATTGGCGCGTACTTGAATAACTGCCGATTTGGTGCAAGGTAGAGGTATAACGATATCCATTGCGCGCCATCTCTGTAGCAGGCGTACCCCAATCGGCAAAATCACTGAAGCCACAGCCGGACACGGTGAGCGATCCTGTATAGGTTGTCGCTGAAGGTTCCAGTTTCCACATGCTATAAGTATGTGCCTGCAAATCAATCCAAACACCATAATAGCCTGACTCAGCCACCGTAACAGGTACCACATAACCATTATTATTCATCAGTTTTGAATTAACGTAAGGACTTACACCGAAAAGGTCACCGTCCATCGTTTTCTCAGCCGTAAAATAGATTTGGAAGTTCGCCTTGTCAGCATAAATTTTTCCTTCATATTGGTATTCTCCCTTGCGGGTCATCGGTGCATAGTAGCCGTCAAGGTAGTCGTCAGCTTTCTCCGAAGCATTAACCACCCACATTACAGGGTAATCTTCAAATGGTTCTTCCTTCTCTGCCAACATAACAACAACCGTAGTAATGACAACAGTTTCATTGCCTCCGGCATCCGTTATAGTCAAAGTGACAGGAAATTCTCCCGTAGTAAAATCAATAGTACGTTTCAATTCTCCATTACGCCCGGTTACTTTTACCGTCTCATCTATTTGCATACTGGGGATTTGAAGACGAATATCTTTCAACTCGCGATCATCGGTGAACTTCACATTCAGACTCCAACTTCCTTTATTTGCGGCTGCATCGAAATCTACTGCTATCCGCGACGGAAGTTGGGTTTGCATAATCGGACTCTCCATATCAGCGACATAAGTCAGCAGCACATTTTTCTTGCTTTCCCGACCGTCTACGTCACGGATAGTAATCAATAAATATTCTTCAAAACTAGCGTCTTTCGGTACAATGAGTTGATAATCATAATTAAAGACTTTAGGCTTCTGCCCGCCCAGTTCATATACTTTATGAATCCCCCATTGTTCACAACTTAATGTGACGCTTTCCAATCCTACATAATTAGATGCGGTTCCTGATACCAAAACGGTGTCACCGGGAAACGTCTCTATCTCATCACTCATTACATAAAGACCGGGAGCCACATCTTCCTTATCATCATCGCAACCGACAACAAAATACATAAGTGCCAGCAACAAACTGATTTTTCCGAATCTACTTAAAATATTCTTCATGGTATCTTCCTTTTAGTTGTTATATTTGAATGCATCCAATACTTCCAATCTATTTCCTTCATAACCAAACAAGGTGGTATTGCTCACATAATTCTTGGCACCCAGTTCCCATCCCATGCCTTCCACTTCGATAAAGATAGGATCCCAATAAAGAAAACCAAGTATGCGACCGTCTTTCGCTTGTTTTATTTCTTTGATTTGCTCAAGTATGAAGTTTTTCTGTCCAAGCGGGGAAAAATCCAAATACGGCCCGTTGTCCGACAGTTGCCCCTGAGTTCCGTCAGGCAAAGTCTTGTCCCAACTATATCCAGTTTCCATAATTAAAATATCCTTATCAAATTTAGTTGTGATATAATCCGCCCATTCACGCATTTGTGCTGCCGTATTTTTCGTCCAGAAAGGATAATAAGAAGTACCGATTATATCATATTTCGTATTTCTTTTTTTCAGTTCACCATAATACCAGTTATACAAGTCTTTATCTCCGGCACCTGCCGAGTGAATAATGACCTTTGAATCCGGTGATACAGCTTTCACCGCATCATAACCTGTATTGAATAGTTCGGAAAGCTGCGCAAAATTGTCACAACTTCCATCCGGATATAACATGCCGGCTTGTACTTCATTACCCAACGAGACAAATTCAGGAGTCGTCCCCTGTGCTTTCATCTTATTCATGAAATCAAAGGTAAAATCGTAGAGTGCTTTTTTCAGTCCATCAAAGTCGAGCGCTTCCCATTCGTGCGGTTTGTTCTGCTCTTCTCCATTTGTCCAGTAATCACTATAATGGAAAGTCAACTGTATCTGCATACCGGCTTGTTTAGCTCTTTTTGCCAGCCGCAAAACATCTTCCGGTCCTGAAATACCTGCGGGCAAACGGTTGGAAGGAGAATAGTCCGGATTTCCCGGGTCATTGTACAGACGGAGACGGACAATGTTGAAACCATTATTCTTCAATATTTCGATGCAGTCTTTTTCTTCACCGTTTTCATAGAATTTGCCACCCATCTGCTCCACGTAAGTCAGTTGTGAGATATCACCGCCTTTCAACAGATTATACTCCTTCTCGGTTTTCTTCAAACGCAGCCCGTCAAAGCGGCTCCAGTTTGCTTCAGCCGATTCGCTATGGATTTCAATATCACATTTACCGCCTTCCACTTTTATCCCGCGCACATAGGAGCGAATCCAGGTAGAAGGAGATGCTTGTAATGAAGTCATTTTCTTAGTATCGGTGCCGGCTGCCACATAACAAGAGGCTTGTCCTCCGGTACTCTTATAATAAAATTCAAGGTCATAAATACCATCTTCCAAACCGTTGACAGTTTGACAGGTGGATACCGTATATGACGAAGTTGCTCCATAATGTAAAGCATAGTTGCCTTCACATCCCCCTTGCACCACTTTTGCGGCAGAATAGTCCCCGCTTACTGTCCAGCCTTTAGGAGAAGCTGTTTCGGCAGCGTCTTCTTCAAAACTTCCGTTAGGTACTTTCACCACTGTAACAGCAGGGTCGGGGTTAGCGACTGCTGCCGGATCATCCGAACATGCAGCCGTACTGCACATAACGGAAAAGCCAATTGCAATAAAGCCTGTAATTTTCATGATTAAACTGTTTTTAATATTTCTCATGTCATTGTTATTTAAGGTTTATGTAAAAAGGAGCTTGTGACGATGCTTAAAATTAAACATCGCCACTAAGTTGTCCTACCCTATCAGGCTTCTAAAAGCCTGAATCCCCTGATGATTAATATCCAATCTTTCTACCTCACTTAATAACCGGACGGATTTCTCCTTCTGGTTCAGTCCCCAATATCCTAATGCCATCATATATTTGCAGTGAATTACGTTCCTTATCGTCAAGTCATCCTCCCAAATCAACAAGTCGGGTAGCGACACTGCAAAATAATCCATTTTAATCTTGTCAAACAAGTGTTTTTCTCCATAAGAAGTCAATTTATGAAAGCGGCCGTTAGCCTCATCCATACGCCCGAGCTTCAATAATGCCAGACCTTGATAGAATATCTTATCGGGTTTCGCATCGTTGTAGTACATGGCGGCAGCCGGCTCGGTAGGTCCGATGATTGCCTGTTCCCAACATTCCGTAGCCTTGTCATGTTGTCCCAATCCTTCGTAAGCACAACCCAGGAAGTAATAAAAATCATTCTCCTGTGCACCATACAATTTGCCTTCACCAAGATGATGCGGATATTCCAGACATTCTTCCAATAATGATATTGCTTCTTTATTCTCACCGGCAGTTAATGCTTTCTTTGCCAATTCCACACGAGCCAGTTGATATTGGGCAGGCACTTTTCCTTCGCCACCCTCCCAGGGATGGAAGTTATGTGCATCCAATACCGTTTTCGCCTTTTCGTACTCTCCTGTCTGATTCAACAAGGTGATTTCTTCCAGTATCAGGTCATCACGCTGCTTAATAAGTTCAGGATATTGTTGCAGGAAAGCTAGGCGCTCTTTGTGCGAACGACGGACACGCTTGTAAAGTTGATCGAGTTCCATCAAGATACGTGCATCGGTTGTGTCAAGGCGGAAAGCACGTTCCATACATTCGATGGCTTTCGCTTCCTCATTTTTCTTGTTGAAGAATGCCAAAGCCAGGTTACGCCATACGGTCGGAAAGCTACCGTCCAGTCTTGCGGAAGTTTCCCATGCTTCCATAGCCAGGTCGTACTGGCGCTTGTCGTAATACAGATTACCCAAATAGTAAGGAGCTCTTGCATCGTCCGGATTCTGTACCATGGCACATTGCAAAGCAAGAATTGCTTCCAAACGGTTGGGAAAACAGTAATCGGGGCAAGCTTTGACTGCATCGGCAAATGCCTGTTTCACTCCGGAAAGTCCCCCCTGGTGCAGACACCAGCCCAGATAATAGTAAGTCATTGGTGTAACAATACCTTCGGCAATGGCTATATTCCATAAGGAAGCAGCTTCCTGCCAACAACCTGCGGCACAATAGTCAAGAGCTATTTCATCATAGTTGTGAGGTTCTCCACGCATCATCTCTTTCATGACAGACAATTCGTCGACTACGTTCGTTATCAGATACTTCTCATAACGACAGCCAAAGTTGAATTTATCAATAGCCAATGAGTCTTCAATCAGTTGCAGGGCTTCTTCGGTTCTGCCCATCCGGCGGAGAATAGCAGTTTTCAGAGCGCGGGCTTTATGATTATGCCAGTTGCGGATAAGCGAACGGTCTATTTCGTCTAAGGCATCTTCCAAACGACTTTGCATGGTAGAAATCTGCGCGCAGGCAAAGTATCCCGCATCCTGCCAGGCGGCATTCCAACAAGATTTATAGAAACGGTCGTAAGCCTCATTGTATCGTCTCTGGTATTTCAAGGCAAGACCGAGATTATAGATCGGTTCTCCGTCGTATGGATTCGGATTACGTTTCTGTAAGGTCTTTACGGCTGTAAGCAAGTATTGCTCCGCTTTATGGAAACGGCCTTTACGGATATACCATAGACCAAGCGCATTGTTATTACGCACATCAATCGGATCACGGCGCAATGCTTCTTCGTAGTATTCTACGGGATTGTATGTGGCGTGTCTGTACTGTTCCAAGTGTAAGCCGGTCAGATAAAGCTGTTCAGTAGTCTTTATTTCTTCCGGGAGCAGGGCTGCTTCAGCAGCGTCGGGAATAGGTTTCACTTCTTCCGGTTCTGCATGCCAATAAAGTAATTCCCTTCCGTTTGCCGTGATTTCAAGAATCAGTTTGTCGAGCTTCTCACCATTCACATTTACCGTTTCATCCAGCAATTCTTCCGGAGTGATAGTCACTTCCTTGCTATAATATATTTTCCCGTCTTCACCTTTCAAGACAACATTTACCGTTTGGCGCGAAGTAGCAAATATCTTGAAGCGAACGCTGTCCTCCCCTTCCGGTTCAATATTCATCAGCAAATCCCTGCTGGCATTCTTCACCACTCCCAATTCCCGGTAAGGCAGGAAATATTGAACGAAGCTCTTTTCTTCGTAAGGTTGGAGCCAGGTAAAGTCCGGTTGATTTTCGGTATAGACACCTGCCATCAGTTCAATGTACGGCCCGTCTTCGTCCGTCAGGTTGCGGTCCCATGCGCGGCCAAAGTCGCCGTTTCCCCACGTCCACTGTTTCTTGCCCGGAGAAATGTGGTGGTTCGCTACATGAAGCATGCCGGCACGAGTATCATTCTCATATCCACCCTCAAAGTTAAAGCGGGAGTTGACAGCCATATAGGAAGTAGGAACCTTGATATTCTTATAGTTCGAGATATCTACTCCGGCAGAATAATCCATCTTGTAGTAAGTACCCGTTGCGATGGGGAAACTGGATACGGCACGCTTTCCATGGTCGAAAACGGCATTGATATCGGGCGGGAATACGCTCTGATAGTAGTCGTTCACCGCTACGGCAGGGTTTGCCCACCACAGGAAGGTCTGCGGTACTTCAGTACGATTGTAAAGTACTCCCTTGATTTCAAGAAAAGCATGTCCCGAACGAAGCGTAAAACCTGCCATTCCTTTCTGATGAAACATACGTTCCATTTCATTCACCCATACCGTGACACTTCCGTCAGCATTTTCCTCAATAGTCGTATCTACAGGCATGTAGGTGCTGGGGCGGTGATGTTGAGGCCAGTTAAACTCAATGCCGCCTGAAATCCACGGTCCGGCAAGCCCTACCAAAGCAGGCTTTATCACATGATTATAATAAATGAAATGACGTTCTCTAATTTTATCGTATGCCATTTGTACACGTCCGCCCAGTTCGGGCAGAATCATGACCTTAATGTATTCGTTTTCGATAAAAATAGCATTGTATTCCTTATCCACTTTCTCATCGGACATCGATTCAATCACAGGATAAGGATAAACTACCCCGCTGCTGCCTTGATATACGCGTTTCTCCAAGAATATTGGATTCTTCTCCGGTTTGCCTACTTCATAAGTAGGTATAACCACCTTTTCTTTCCATGCTTTTACCATCGTATTATTGATTATAAATTTGTTTTTGTATTCGTTGACAAAGAGATCAAGAGACAAAGAGGGTCAGGGACAGGGAGATTTTACATTCTCCCTGCCTGATTGATGATGTTATCCAATACCTATTTACTTACTTGTTAATTTGCCAACCTGTTGTTTTTTTTATTTGATTAAATCCTTTTCCAATGCTTCCAGTGATTTGCCTTTCGTTTCGGGCAACGCACGGAAGAAGAACAAATAGCCGACAGCACAAATGACTGCATAAATCCAGAATGTACCACTGCTTCCCAAGAAATTATTCAGTAACGGGAAAGTGTATGTCAGCGTGAAACTACCTACCCACAAAGCAAATGTACAGGTTGCCATTGCAACGGCACGCACCCGGTTCGGGAAGATTTCGGCAAGCAGCACCCAAGTGATAGGCCCCAGGGACATTGCATAGCAAGCGATAGCCAGCACAACAAGTACCACCATAAAGAATCCGCTTACCTCGAAGAAATAGCAAGTGCCGAGAATGAGATAAATGCCAGCCAGCCCTCCGGCACCGAAAAGCATCAGAGCGCGACGTCCCAAGCGTTCGACTGTATAGATAGCCACAAAAGTAAAAACTACATTCGCCACACCTGTCACCACAATATTAAAGAGAACATCTCCCAACGAATACCCTGCAGACTGGAATATCTCCTGCGCATAATTGAAGATTACATTCGTACCGCACCATTGCTGGAATACAGCCACAATAATGCCTAAAACAAGTACCTTGCGGAACGGACGGCTAAACAATAACCGCAATCCTCCTTCCGACTTCGAAGAACCGGTTTCTTCCACCAAGCGAAGTTCCTGATCGGCATAATCATCACCACCTATTTTACTAAGCACATTCCATGCTTTCTCTTCTTTTCCTTTCATCGCCAGCCAGCGGGGACTTTCGGGGATGAAACATGCCAACAACAAGAATATCGCAGCAGGGAAGGCAGCCGCCCAAAACATCCATCGCCATCCCATCTGCCCGTTCCATGAAGCACAAATATCCACAGAAGAAAAGTCTGCAGGAATAGGTTCTGCAATCAGCCAGTTAGTGATTTGAGCGCCCAGGATACCGAGTACAATCGTCAATTGATTCAGCGAAACGAGTTTTCCCCTAATTGACGTAGGAGCTACTTCGGCAATATACATGGGAGAAAGTCCCGAAGCAATTCCGATTCCGATGCCACCTAAAAAACGGGCTGCCAAAAACCAACTAAATGCGGAAAACGCTCCGGTAGCATAAGCTGAAGACAAGAATATGAAAGCAGAAATTATCAGGAGAGGCTTACGTCCATAACGGTCTGCCATCATGCCTGCCACCATAGCGCCAATCAAACAACCGAGCAAAGCCACGCTCATGGCAAGTCCCTGCATGGCGGGTACATCGGCAATATCGAAATAGAGTTCATAGAAAGGCTTCGCTCCCCCTATCACCACCCAGTCGTAGCCAAAGAGAAGTCCGCCCATCGCAGAGACTAAACATATAAAATAGACAAACTTTTTATTATAACTTTTCATACCATTAGAAGATTGATTAATTGATACTGCAAAGATAGAGCATGTCAAGAGCATAAAAAATAGAATTTCATTCGATAAAGATGGACAATCTTATTTTTTGCAGTTTATTTGATAGATAAGATACATTGTTATATATTTGCGCAGAACAGTCGAATCATATACTATGAGATTATGGTAAAGTTGAAAGATGGATTTACCGGAGAAAGAGCTTTAGTGCTTCCCCGCATTATCGTTGACAAAATGGAAGAAGACCCTCTTACCTCCATGCTACACATTACTGACATCGGATATTATCCGAAAGCCAAGCATCACTTCCGGGAACGGAAAGAGCCTATCAACCAGTATGTATTCATCTATTGCATAGACGGGGCCGGATGGTATCGCATCGGCAATCAGGAATATACCGTATCCGCCAACCAGTATTTTATCCTCCCTGCGGGAGTTCCCCATGCCTATGCTTCCGACAAATCGTATCCATGGACTATTTACTGGATACACTTTAAAGGTATTCTCGCTCCCTTTTACGCTCAAGAGGCAAGCCGCCCAATGGATATCCAACCTGAATCGCATTCACGCATCAGTACACGAATCAATTTGTTTGAAGAGATATTCAATACTTTGAAGAATGGTTATAGTAATGAGAACCTGCGTTATGCATTCTCTATGTTTCATTTTTATTTGGGAACATTGCGATATATACAACAATTTCGCAATGCAACTGCAAATAATGATGCAGCAGAAGATGAAAATGTAAGCGAACTGGCTATTCATTATATGAAAGAGAATATGGAAAAGCATCTTAGCCTACAAGATATAGCCGATCAGATCGGATATTCTCCTTCCCACTTCTCCCTGTTGTTCAAAAAGAAAACAGGCCATAGTCCTTTGACCTATTTCAACTTATTAAAGATACAGCAATCCTGCCAGCTACTCGACACTACTGATATGAAAATTAATCAGATATGCTATAAAATAGGTATAGAAGATACCTATTATTTCTCCCGGTTATTCAGCAAAATCATGGGGATGTCTCCACGTGAGTATCGTAAATCGAAAAAAGGATAACAAAGATTGAAAAAATAGCACACAACTATATAAATAAAAAGAGACTATGTTTTCTACAACATTGTCTCTTTTATTATTTTTCTAAATTTTAAATTAACCTCCTTATCTTTGTTCCATAAAGAAATAGACAAAGCAAAATTCTTATTTCAAAACGCCATAAATCACCAATAATCAATTTATATGAAATCCCAGTTCCGGACGTTCCTTTAAATATGTTATTAAATCCCGCCCCACCGAAAGCTTAATCGGACGGGAAATCAAATCAATTGACATGTGGCTTACATCGGCATCATCCGTCACTTTAAAATACAATTCCGTATTTCCCGGATGTTCCTTAGTCAAAGTGGCAAGTTCAGTAACCAAAGCCGAGTTCAAGACTGACAGAGGAATGATAATCGTGATCTTCTGCACCAGTTCTTCTTTCACATCGGGAAGAAGCTCCATAGAGGTGATTTTCACTTCCAATTCATCCTGCCGCCATTGTTTGGCTTGACAGCGAGCCTTGATATACAAGAACGTTCCTTCATTGAGATATCCCTGATAAGTCACCCAGTCATTTCCCCAGAATGGGATTTCAGTAGAACCGGAATAATCTTCAATCTTAGCAATGCCATATGGATTTCCGTTCTTGCTGACTCCGCGACGAACACTAGTTACAATTCCTCCCATCGTTATTTCACGACCAACAAGTGCAGCTTTATCTTCCAAATCCGCCATCCGTGTATTGCAGACATGTTCCAATACGATAGAAAATTCATCCAACGGATGAGCAGAAAGATAGATACCGACCAAATCACGCTCACGATTCAGACGATCAAGATCACTCCAACGTTCTACACCTTGAGGAATTTCAGGAGTTGCAACATCAATAACGTTTTCACCACCGAACAAAGAATTGACAGCAGCTGCCTTATCTGCCTGATAGCGGTTACCATAACGCATCAATGTTTCCAGAAATACCTCACCTTTAGAATTTACAGCAAAATATTGTTCCCGTTTCAGTTCAGGAAAACTATCAAACCCTCCGGCTAATGCCAGACATTCCATATTCTTTTTGTTGCAGGCATTCAGGTTGACACGTTGCACAAAGTCGAATATACCGAGAAAAGGACCATTCTTACGCCGTTCCTCCATTATGCTTTGTACAGCAGCTTCACCTACACCTTTGACAGCACCAAGTCCGAAACGAATATCACCGTCATGGTTTACGGTAAACTTCAGGTTACTTTCATTCACATCCGGTCCCAGCGTCTGAATACCCATTGCTTTACATTCGTCCATCAGTTTCGTGATATCGGTAATGTTAGACAAACTTCGGCTCATGACAGCTGCCATATATTCAGGAGGGTAATTTGCTTTTAGATAGGCTGTTTGGTAAGCTACCCACGAATAACAAGTAGCATGTGATTTATTGAAAGCATAAGACGCGAATTTTTCCCAGTCGGTCCAAATCTTCTCAAGCACTTTCGGGTCGTGTCCGTTCTTACGCCCACCTTCAATAAATTTAGGTTTCATGTGATCCAACTTGTCACGCAACTTCTTACCCATCGCTTTACGGAGCGCATCAGACTCACCACGAGTAAAGTCTGCCAATAAACGTGACAGAAGCATCACCTGTTCCTGATAGACCGTAATTCCATACGTATCCTTCAAGTACTTTTCCATTACAGGAATATCATACTCAATCGGCTTGCGTCCATGTTTACGATCAATAAAATCAGGGATATAATCCATCGGTCCCGGACGATAAAGGGCATTCATGGCAATCAAATCTTCGAATGTAGAAGGCTGCAATTCACGCAGGTACTTCTGCATACCGGCAGATTCAAACTGGAATGTACCAATCGTACGTCCGTCACTATATAATTTATAAGTAGCCGGATCAGAAATATCTATCGCATCGACATCCACTTCAACATTACGACTTAAACGGATATTTTCAACAGCTTCTTTGATGATAGACAAAGTTTTCAGACCGAGGAAGTCCATCTTAATCAACCCAGTATCTTCAATCACCGAGCCTTCATACTGGGTAACAAGCATCTTTTCGCCCGTTTCCTTATCATCAGCAGTGCTGACAGGTACCCAGTCAGTAATATCATCACGGCAAATAATCGTACCGCAAGCATGTACACCTGTACCACGCACGTTGCCTTCAAGCATTTTGGCATACTTGATCGTATCCCGCAATAGAGGATCAGATGACGCTTCCGCTGCTTGCAATTCGGGAACATAAGCAATGGCATTCGGCAAATTAAGTTTCTTGTCAGGAATCTTGTCAGGAACCAGTTTACACAAACGATCGGATTCTGACAAAGGTAGCTTTTGTACACGCGCGACATCCTTGATAGCCATCTTTGTCGCCATAGTACCATACGTAATAATATGAGCAACTTTTTCCTGACCATATTTATTTGTCACCCAACGAAGTACCTCACCACGACCGTCATCATCAAAGTCCACATCAATATCGGGCAAGGAAATACGGTCCGGATTCAAGAAACGTTCAAACAGCAAATCATATTGGATAGGGTCTATCTTCGTAATACCCAAACAATAAGCCACTGCTGAACCTGCTGCCGAACCACGTCCCGGACCCACCGACACACCCAGTTCCTTACGTGCCGCATTGATAAAGTCCTGTACAATCAAGAAGTATCCGGGGAAACCCATCGTTTTCATGATGTACAATTCGAAGTTCATTCGTTCTTTGACTTCTTCCGTTAGAGGTTCACCATAAATTCTTTTAGCTCCGTCAAAAGCCAGTTTTGCCAAATAATCTCCTTCAAGTTTTATACGATAAAGTTTATCATAACCACCCAAGCGTTTAATTTTTGCTTTCGCATCCTCTTCACTTAATACCACATTACCATGTTCATCTTGAGTAAACTCGTCGAACAAGTCTTTTTCTGTAAACTTCTCCCGATACCCCTCCTCTGTTCCGAAATCTTCGGGAATGGCGAAAGTCGGCATGATAGGTGCATGGTCGATCGAGTAGTATTCTACCTTATCAAGAATCTCCAGTGTATTGCTCAATGCTTCGGGCACGTCGGCAAAGAGTTCGTTCATCTCTTCGCGTGTCTTCATCCATTCTTGTTTGGTGTAAAGCATACGGGTAGGATCATCCAAATCCTTACCGGTACTCAAACAGATCAAACGGTCGTGCGCTTCCGCATTCTCTTCATCTACAAAGTGAACATCATTCGTACAAATCAGTTTGACATTGAATTTCTTAGCATATTCTATCAAATGTTTGTTCACATTCACCTGCAACGGATAACACTCATGATTGGCACGGGGAACAGTCGCTTTATGGCGTTGTAACTCCAGATAGTAGTCATCGCCAAACAAATTCTTATACCATTGTATTGCTTCCTCCGCTTCGGCAAATTGCCCGGCAGTAATCCGCTTCGGCACCTCACCACCGAGACAGGCTGAACAAATAATAAGTCCTTCGTGATATTTTTCGAGTTCGCTACGGTCAGTACGCGGACGCATATAATAACCGCGCGTCCACGCGTGCGATACTAATTTAATAAGGTTGTGATAACCAGTTTCATTCTTAGCCAATACGATCAGGTGATAACCACTCTGGTCGGGCTTGCCTTCTTTCAGGTCCATGGTACGGCGTGCCACATACATTTCACAACCGATGATCGGTTTGAATAGTTTGTTTTCCGCTTCCACGATCTTAGTTTTGCAAGCAGCAATCTCCGCCTCTTTATCCTCGCACTCTATCGTGCCGGCCTCAATTCCTGCAATTCGCTTCTTCAGGTCCTTGACTTCACCTTTCGGACCGCTGTTCTTCTTATTGACGTAGTTCGTAAATTCCTTGATACCGAACATATTTCCATGATCGGTCACGGCTATACCCTTCATCCCATTCTTCATGGCTTTATCAACCAGACGAGCTACGCTAGCCTGACCATCCAACAAAGAATATTGAGTATGGACATGTAAATGAACGAAATCCTGCATAATGATAAGTAGTTAATTTGAAGGCATAAAATTACTACCTCCCGGGTTATAAACAAAAATAATCCTCAAAAAGTTATCAACATTCGCATTTCTATGCTCATTTACTTGCTGAATTTTTAAATTAAGTATATTTTTGCAGACAATATCATTAAACAGCATTCATGGGCCGACTAAAGAAATTGAAGAAAATACGTATTCACCGCGAAGGAACACATATATTATGGGCTAGCTTCTTGCTATTGCTATTGATTAATGCGGCTCTTTATTGGGGGATCGATTGCAAAATACCATTTTATGTGGTAGCAGTAGCGAGTATAGCAGTCTATCTGCTGATGGTGAATTTCTTTCGATGTCCGATCCGTCTCTTCGGACAGGACACTGAAAAGATTGTCGTAGCACCCGCCGATGGAAAAATCGTCGTTATCGAGGAAGTCGATGAAAACGAATATTTCCATGACCGCCGGTTAATGATATCCATCTTCATGAGCATTGTGAATGTACATGCCAACTGGTATCCGGTGGACGGTACCATTAAAAAGGTAGCACATCATAATGGAAACTTCATGAAAGCATGGCTGCCGAAAGCCAGCACAGAAAACGAACGTTCTACGGTAGTAATCGAAACTCCGGAAGGAGTGGAAGTACTCACCCGGCAAATTGCCGGAGCAGTGGCACGCCGTATTGTCACCTACGCTGAAGTAGGAGAAGAATGTTATATTGACGAACACATGGGATTTATCAAATTCGGTTCCCGTGTGGATGTGTATTTACCCATTGGCACAGAAGTATGTGTCAGCATGGGACAATTAACGACCGGTAACCAAACGGTTATCGCCAAACTTAAATAATTCTGTCACAATGACAAACGTTATTAAAAACAGTATTCCGAATACCGTAACCTGCCTGAACCTTTTCTCCGGTTGTATTGCCTGCGTCATGGCTTTTGAAGCCAAATATGAGCTGGCACTACTTTTCATTGCTTTAAGTTCCATTTTCGATTTCTTCGACGGATTGTTGGCTCGTATGCTCAACGCACATTCCATTATCGGAAAAGACTTGGACTCATTGGCAGATGATGTCAGTTTTGGAGTTGCTCCTTCACTGATCGTATTCTCTCTGTTCAAAGAAATGTATTATCCGGCAAGTATGGAGTTCATCGCTCCTTACCTACCTTATTTGGCATTCTTGATTTCTGTTTTTTCAGCATTGCGCCTGGCTAAATTCAATAATGACACGCGACAGACCAGTTCTTTTGTGGGACTTCCGGTTCCCGCCAACGCTCTGTTCTGGGGTTCTTTAGTGGCGGGTGCACATGACTTCCTGATATCAGACAACTGCCATCCTGTCTACCTTCTTATACTTGTCTGTCTGTTTTCCGGACTGCTGGTATCAGAAATACCGATGTTTTCGCTGAAATTTAAAAATCTGTCATGGAATGACAACAAAATCAGTTTTATATTCCTGATTATCTGCATTCCTCTTCTTATATTTCTTGGAATCAGTAGCTTTGCCGCCATCATTGTATGGTATATTTTACTTTCACTTTTTACAAGAAAAAGTAAATAAACAATCTCTTGGCACGTTTGTTGTACTATGAGTTTTATCGAAGTAACAACATAAAAATCATAGCCCGATGCATATACTTTTATTCATACTCATTTTTATTATTGCCATTTTCGTATTTGGCCTTTCTATTATCGGCTTCATACTAAGAACGATTTTCGGATTAGGACGTGGTTCTTCTTCATCACACCCGAAACAAACGGAATCGGGACGTACAAGCCAACAGGACTATGGCCAAAGAGATCGCCGTTCAAATGATGATGAAGAGGAAATATATTCCGAGAACGTCCCGGAAAAAAGACATAAAAAAATATTCACCCAGGACGATGGTGAATATGTAGATTTTGAGGAAATCAAATAAAACAGGATACTGCTTTTATTTTCGTTTCGCAGCAAAGAACTCTTTCATTAATGTAGCGCATTCGTCAGCCATTACCCCTTTTACAACCACCGTTTTAGGATGTAGAGCCGAACCGGCATATTTCTGATAGCCGCGTTTTTCATCTTCGGCGCCAAATACAAGCTTACCAGTCTGTGCCCAAGCAATAGCTCCGGCACACATTACGCAAGGTTCAACTGTGACATACAGGGTACATTCGTTCAAGTACTTGCCACCAAGCACATTGGCAGCAGCTGTAATAGCCTGCATCTCGGCATGAGCCGTTACATCATTCAATGTTTCTGTGAGATTATGGGCACGTGCGATAATCCGCTCCTTACAAACCACGACAGCTCCAACGGGAACTTCCCCCCGCTCGGCAGCCTTTCCTGCCTCTATCAAAGCTTGTTTCATGAAGTAAATATCGTCCAGCATTCCACCCTTTAATTTTGAATCTATTATTTTTATTATCCCCCTATCGTCTCATGTCGTGTTCACCAAAAAGGGTTGGATAATCTTCTTCCATATTCTTATGAATAAACATGAGAATCGTTTCACGAAGCCAACGTGACTTGTTCGTTATCTTATATTTCTCAAGATAACGATCTACAATCAGCTGTTCTTCGTCGCTCAATAAAATGCTCATCCGTCGTTCCCTTTTGGTACACTCGACATGCATTTTCAGGCACTTCTTACTCCTTTTTCTCATATCTTCTGCAAAATTACTTTTACTTCTGTAAATACAAAGAATAAAAGCAGTAAATTTGCAAAAAAAGATGGCTAAACATAATGATTTAGGAAAAGCCGGAGAAAATGCCGCCGTAGCTTATCTTGAACAGAAGGGGTATCTCATCCGTGACCGGAACTGGAGAAAAGGACATTTCGAACTGGACATTGTAGCAGCAAAGGATAATGAACTGATTGTAGTAGAAGTGAAAACTCGCAGTAATACCCTATTTGCAGAGCCGGAAGATGCTGTTGATTTACCTAAAATAAGACGTACGGTACGCGCAGCGGATACCTATATCAGATTGTTTCAGATTGACTCTCCTGTACGCTTTGATATCATTACTGTAGTAGGCAACGACGGGCATTTCAAGGTTGAACACATAGAGGAAGCGTTTTATCCTCCTTTATATTAAAGAATGCTTTGGCTTTACATATTCATCATTATAAGAGCCGTGAAATGCGTGCAATCTGCGCTTAAAATTATGATATAACCAATTATGAAAACATACTATAATTATTAATTCATTATGAATGTAGAAACTATCAGAGAATACTGCTTAAGCAAGAGAGGAGTCACCGAATCTTTCCCTTTCGATGATGTATCACTGGTTATAAAGGTAATGAACAAGATGTTTGCTCTCATTGACCTGGAAGAAGCTAATCACATCGCGCTAAAATGTGACCCGGAGAAAGCAATCGAACTGCGTGAACATTATTCGGGAATTGAAGGGGCTTATCATTTTAATAAAAAGTACTGGAATAGTGTCCGCTTTGATAGTGACATAGACGATAAATTGATGAAAGAGCTTATCGATCACTCTTATAATGAGGTAATCAAGAAATTTACTAAAAAGTTACGTGCAGAATATGATGCCCTTCCCTGATATATTCCCGGTTCCATTGATTCATATCAACGAGACTAATTCTACCAACAATTATCTGCAATCTCTCTGTTCTAAACAGAAAATGGAAGAACTAACTGTCGTTGTCGCCGATTTTCAAACTTCCGGTCGGGGACAACGTGGCAATTCTTGGGAATCAGATCCTGGCAAGAATCTTCTTTTCAGCACCGTTATCTTCCCTGAGTTTTTGGAAGCACGACGTCAGTTTCTCATTTCACAGGTCATCTCTTTAGCCATTAAAGAAGAATTAGATACTTATACCACCGATATCTCTATCAAATGGCCGAACGATATTTATTGGAAAGAAAAGAAAATATGCGGGATGTTGATAGAAAACGATCTGATGGGGCGGAACATCAGTCAAAGTATTGCAGGCATCGGAGTTAATATTAATCAGGAGATATTTCACAGTTCTGCTCCTAACCCCGTTTCACTAGTACAAATCACAGGAAAAGAGCATGATCTATTCGAAATACTGAAAAATATCATGCTACGTATCCAATCTTATTATAGCTTGCTCAAAAAAGGCGATACGACATCAATAGCCTGTCAATATGAAAAGTCTCTTTTCAGAAGGGAAGGAATTCATCGATATAAAGATGCCAATGGAGAATTTCTTGCACGAATCGTTTGTGTAGAACCTGAAGGAAGATTAATTTTAGAAGACGAGATGCTGATGAAAAGAGACTATATGTTTAAGGAAGTAGAATATTTACTGAAATAAGCTATCCTATTCCAGATCAAAACATTATCTTTGGAACGTGCGTTTTTATATAAAACTCTTTCATTTATGAAAACAAAACTAATTTTCCTCCTTTCATTATTATGGATATTAATAGGATGCGATGATTCAGATTCTGCAACATTGAATATATCAGAATCGAAGTTTGATAACATCAGCGCAAGCGGTGAATCATTAACGATAGATATTACATGCAGTTCTTCATGGACTGTAACAAGTAATAAACAATGGTGTATTCCTAATACACAAAAAGGAGAGAACGATGGAAAGTTAATCTTATCTATTAATGCAAATCTGGAATCCAATTCCAGAACAGCAACTGTCACTATTATAAGTCATAAGGTTAACAAAACTGTTCAAATCATCCAAAATGGCTCTATCAATACAGCTGAAGAATATCATTATAAAATCCCTGTAATCTTTCATGTATTGTATAAAGAAGATAGAAATTCTCTACAGAAAATAAATTCAAGCCGTTTATCCCATATACTAGACAAAGTGAACAGTCTGTATAAAAGCAAGAATAACAGTGTAGATATGAATCTCACTTTTACATTGGCAACAACAGATAAAAATGGAGAAACATTACCCAATCCTGGTGTAGAATATATCCAATGGCCAGAATCATACCCTATCGACTGTGAAGCTTTCATGGAGGATAATTCGGGAGAATATGTAAAATACTTATGGGATCCAAACTCATATATCAATATTATGGTTTATAATTTTGCAACCGAACCTAATTCAAATTCAGTAACATTAGGTATCTCCCATATTCCTTTTTCTACTAAAGGCAAGCATTATTTAGAAGGGCTTGGTGAAACAGACTACTCTCATCTAACATTAGCAAATTTACAATTCCCACTATGTGTCTCTATTAATAGCCTATATATTAATGAAGAATCTACTTCAACAAAATATAACACAGCAGACGTTACTGTCACGCTAGCTCATGAATTAGGACATTACCTGGGACTGCATCATGTCTTTGCCGAAACAAATAATGGTACGTGTGAAGATACAGATTATTGCAAAGATACTAAAAGCTATAATAAACAAGAGTATGATAGTAATTGTGATTACATATATGAAAATGAGAGAGCAAAATACACATTTGAAAATTTGGTAAAACGAACAGGATGTGATGGTATAGAGTTTATCTCTTATAATATCATGGATTATGCTATTAGCCACTCAAATCAATTCACTCAAAATCAACGTGAACGTATCAGACATGTCTTATCCTATAGTCCACTGATACCTGGACCGAAGAAAGGAGACATTGATACCCGAGCACTTAATGAAGGTCCCTTGGATTTACCAATACGAACTATAAAATAACAAATTGAATATAATAGAAAAAGAGGTGAACCACTTAGCGATTCACCTCTTTTTCTATTCTCAATATCTTATCCAATGTCTTTTGAGCTTCTGTCGATGGAAAACGTAGAACAACTTTCTGTAAAGAGTTACGCGCTTTCTCATACCGGGTAGTAAACAACTTCGATAATCCGTCCCGATAGCGAGCATACTGCATTTTAGTGGGAGAAGGAAGTTTCTTGTAATCCGTTTCTAACTTTTTCTTCTCCTGCTCTGCCATCAAATAATAATAGTTTCCTAAAAAGATATTAGCAGCCAGATTATCCGCATCCAGTTGCAATATTTTTTCGTACATACGCAAAGCATCTTTTTCTTGTCCACGGCACACTTGCATTTCTGCACATGTTTCCAAACAATCTACATTATTTGGGTCCTTTTGCAGCAACTCTTTGTAGAACAAATAAGCTTTGTCGTAATTCCGTTTCTTTTTATAGGCGAGAGCTAATTCAGTAGCCAGTTTGGAGCTAATTTCACTATTCTTGTCCACATTCGTCCAATAATACATTTCCGTACGGTCTATATTCAGAGGAATAGTCTGTCGGAAATAGCTCACAGCCTGTCCATTCTGCCCAGCCTCAATGGCGGCAGATACTTTCTGCAACATCTCATCAACCGACTGTGCATTCAGCGCCAGCGGCAGTGAGAATAAAGAGATAAGAAAAATAGTTAAGGTCCTCATAATCCATCTGATTGCTATTTAGTTCGTGATTCACAAAGATACAACAAAAAAAATAAAAAATGTACCTTTGTGGACGAAAAGAACAATCAATTTGATAAAAGTGTTTCTATAAAATGATAGATAAAAAACAATCCTCCGAAAACAGACGAATATTACGGATAGCCATACCATCGATTATATCAAATATTACCGTCCCGCTACTGGGACTTATCGATGTTACCATCGTAGGACACCTCGGTTCTCCGGCCTACATTGGAGCCATCGCTGTAGGGGGAATGTTGTTTAATATTATCTATTGGATTTTCGGATTCCTACGCATGGGGACGAGTGGCATGACCTCACAAGCGTATGGGCAGCATGATCTAAATGAAATCACCCGGTTACTGTTACGTTCCGTTGGCGTAGGATTGTTTATAGCTCTTTGCCTGTTGATACTCCAATACCCCATCCTGAAATTGGCATTCACTCTGATACAAACCACACCGGAAGTCGAGCAACTGGCAACTACTTATTTCTATATCTGTATCTGGGGAGCTCCCGCCACATTAGGACTTTATGGATTCGCCGGTTGGTTTATCGGAATGCAGAATTCACGCTTTCCCATGTATATCGCTATTACTCAAAATATTGTCAATATTGTAGCCAGCCTATCCTTTGTCTACTTGTTGGATATGAAAGTGGCAGGAGTGGCAACAGGAACTTTAATAGCCCAATATGCAGGTTTCTTCATGGCCATATTGCTATATATGCGCTATTATAGTGTACTAAGAAAGCGGATTGTATGGAAAGAAATTATACAGAAACAAGCCATGTACCGTTTCTTCCAAGTCAACCGGGACATCTTCTTCCGTACCCTTTGCCTGGTTGTGGTCACCATGTTTTTCACCTCTGCAGGAGCCGCCCAAGGAGAAATTGTATTAGCTGTAAACACCTTGCTCATGCAACTATTCACTTTGTTTTCTTACATCATGGACGGATTTGCTTATGCCGGTGAAGCACTGGCCGGCCGTTACATAGGTGCCAAGAATCAAACAGCCTTACGCAACACTGTACATCACCTTTTCTATTGGGGATTGGGTCTTTCATTGATATTCACCATCCTTTATGCAATCGGTGGAAAAGAATTTCTGGGTCTACTAACCAATGACACTTCAGTAATCAACGCTTCAGACACTTATTTTTACTGGGCACTTATCATTCCGCTAGCTGGCTTTTCTGCTTTCCTGTGGGATGGAGTATTTATTGGTGCCACCGCTACCCGTCAGATGCTTTACTCCATGTTAGTCGCTTCCGCCAGCTTCTTCGGAGTATATTACGCTTTCCATCCTCTCCTGGGAAATCACGCCCTGTGGCTGGCTTTTCTCATTTATCTTTCCCTGCGAGGGGTTGTACAAACCTTTTTGGGAAGGCAAATAATGAAAAAAGTAATCGCATCCCAGTGAGGCTATCCGATAAATTATCTCTATATTTGCGGCAAACAATAAAAAGCAAAAGGTATGGCAAAGTATAAAAGAATCTTACTAAAGCTCAGTGGAGAGAGCTTGATGGGCGAAAAGCAATACGGCATTGACGAAAAAAGACTGGCAGAATATGCTCAACAAATCAAAGAAATCCACGAACAAGGGGTACAGATTGGTATCGTCATCGGAGGAGGTAATATATTCCGCGGATTAAGCGGAGCCAATAAAGGTTTTGACCGTGTGAAAGGTGACCAAATGGGAATGTTGGCTACCGTTATCAATAGCCTCGCTCTAAGTTCTGCTCTTGTGGCTACCGGTGTAAAAGCACGTGTATTGACAGCAGTACGGATGGAACCTATCGGTGAATTCTACAGTAAATGGAAAGCCATCGAATGTATGGAAAACGGTGAAGTGGTCATCATGTCTGCAGGAACAGGAAATCCTTTCTTTACTACAGATACCGGTTCTTCACTTAGAGGAATAGAAATCGAAGCAGACGTTATGCTGAAAGGTACTCGCGTAGATGGCATTTACACAGCTGATCCTGAAAAAGATCCTACCGCAACCAAATTCGATGATATTACGTATGATGAAGTGTTGAAACGTGGTCTGAAAGTTATGGATTTAACTGCGACCTGTATGTGCAAAGAAAATAACCTGCCTATCGTCGTATTTGATATGGACACAGTAGGTAACTTAAAGAAAGTAATCAGCGGAGAAGAGATAGGTACGTTAGTACACAACTAATCAGAAAATAAAAAGTGCGAATTTTGCAATAGTAGTTTTTATCAAAGCTATACAGCGAGATTCGCACTTTGTCTTTCTTTTCAAATATTATATCGAAACGAATACCTATTTATCAAAATACTGGATCAAATCATACGTATTAAAATTCAATTCGCGGGCAAAGAAAGATAAATAAGGAAACAACTGATAAGAGTTATCATAAAGACCCTTATTGGCAGGTTTCGACGAATTATCCGTACCATCATCATCCTGATATTTAAACCAATGCCATCCGATACAATTCTTAGCCTCAAGCAATCCTAATGTAAAATGCTGATAAGCATAAGCCCTCTCATTTTGTGTAGGAACAGAATACCCGGCTCCCGACTGGTTATTCAGATCGGAATCCTCCACCCCTTTCGTATAAAACTCACTTACAAGAAACGGCTTATCCGCCCAACTTGCCCAGTCTGCAATCGCTGTTGTCAGTTCGGGACTCCAACGGCTATAATAGTTGATAGAAATGACATCACAATATTTTCCAGCAGCTCTCATCACTCCCTCCATATATTTAGGAGTTCCATGCAATCGAGTCCCCAGATAAAGCAGCTTATCATCTACTTTCATCACTGCCTCTTTCACTGCTTTATAATATTTCTCTGCTACGATACCTGCAAACTCATTATTCAAGGCATCCGTCACACTTTGCACGCCCTTGGAATCCATAAAGCCTTTTGCCGCAACATAAGCCGGATCATTCGAACTGTTGATAGCCAGGAAACGATCCAAAATCCGGGAACTGTTTGAAGAGAAGTTTATCTCATTATCCGAAAAGAACCCCAAGACATTAGGATCACGCAAATAATCTGCGAAAGCACTACCTGCCAAATATGAATCACACCATTCGGCCCATCCATTATAAAACACAAGACCTGCAGCATTATCATCGCTTCCTCCGGGATAATTATAAGACTTCGCACTCTTGAACTGGCTTAGAAAAGCAAATGAAGGTGCCAAAGTCAACGGACTGCTTGGATTGGAAGCATTATGAGTCTGAATCAACGAGTACGTTCCCGTACAGAATGCACCTGTACCATGAAAACCGATCTCACTCAATTCACGTTGAGTAGTGGACAGCCACTTCTCATCAGTTCCAAACCTATTATTCCAGGCTGTTTTATTACGACTGGAAGTTCCTTTGCGCAAAGAAGTTGCACTACGTTCAAGATGCAGGCAGCCTTCCGGATCAACCAACCACCAACGTCCATCTATCTTCTTCGTATAAAACCTGCCCGTAGCTGCTTGTTTCGGAAGCGTTGTCGAACTTCCATATTTATTCACCGACTCCTGATACGCTTTCAACGTTTTAATAGCCGGCTTATACCCGTCCATATACGCAATAATACGTGTATTCTCTGTTTTCCAACTAGATATAGGCGGATAAGCACTGGAATACTTAACACTGATAGGGCGATACATATTGGCATTTAATGACGGAGTATACATCACAGAAGCTCCGGGAGCAGGCAAATCTTCCGGATATTCCGACTCTACATCTCCCCCTCCCATCACTATGTCAGGAGGCATAAAATTAGGATCTTTATCATCATCATCCGTACAAGACACCATAGGAATAGAACTTATAAACAGAAAAGTTCCCAATATAAATAGTTTTTTCATGGTATGTATTTTATTTATTATTAGTTGATTGTTGGTCGAACCAGTCAGCCAAACGATAAGCGTTGATATTCAATTCTTTCATAGCATCAGCCAACGGTTTATAAAGATTGTATTCATTATCTACCAGCCCTTTGTTAGAGTCCAGATTCGAAGGATCTGCCCCTTTTGCTGTCGGATCATTATCCTGATAACGGAACCAATGCCATCCGACACAATTCCCACTTTCCAATAATCCCAAAACAAAATGCTGGTAGGCATATCCACGTTCCTGCTGGGTTTGAACGGTGAAACCTGCCCCTGTTGTGTTTGCCAGCCCTGAATCCATTCCTTTCGTATAAAATTCCGTGATGATGAAAGGTTTTTGAGCCCATTCGCCCCAATGCTTCATGGTCTTCTCACTCGGTGTCCATGCACCATAGTAATTAATAGCAACGACATCACAATACCTGCCTGCCGCTTCCACAATCTGGCGGATAAACTTAGGTTTTCCATGTAGACGACTACCTAAATAAAGGTGATTGGGATCATACTTCCGAATCGCTTCCGACACCACTTTGTAGTATCGTTCCGCTACTACCCCCGCAAACTCTTCCCGATGTTCGTCCGTAATTTGCTGCAAAGTAATACCCTGCTGTTTCAACCAGGATTCTGCATACAATCTTCCCGGATCATTGGGATTCTTCAAAGTCAGATACCCCTCCAGATTCTTCGGCCCGAACGGCAGTTCATTATCCGAAAAATAGCCGATGATATTTTTATCCGTTTTATTTGCGACCAGTTTTTGTGCCATCTCATCGCAATAGGTTTCGAACTCCGGGTCAAAAACGAAAATACACTGATTAGGATATCCCGTATTACCAGGTAACTGATAAGTTCCTCCTCGTTTCTTCCCATATCCACTCATCAGGTTCAGAATGATTGAGCGAGTCAGTACCTCCTTATGAGAGGCATTGTAAGAGGCAATAGCTTCTTCATTACTCCAGGAGCCGGTCCCGGAAAAGCCCAGCGAATGAATCATCCGTGCCGTTCCTTCGATCCATTTTTCCTCCGTACCGAATTTGTCCAGCATTGCTTGTTTATTGCGTTCGGAAGTACCTAAACGTACTCCTACCACCACTTTCTGCAAATGCCGATACCCATCGGAATCAATCATCCACCATCGATTTCCAATACGTTCTACCCTGAAAAATCCTGTAGCCCGATGCCTGGGAGCATCCAAATCACTTCCATACTTATTCACACGTACTTTACCAGTAGGTTTGAACCCATCCAATTGAGCAATAGTACGGGTATCATACTCTTTCCAAGGCAGATTTTTCTGTCCTTTCACCCACGGACGGGCAGTGACCTTAAATGTACATCCCTGGGCATAACCAAACTGGGATAACAGCAGTAAAAACAATATAACTATACTATTTTTCATCATCTAATATTCTTTTACGATTCGTATTGCATTTAAAATGGGCACAGACTCCACCGCTCCAAAACGAACGACAAGCCCCTTTCCTTGTGAAACCGGAACAATATATTTCTTAATAACCGCACGTTCGGAACCGTATTCTTCTGCAATATTCAGTTGTTTGGCAACAGATACTCCATTTATATCCACAGAAAATACCCGGTTAATATAGTCCTCCCTCACCACATCATTTCCTAAATTATACACCAAAGCCTCTCTTTTATTTTCAGAAGTAAGTTCTGTCCAATACAAATATACAGCATAAACACCATCCGGTACATCTGCCTTAAAAGCTTCAATGCCTACTCGCTGTGTCTGGAAGACAGGATCCTGATCCGTCCCCAGTATATCTGTATCGCTGGCCGGCAAAGAACCGTAACGAGTTTTGTTCGGAGCCACTTCCCCACCAATATATCCCCATGAACCTTCTGCATAAGCCTGTTCGGGTATCCAGCACATCTCTGCTATCCGGTCCTCAAAATAGCGTCGAGCACCCAGTAGTACATTGATTTCCGTAAAGCCATTCTTCACATTGACACATTTAAAATCACAAACATACTGGTCACGATATTCACGTCCCTCCTTTTCAATCACAGCATCCACCACATTCTTTCCGTTTACAAAAGGAATGTCCACGGAAACCACCTTATCTGCTACCGGATATACTCCCAAACTTTTTCCATTCAAAAAGACCTCCACCTTATCCGCGTTAGTATAAACTTTCAGCGGTTGCGTACAACTCTTTCCATCCCGACTGGCTCCTGCCCTATTCTTCCAAGATTTAGAAGCAATATGCAGAACAGGTGACTCTTTCAGATAAGCCTGATAAAGAAAATATCCGTCCTTACGTTCTCTATCCGTACTTACCAACCCTTTATTGTTCACATGAGGCATGGCATTTCTTCTGGCTTCGGAATAAAAATCATTCAAATTCCAGACCATAGCCCCCACGATATAATCCCTCTTTAGAATTTCAGGCAAATAATGTTCATGATAGACAGAGCCAAACTCACAACTAAAATCAAACCGCACAGGCGAAAAAGAATGAATACGAGTATCTACATCCGCCCCATATTCGGTAATAAGCAACGGTTTATGAGGAAACTCCTTGTGAAGTTCTTCCAGTTTCTCTTCAAATCCGTCCAAATTACCACCATACCATCCATTATAAAGATTAAATCCCAATAACATCGGCAATTCAGTAATCCCTGCTTCCTGATAGATTTGGGAAGCAGAATGACAAGGCAACATGGTATAGCGTTCCGAGTTCAGACTTCTGATCTGCGCCTCAACAGCCGAAGCTATTTGATGAAGAGACTTCATATATTCCGCCCGTTCTTTCTTGTTGTCAGGATTAAAGGGAGGACGCAAAAGCACTTCATTCATGTAAGCCCAAATGATGACAGACGGATAATTATAGTTCTGATAAACCATTTCCGTAGCCTGTTCCACACAGTTGTCCATAAACGCCCTACTTTGAGTAATGGCATTTACAATCGGAATTTCAACCGAAGTCAACAGCCCCAATTTATCACACATCTGCATCACAACCGGATCTTGCGGATAATGAGCCACTCGCAGGAAATTACTTCCCATATCCTTACTCAACTGTATATCCCGGATATGCATTTCATCCCGCAAGGCATTCCCCATTCCTTTGTAATCCTGATGCCGGCTGGTACCAATCAATTTCCGATATTTCCCGTTCAGGAAAAAACCTTTTTCCGCATCAAAATGATATTCACGGATTCCCAGCGGATTAACAACGCAATCGAGAACTTCTCCCTTTTTATTCTTCAAACGGCTATACACCTTATATAAATAAGGAGAATCAACATCCCACCGTTTGGGTTGCGCAATAGTCATCAACGCTTCAAAGGCTACATTCTTCTCCCCTGCCTTCACATTCACTTTCTTTGCGGAAAGTGCCACTCTATTGCCGTCTGTATCCAAAATCTCCGTTTCAAGAATCAATGCCTGATTACTTTTCAAAGCATTGGACAAGAATGTTTTTGCACACACTTCCGCTTGAGCGTCTGTTATTCCAACAGTTTTGAGATATACTCCACTGGAAGCATAATGGGTGGTAGACAGTTGCACGGGCGAAGTATACACCAGATAAACATCCCGATAAAGTCCGCCGAAGAAAGTAAAGTCTGCCGAAAGAGGAGCAATATCCGGATTATAAGAGTTGTCAACACTCACTGCTACCAGATTGCGTCCGGTATGAACATAGTCAGTCACATCAAACGTAAAAGCAGAATAACCACCTTTATGATTCCCTACCAACTTTCCATTCACAAATACATTTGTCTCCTGATTGGCTCCTTCAAAACAAAGATAAACTCTTTGACCGACAATCAGTTCCTCCACTGTCACGGCTTTCCTGTACCAGCCTTTTCCCCGGAAATAACCGGGGATTTCATCTTCTGCATCTTTTGCATTCCAAGTATGAGGAATGGAAACGTCAGTCCAACCGGACACATCAAAGTCAGCAGTGGACGCGTCTCCCTCAAAAAGGGAGAACTTCCAACCATCGTTGATCGTTTGCGTCACACGCTGACCGCAGACCGTGCCGGCAACAATCAATAACAAGCAGGCTAAGATTATTTTTTGATATACCTTATACATACCTAATACCATTATTTCGAGATTGAACGAACTGCACGAATATATCTTAAAGAACTCTTTTTAGAGGTTGCACTGCTCCAAGATATAGGCTTTCCAAAACGTACATAAAATCCATTCACACCATTCGAAGCCTCACGACAAGCCCAATATGTATCTCCTGTAGAAGATGACGCAGCCTCATTCATAATAGTTCCTCCCGCATTGCTGACAACCCGATCCCATGCTGCACGATTGGCTTTTTCAAAATCAGTAATCGCATTCGGATTATCATTTGTTGCATTTGCTACAGTGGTTCCATTATATGTTTCAAACATTTGTTCCAAGTCTTTTCTCCCCGACCAATACCAACCTGTCCCCTTGTCCATACAGAACTTAATGGCAGGCATTTCCGATGCATTTGGTAATGCAGCCAACGCCATAGTATTAGTATATCCATCATCTCCGGATAAATCCACTCCGGTAGAAGCCGGAGAGCCTGCTGTAGACCATGCCAAATTCTCTCTGTCCAACGACATGATTTTCGCTTTACCACGATTAGTTCCATCTACCCAGAACACAATGCCTCCTTTTAACGAACCATTATCCGCAATTACCTGTCCCACCGCAAACTCGGAACTTAAAAGTCCTCTCTGTGTAATCGTAACCTCTTGTTTAGGCGCATTCGCTCCGCTTCCGGCTGTTACCGTAGCAGTCGTTACCCGATTAGAACTATTCAGATTAGGAGATAATGTCCAAAAATAAAGAGTTTTATTTGTTACATCAACATACGCTTTCACCCAAGATTCATCAGTGATATTTATTGCAAATTCCGTCTCATCAGAAATCATTGTGATTACCTCTGATTTTGCTACCGCATCAGGCGTAATAGTCACCGTATTGATACTCAATTCGAGGGAAGCGTCTCCCTCGGCAGCTGCATTTTGATTCACTGTTACCTCCACTGCTTTTGCGGCTGCGCCAGTACCGGCTGTTATTGTAGCAATTGTCGTACGAATATTACCAGTGGTATTTTTTGATTTTGCCTTGAACGTAACTGTTGTGCCTGAAATAGTATATGAAAGCCAGGAATCATCTGCCAACACTACGCTGAATACACTCTTATTGGATGTCAACGTAACATTTGCTTCCGCTTCGTTAGCACCTTCCAATGTCACAGGATTGGGAGCAACCGTCAAAGTTGCCGGCTCTTCAGGATAAGTATAATCACCAATTGTGCGCATACATCTCACAAAACGGTTGGTAGCTGTTTTATTTCCTGCATCAGCACCAGACTTTCCGAAACGTACCCAATAAGCCTTATCCCCTGCTGCATTTTCCGTACTCGACCAATAGCTTTCCCCATTGCCCGAACCGGCAGCCTCGTTTATCACATCACCCTGTAAATCGGTCAACATCTTATCAAATGCCGCACGTGCCGCTTTCTCAACTTCCGTCAACTTATCAGGTACAACCGAAGCAAAATCCGGATCAGCATGTCCAATACCGTTGTAAACATCAAACAACTCCCATAACTCATCACGTGCAGGCAGATACCATCCATCACCCAACGACTGACAGTATGCCACTGCATCATTTGCAGCAGGAGCAGTAAACAAAGCCGTATTGGCATATCCATTCACTGTAGAAAGCGCATTATGAGACATCACAGAAGCCTCAAAAGGATTTCCTCCCTGACGTTTTACAGATACAGCTTTTCCTACCATCTTATCCGAAGGATCCACCCAGAAAATCATACCGATACCATCATCTACACTTTGTCCTACCTTCAAAGAAAGGTCAGGTTCTTTGGAATCCTGTGTAACCGTTACTTCCACTGTATATGAACCGCAAGTCAGTTTCACGACAGTACTTCTTGCATCCTCACCGTCATTCTGCGTCAAGGCAGTGTATATTACACTTTTAGCGTTTACATCTACAGAAAGCCACTCCGCTTGATATTGAGCAACAACCTGACCGACATTAGTATATAATAGCGATGTAACGGAAGAACCCGCCGCTTTTGCCAGGTTTACTTTTGTATCTTTACAATTAAATTCAGGCATCACACGTACCGACGCATCATCGACACAGGAAAGCAGCCCCAGATTTAAAATCAATAACAGATATATTATTCTTTTCATACTCATTCATGTTTTACAGATAATCAATCGCTTAATACCAATTCTCATTCTGCGGAAAATTCTCTTTCCCCATCAAGTCAATCTGCTCCTGTGGGATAGGCCAACATTCGTGCTTTCCAACTACAAAACTGGTACGACATTCCGCATAATCTTTATCTAAATAAGGATTTTCAGCTTTTGTCTCGCCATAATGCGCTTTCACCCTTTCACCCAAAAGCCCCAAACGTTTCAATAAAGGCCAGCGGACTCCCTCGAAGTTCAGTTCACGAGCATATTCATCCAAAAGAATATCTTGCGTCAGAGGTCCCGCAAATTTGTCATTCCCAGCACGTTCCCATGTTTTATTGTAACAGCGCAGAGCATCCGTGCTCATTCCTCCGTCACGGCGCATATACGCTTCTGCCGCCATTAAGTAAGTTTCAGCCAGTCGATAGACAATCAAATCCTTGAATCCCGTTGTCCGGTCCGGATTATCGGCCATAGTCCACTGGTCAAAGTATTTTTTCGACATGAAATGCAACGTCTCACAATAACTGGAACTTTTCGTAAGAGGAATCAATTCTCCATATTTAGGAGAAGTAGGATCATTGTATTTGAAACGGTGTACGAACAATTCATTGTATCGTGTATCTTTAACCTGATCATACAAACTCAATAAATAGGTATTCGGATAAATACGTCCCCAACCATATCCACCCTGATCGGCCGTATTGATACAACCTGCAATTTTATTGATTCGGGTAGTGGTCTGAATAGAGATACGATGTCCGGCAACCGGAGTTCCGGAACCTCCTCCACCCAAGTTTTGTGAATATTGGAAACTCCACAACACTTCCGGCGATTTCAAATCTGCGCTATTAAATACATTCTCGGCCTTCTTTTCCATCGAGTAGATACCCTCCTGCTTAAAGATGTCTTCACATTCCTCAATGGCTGTATTCCAATCCGATTCCCACATGGCAACCTGTGCACGGACATGTTTGGCAGTCGCTTTCGTTACCCGTCCATACAATACATTTCCGTTATTTTGAGGAAGCGACCAGTCCAGACCTTTCATCGCATCATCCAAGTCAGTCGTCATCAGTGTCATCAGTTCTTCATGAGAAGCCGGTTTATACTCCCGTTTCAGATTATCGACAGTGGTCGGAGTGACGTTCAGATAAAGGCGGTCAAAGCGTTTCCAAAGTTCAAAATAGCTCCGTCCTCTGAAAAATTTCGCTTCACTCCATGCGTGCAATACATCGCTGTCATCCAGCCCCAAGGCTTCTGCCGCTACAATAATTTCATTTGCTTTTCCGATAATCCCATAGTGATGTTTCCAAAACTTATTGACATCTCCAGTACTTGGAGTAAAACTTGTATTCAAACGTCCGATTGAGGTAGAAACACCTGCTCTAAGTATGGCAATATCCGTATTAAAGTCACACATGGTAACGATGTACAGATTAGATTCGTTATTATCCGCTCCACCCGGCAATTCACGTGCCAGGGAATACAATCCTGTAACGGCAGTATTCAACCCTTCGGGAGTAGTGAACAGATAATTATTCGTCACGTCTGTTTTTGATTCCAGATTTAATAAATCCGAGCAGGAAGCGGTCAACATTCCGCAAATGACAAAGGCTGTATATATTAACTTTTTCATAAGGATTCTTTATTTTAGAATGAAACATTGACACCAAACACATATTGTCTGGACTCCGGATAAGACCCTGGAGTCAGTTCGGGACTATAAGATTTAAACTCCGTAAATGTCAGCAAGTTAGTAGCAGTTGCATACAATCGTAATTTATGAATCGGAGTATTCTTCAATAGTCGGGTGGGGAAAGTATATCCCAGTTGTAAGGTGCGTAAACGGATATAAGAAGCATCCTGAATGGCAATGGCACTCAAATATGCAGGGTCCGCACTATAAGAAGGACGTGGGAATTTGTTCGAAGGATTGAACGGAGTCCAATAATCCACCTTCACCCCATTCAATTTTCCACGTAAAGAACCACCGGAATTATACTCGTACAAATAACCGTTCTTAATCTTTCTGCCGGAAACTCCATACCAGTCCATGAACAGGTCAAATCCTTTCCAGTTCCATGTAGAAGAAAGGGAGAGTGTAAACTTCGGATCTTTACGGATAGGTACCCTGTCATCAGCTGTAATCTTTCCATCCCCGTTGTTATCACTCACCTTGACCATTCCCGGTTCAATAGCGCCACCGTAATTAATCGGACTGTCGGCCACACCGTCATTATCACTGTCATAAGTATTTTTCGGTGTATAGACCAGATTTCCCGTACCATCACGAGTGATATCAAAATCATCATACTGAAAAATTCCATCTATCAGATAATCATAGTATACATTGATCGGTTCTCCGATAATCCATCCCTGGGCTACCTGACTTGCCGGTTTCCCGTTCTCATCGAGAGTATCGTCAATACGGACAATTTCATTCTTATACATGCTGAAATTAGTTCCGAGTGTCCAGGTAAATTCTTTCATACGTACCACATCACCATTTAAAGAAAGATCGATACCGCTGGATTTTGTCTTTCCCAGATTATCTAGCATGGTAGTATATCCGAGTGACGCATTCAGGGAACGTTTTACCAACAAATCCTTCGTATGAGTATTATAATACTCGACCGTACCATTCAGACGCCCATTGAAGAAACTAAAATCAAGACCAAAGTTAGCTGTTGCAGACTGTTCCCATTTCAAGTTTGGATTAGAAAGTTCCTTGCCCGGCAAATATCCCATTTGAAAAACATCTCCAAACTCATATCCTTTATTATCAGCCAGTCCCAAAGTAGTATAATTACCGATACCATTCTGATTACCTACAATACCATAACTCACACGCAGTTTCAGGTTATCAATCCACGACACATCTCTTAGGAAACTCTCCTGATTGACACGCCAGGCAAAAGCTGCCGACGGGAAAGTTCCCCATTTATTTTCTTTTCCGAAACGGCTGGAACCGTCACGGCGGACAGCCACGTTCAACAAATAACGATCTAAAAGTGAATATTGCGCCCGGGCCATGAACGACACCAGGTTATTTTCATTAAACTGACGACGGGGCTTGCCTGTAAACTCACCTTGAGAAATGAAGTTCCAGTCTTTATCCACCGGAAGATTCTCAACCGAGTACCCGATAGACTTCGAACCATTATGGTCGACAGACTGAACGCCGGTCAATGTCAACTGGTGTTTCTTGTTCCGGATAGGCACTTTATAGGTCACAATATTCTCAACCAGCCAGTTCTGTGTACGCGATTCGTCAAGAACGGCCGTTCCTCCGCCTCCCGGATATTGGGAATCTTTATAAGAACCGTCTTCAGACGTCTGATTATAAACAGAAGTATTCAGACGATAATTGAATCCCTTGAAAGGTTTCACATCCATAAAAAAGTTCAGGCGGTAATTATCACGAGTTACTTCACGTCCATAATGTTCGGCACGGTACAAAGGATTATAATTTCCTTCCGAGTTGATATATTTTGTATACTTGCCATCCGCATCATATATCTCCGCCAATGGAGAACTGGTAATAAAATCATTAAAGTTACCATCCTCACGGTCTTGTTTTGTCATCGCATAAGAAGAATTGATACCGAAACTAATCCATTTGGCTATTTCAAAGTCCAGATTCAGTCTTAAAGAAAACTTCTGATACCCCGATCCGGTAACCACCATTCCTTGTTGGTCAAAGTAGTTGGCACCTGCCGATACTTTGATTTTTTCTGTTCCTCCACGTACACTGACGTCGTGATTATGATAGATTGCATTTCTAAACATTTCTTTTTCCCAGTCGATAAACTTTCCGCTGGCCCATACCCGTTGCATCACCTCGTCTTCCAACGCTTCGGCTATAGAAATCTCACGCGCATCAATTATTCCTTTATCATGCGCCTTTGCTTCACGACGAAGCTGCATATATTCTTCGGGAGAGTAGAAATCAAAATTTCTCCAGAGAGATTGAATACCCAGATAGCCATTATAGTTGACTTCCACTTTTCCGGCTTTACCACGTTTGGTAGTCACCAGTACCACACCGTCACTGGCGCGTGCACCATAAATAGCCTGTGACGCAGCATCTTTCAGGATTTCAACCGATTCAATATCATCCGCACTCAACGTACTGAACTCTGTTGCACTGGAAGGAGAACCATCTATAATATATAAAGGTGCATTGTCCGCACTGATAGAACGGGAACCACGAATGGTAATCGAAGGAGTCGATCCCGGCCGTCCGGAACTACTCGTTACATTCACACCTGCGGCACGTCCACGTAACATATCAGCCACATTGCCGGCGGGAAATGTTTTCATTTCATCCGCTTTGACCGAAGCTACCGAAGTGGCTACATCACTCTTACGCTGAACTCCATAACCGACAACCACCAATTCATCGAGCATTTTCGACTCTTCCACCATATTCACATTCAGCACCGTTTTCGTACCGACACGTATTTTTTGTTCCTTATATCCTATACAAGAAAAAACAAGGGTAGATTTAGCCGATACACTGATTGAATATTTTCCATTTACATCCGTCACTGTACCGTTAGTAGTCCCCTCCTCCATGATATTAGCTCCGGGGATCGGTCCAAGTGCGTCTGTCACCACTCCAGAAACTCTGACGTTTTGAGCACTAACCTCTAAAGAGATAAGAAAGGCTGTCAGGAACACAGCCCATTTAATTACGATGTTTTTCATACTATGTAATAATTTGAATGATTACAGTGCAAAAATCCCAATTATTAATGATTTCGAATAATAGAATCGTCCGTATAAAAGTTCAAATAGTACAAATCTCGTCAGGCAGAAAGTATATAAAACACTATAAATTAAGAGTTTGTATATTTCCGTCTATAAGCAGCCGGAGTAATTTCATAAGCATTTTTAAAGCACCGGATAAAATAACTTGGATTAGAAAAACCGTAATCAAATGCTATATCAGCAATCAGGGCATTGGGGTCATTCCGCAATTTTTCTGTTGCTTTTTTCAGTCTCAAAGATAAAATAAAGTCATTCGGGGTCTGTCCGGTCAATGCTTTCAATTTAGTGAAAAGCAACGTTCTGCTCATACACATTTCTCGTGCAAAAGTAGCTACGTCAAAGTCTGGGTTATCAATATAAGATTCCACAATCGCCGTAGCATCCATCAACATCTTTTTATCGATCGGATTGAACGGAAGGTCTTCCACTTTAGGTTCGTCGTTTCGAACAAACCGCTGTTGAAGTAGTTTACGAGTCTGGATGATATTGTTACACCGGGCTACCAATATCTTGATATTAAAAGGTTTGGAGATATAATCATCCGCACCTGTCTGCAAGCCTTCCAAGGTATGTTCTTCCCGGTTACGGGCTGTCAGCAAGACAACAGGTATATGGCTGGTCTGCAAATTACTTTTCAACTTCTCGCACATTTCCAGTCCGGACATGACAGGCATCATGATGTCACTTACAATCATCTGCGGTTGGAGCGAAGAAGCCCGTTCCAATCCTTCCTGCCCGTCAGCAGCCGTATATACCTCATATATCTGTTCAAAAATCTGCGTCAATACCTTACGCATTTCCGGGTTATCTTCTACAATCAGTATTTTCACCGTTTTATCCGGCTTCACCATTTCCGAGATTTCTTGAGACTCTATTATATAATGTTCGGCAACGTGCTCGTCTGCGGAGGAAGAGACTTCCATATTCATATTCGCATCCCGGTGGAGAGTAACGGTAAAAGAGGTAACTCCATTCAGTTCGCTTTCCACTCCGATGGTTCCCTGATGCAACTCTACAATTCCTTTCGCCATCGCCAATCCGATGCCCGATCCTTTGACAGTTCGTGTGGTTGTTGCCGAATCATCCTGCCAAAACCGTTCAAATACATGTTTGATCTTGGATTTATCAATGCCTACCCCCAGGTTGTTGACTGAAATCACAATGTCATTATCTCCTTCTGCTGACAGCTCAACAGAAATCCAGTCACCAGGCTTCGTATACTTAAAAGCGTTGGACAATAAATTATAGAATACTTTCTCTATCTGTGTTTTGTCAATATACAAATCAGCTTCTTTCAGAGTGGAAGAAAAGCGGAGATCTATCTTATTCAGTTGGGCATAACTATAGAAAGAACCACAAATTTCCTCTATCGCCGCCACAATATTCTCTTTAGAAATCTTTAGTTTCAAGTATCCCTGATCCTGCTTGCGTATATCAATGACTTCATCCACGAGGTTATTCATCCGGCGGGAATTTTTATAAATATCCAGAATCTTATTATATACTTCAGGAATAATGTCCTTATGCATCAGGAGCATTTCGAGCTGGCTGGATATAAGCGTTAACGGAGTACGGAATTCATGCGATACATTGGTAAAGAAACGCAGTTTGGACTGGTTCACACTTTCGATATACTCTTTTTCCCGTTTCTCGGCCAATAAAGAGTGCCGCAAGGTTTTTCGTATCCAGAACATACGGATAATATAGCCGGCAATGAGGATAACTGCCAGCACCATCAGCAAAATAAACCATGCCCGCTGATAAACCGGAGCCTCCACTATCAGCTCAAAACTAACGGAAGGTGCTTCCCGACCGTGAACGCCCACCTGGTCGCCACGGACATGGAAAGTATAATGCCCCGGATGAAGATTGGTATAGGTAATCATCGTATTATCGCCCGCCTTCATATATTCGTTGTCAAAGCCTTCAAGTTTATATTCCAGGCCGATATTAGAAATATTATTCAGGGTGTTACTTGCTATCTCAAAAGTGACGGAAGAATATCTGGGCGGCAATACTAACCGATGTTCATACAGTACGGTTTCTTTGATAAGCCCCAACGAATCAAGTGGTTGTATTTCCGTATTATCCACAAGCACCCGTTTTACAAACACATCATAGTCAACAGACTGTTTGTTCAACTTTTCCTGGGCGATAGAGACAATACCCGCCAGACCACACACGTAAATATCGTGGTCGGACGCAATATAAAGCCCTCCATCATTTACATTATTCAAGGGAAAATCACTCTGTCTGTTATAGTTCTCGAATGTAGTCGTTGCCAGGTTGAATTTAGAGAAACCACCATTGGTTGCCACATAGATAGAACCATCCAAAGGGCTCTCCACCAATCCGGTTATAAATCCATTTTCTAATCCCTGTTTCGCTCCGTATCCCACAAAAGAATCTGTCTTCTTATCAAATAGATAAATTCCCGAGCCTGTCGATCCCAGCCATATACGTCCTTTCTTATCACATAAAATGTGGTTGATGTGATGCTGCGCTGTGCTCTGCGCTATTTGGGAGAAAGGATAACTATGGGCAGTGCCCGCTTTGAGGTTGACTCGTATCAGATCAAAAGAGGTAGTCAGCCATAAATCCCCGTCTTTGTCAAACGTCATATCCCAAACCTGCGACAGATGTTTGGCAGCCAACGAAGGGTGTTCGAAATGATGAAGTCGAAGGTGTTTCTTATCCAACACAAGCAATCCTCCCTTGGCAGCTATCAATAAAGAATCGTGGCCGGCAAACTCTATCATTTTCACCAGATTATAGGCTCTGTCAACAACTGTTTTTCCTTCCGGAGTATAGATGTTTTCCGAGATAGATTCTATATGCCCGGTCGACAGATTAATCCGGTTGATTCCCTGATAAAGAGAAGCTACCCAAAGATAATCCGGCTCTTTCTCATAATAAAGAGACTTCACTATCTTAAAAGAAAGCTCTTGAGAATAGACCTTTTTTAAAGGGAAAAAGCGTTTGGTATGTTTATCATAATAGTTCAACCCGCTTCCTTCACTTGCAAACCAGATCCGTCCGGAACGGTCTTCGGCAATGGAACTGATAATATAAGAATTCAAATGACCGCCAACAGCCGTAGACGAGCGGTAAAAATGGAAAGCATCATTCGCTACATTATAATATTGGATTCCCTGATAAAAAGTCCCCAACCATAAAGTCCCCGAAGTGTCGTAATGCATCGAAATAATAGAACGTATATCGGCCGCCTCCACATTCAAGTCATATTCATAATCTGTAAACTCTCCGGTAAACAGGTTTAAAGTCTGCAAACCGGCATAGGTTCCGATATACAGGAGACTATCATTAGCTTGCGTCACATGACGCACATTATTATGGTTAATCGTATTTTCAGCTACCTTATTATGTTTGAAATGAGTAAGTGTTCCATCTTCATCCAACCGTATGAGCCCTCTGTTTCTGGTAGCTATCCAGATACTTCCGTTTCTATCTTCCGTTATTGAATTGACAGCTCCCACATCCATACGTCGGGTGATGTGTGCAGACTGGTCCATACAATATATCCCTTTGGAGGAAGTCCCCACCACCACTGTCTGATTCTGACGAACCATGAGACTGTTCATCAATACATCCCCCTCATCCGAAGGAAATGAAAAGAATAACTCGGGCGCCTGGTCGAGGTTGCGGTAACGGTAGATTTCCTTTCCGGTAGCTATCCATAATGCATCGTGCGCATAACAGATTCCCGCAACTTCTCCTTCACGCAACACCCTAAAACGATTCAAACGCATATCATAAAGAGTCACGCTCTGCAAACTGCGGATAAAGAGCAATCCGGCTTTATTTCCGCAAACCTGCCTGATATTATTGATATTGATGGAATAAGGATTAGCGTTATCCGGCTTGAATACTTCAAACTTACGTCCGTCAAATCGGTTCAGCCCGTCTTGAGTGCCGATCCACAAAAATCCGAATTCATCCTGATAGAAACAATTGACCGTTTGATGAGAAAGCCCCTGCCTTACGTCCTTAAAGCGCATATTGATATCCTTCGTCACATTTGCCATGCAACAAAGTCCCGATATGAACAGGCAATAAACAACAAGAAATTTAGCTTTGGCCATCTGTGTTTTTCGATAATTCAGATGCAATATTCGGGAAAATCCAAGATATATGCAAGCGTTTATTCAAAAACCTGATTGCCTATTGCCTACAGACTATTACTCGGAAGGCGTATAACTAATCTCCCTATCGAATAAAATTAATCGTCTGACAGTTGATTCTTTTTCGTCTGACAGTAGTCAGACGAAAGTTCAACAGTAGTCAGACGCAAGTTTGACTATAGTCAGACGATTAATTTTATGCATAAACAAGATTAGTTATCTCTTTACCAAGAAATAGTTTTTAGCATACGAAAGATTAAATTATACTATCAACCGCCTAAACACTTGTTTATCATTGGTGAACTGCGTACTTTTGCACGCCATTAAAAAAAGCAAAACAATGACTAACAAAACCAAAGGTTTTATCTATGGAGCGATTGCCGCTGCGAGCTACGGTATGAATCCTCTTTTTGCACTTCCGCTCTATGCAGCCGGAATGAGTGTCGATACCGTTTTATTCTACCGGTACTTCTTTGCGACAATCGTATTGGGTATTCTGATGAAAATGCAGCATCAGTCTTTTGCACTTCATAAGGCAGACGTTTTGCCCTTAGTCATTATGGGATTGTTATTCTCTTTTTCATCACTGCTTTTGTTTATGAGCTATAATTATATGGATGCCGGAATTGCTTCAACGATTCTGTTTGTTTATCCGGTGATGGTAGCTGTCATCATGGGAATATTCTTCAAGGAAAAGATTTCCGCCATTACCGTTTTCTCCATCCTGCTGGCACTTTCAGGCATTGCCTTGCTTTATCAGGGAGACGGCAACAAACCACTATCGACTTTGGGAATTATCTTTGTTCTGTTGTCTTCACTCTCTTATGCTATATATATAGTAGGTGTAAACCGTTCGACATTGAAAAACCTGCCGACCACGAAACTTACCTTCTATGCCATTTTGTTCGGACTATCGGTTTATATCGTCCGTTTAAATTTCTGTACGGAACTGCAAGTAATACCGTCTGCCTGGCTCTGGGCCGATGTATTATCACTCGCCATCCTGCCAACTGCCGTATCACTGGTCTGTACCGCACTGGCCATCCATTATATAGGCTCTACACCAACGGCAATATTGGGTGCTTTGGAACCGGTGACAGCTTTATTCTTCGGTGTTCTCCTGTTTCACGAAAAACTGACTCCCCGCTTAATGATGGGTATTTTAATGATTATCACCGCCGTTACCCTGATTATCATTGGCAAGTCACTCATAAAAAAGATGGGTATGCTGTTGCAGATGAACAAAAAATAATATACTTTTGCTACTTAATCAATCAAAATGCAATTTTAAATCTCAAAAAATATGGTAGACGTAAAGACTTGCCTTGACAATGCACAAGAAAAGATGGATATGGCCATCATGTATCTGGAAGAAGCACTGGCACATATCCGCGCCGGAAAAGCGAGTGCACGCTTATTAGATGGTATCCGCGTAGATTCTTACGGAAGTATGGTACCTATCAGCAATGTAGCAGCAATTACTACTCCGGACGCCCGCAGTATCGTGATCAAGCCTTGGGATAAAAGCATGTTCCGTGTCATCGAAAAAGCAATCATCGACTCTGACCTCGGTATCATGCCCGAAAACAATGGAGAAATGATCCGTATCGGCATCCCTCCCCTGACGGAAGAACGCCGTAAACAACTGGCAAAACAGTGTAAAGGAGAAGGCGAAACGGCTAAAGTAAGCGTACGCAACGCGCGTCGTGACGGCATCGACGCACTGAAAAAGGCCGTAAAAGACGGATTGGCAGAAGACGAGCAGAAGAATGCGGAAGCCAAACTGCAAAAAATCCATGATAAGTATATCAAACAAATCGATGATATGCTGGCTGAAAAGGATAAAGAAATTATGACCGTCTAAAAAATAATGAAGAATTAAGAATGAAGAATGAGGAATTATAATGCTGTATTATTCAGTTGAAACACAGCCTGAATTCTTCATTCTTCATTTTTAATTTATAATTTATATGAAAGGATTAGTAATCAAAAACACGGGTAGTTGGTATCAGGTGAAAACCGATGACGGACAATCTATTGAATGTAAAATCAAAGGGAATTTCCGGTTGAAGGGGATTCGCAGTACTAATCCTGTTGCAGTGGGTGATCGTGTCCGGATTATACTTAATCAGGAAGGCACTGCTTTTATCAGTGAAATAGAAGATAGAAAGAACTACATCATCCGCCGCTCGTCCAATCTTTCCAAACAATCTCATATCCTTGCTGCCAATCTCGACCAGTGTATGCTGGTGGTAACCATCAATTATCCGGAAACTTCCACTATTTTTATTGATCGCTTTCTTGCATCCGCAGAGGCCTATCGCGTCCCTGTAAAACTGGTATTTAATAAGGTAGATGCTTACGACGAAGATGAACTCCGCTATCTGGACGCACTTATCAACTTATACACACAAATCGGCTACCCTTGCTTCAAAGTTTCCGCAAAGAACGGCACTGGAGTGGCTGAAATCAAAAAAGCACTGGAAGGCAAGATTACTTTATTTTCCGGACATTCGGGAGTCGGCAAATCGACTCTTATCAATTCCATACTGCCGGGCATAGCAGCCAAGACCGGCGAAATTTCTTCTTACCACAACAAAGGAATGCATACTACTACTTTCTCCGAAATGTTCCCTGTGGAAGGAGATGGCTATATCATCGATACTCCGGGTATCAAGGGCTTCGGCACATTCGATATGGAAGAAGAAGAGATCGGACATTATTTTCCCGAAATATTCAAAACCTCCGCCGACTGCAAATATGGCAACTGTACACATCGTCATGAACCGGGATGTGCCGTACGCAAAGCAGTGGAAGAGCACCTCATCAGCGAATCCCGTTATACCTCTTATCTCAATATGTTGGAAGATAAAGAGGAAGGAAAATATCGGGCTGCTTATTAGAAAAAATGCGAGCAGCGTGCTTATAAAACCAATGCTGTTCACACTTATAGTTATAATAGTACACACAAAAAAACAATATGAAAAAAATCTTAGTTTTATTATGTTTCATTTTATACATAATTTCCGCACATGCACAATATTGCAGTATTAAAAAAGGAAGAACTGCTTACTATGTAACAACCGAAGTAAAGGAAGGAAAAACACTGAAAGATACTATGTGCATCGCAGACGTGGTTGATAAAGGTGATCGCTTAATCATAAGAGAAGATGCTTTCGGAGAGCACTATGATTCTCTAAGTATAAAAAGTGGTATCAACAGGTTATTCTATATTTATCATAAGAGTCAAGATATGACCGAAGTTATCCTTTTGGATGGTAAATCAGAATATGAATATCAGAAATATTCTAAGAACATATATGCAGAAGGACGAATTAGCATACCTTTAAAGGATCATGTTCAGAATGGAGATGATATACCACAGTGTAATTTCTTGCAAAAATCAGGACCAATGACTATGAAAGCTTCTCTAAAAGGAAAATATAAAGGACGTGAAACCATACATACTCCTGCGGGAGATTTTGATTGCATTAAAATCTACACGGAACAAAAAGGAAAAGTCATGTTCATTTCAGAAACCGAATATTCAATAGACTGGTATGCCAAAAATATTGGGCTGGTAAAATCAGAAACTATCACTAAAAAAGGGAAAGTCTTGTCAACCACCCTTCTATATGCCATAAAAGAATAGTTCCCTTAAGTGTATGAGCTTATTAAACTGAAAAAGATGCATTAACTTTTTTTCTATCATTTACAGATTAAACCTTTCCAGTCAGGGAAAGTCTAATCTTCAAAGATTATATTATAATTGCCATATACAATACTAAACCATGAATAAGAAGACTAAATGGGGCATCATTATTCTTGTTGGTGCCGGGATTATCGGTGGAGGAATCTACTCACAATTACCGAAAAAAAACGACGAACTAGCAGCCGCCGACAAAGTGATGGGCGGTAATAAAAAAAGAGGGAAACAAGTTTTAAATGTAAATGCCAAGGTCATAAAACCGCAATCTCTGACAGATGAATTCACCACTACCGGTGTACTTCTGCCCGATGAAGAAGTGGATTTGTCTTTCGAAACGTCGGGAAAGATTGTAGAAATCAACTTTGAAGAAGGAACAGCCGTAAAGAAAGGCCAATTACTAGCCAAAGTGAATGACAGACAGTTGCAGGCACAATTGCAAAGGTTGATTTCGCAATTGAAACTGGCAGAAGACCGTGTATTCCGCCAGGATGCTTTATTGAAACGGGATGCTGTCAGTAAAGAAGCCTACGAACAGGTGAAAACGGATTTAGCAACTCTGAATGCCGATATAGAAATTATCAAAGCTAATATTGAACTGACAGAGCTACGTGCTCCGTTTGACGGAGTGATCGGACTTCGCCAAGTCAGTATCGGTACGTATGCGTCTCCGACCACAGTCGTTGCCAAGCTGACAAAAATCGCTCCACTGAAGGTTGAATTTTCCGTTCCGGAACGTTATGCCAAGCAAATCAAAAAGGGTACCAATCTCAATTTCAGCGTTGAAGGAACATTGGATGCTTTTGGCGCACAGGTATACGCTGTAGAATCTGCCATCGATCCGAATCTGCATCAATTTACCGCCCGTGCATTATACCCGAATGTCAATCGCACCCTACTTCCCGGCCGTTATGCCAGTGTACTGTTGAAAAAGGATGAAATACCTAATGCAATAGCCATCCCAACGGAAGCAATTGTGCCGGAAATGGGTAAAGATAAAGTCTATCTGTATAAATCAGGAAAGGCCGAACCGGTGGATATCATTACTGGTATCCGCACCGCATCTGAAGTGCAAGTGATTAGAGGATTGCACGTAGGAGACACAATCATCACTTCAGGAACATTGCAACTCCGTACCGGACTCGCCGTAACACTTGACAATATTGAAGAATGAGAATTTATGATTTATGAATTCTGATTTATGATTTATAAGCCAAATAATTTATGATTTATAAGTCAGCAAAATACAGCAAACATTCAGAAATCAGAAATCATAATTCAAAAATCAGAAATCTTCAATCCATAACTCAGAAATCATAATTCAGAAATCAGAAATCATAAATCAGAAATCATAAATCAATGAACATCTCCGAATTAAGTATACGTCGCCCGGTATTAGCCACAGTATTAACGATTATTATCCTCCTTTTCGGATTCATCGGATACAACTATTTGGGTGTCCGCGAATATCCGTCGGTAGATAATCCGATTATTTCTGTCAGCTGCTCTTATCCGGGAGCTAATGCCGACGTTATCGAAAACCAGATAACTGAACCGTTGGAACAGAATATCAACGGTATTCCCGGTATCCGTTCTTTGTCCAGTGTGAGCCAGCAGGGACAAAGCCGTATTACAGTAGAATTTGAATTGTCCGTCGATCTGGAAACAGCGGCCAACGACGTACGTGACAAGGTTTCACGTGCCCAACGTTATCTGCCTCGCGACTGTGACCCACCGACAGTTTCAAAAGCGGATGCCGATGCCATGCCTATCTTGATGGTTGCCCTTCAAAGTGACAAACGTTCTCTGTTGGAATTAAGTGAAATAGCGGACCTGACTGTGAAAGAACAATTACAGACTATTTCCGATGTAAGTAGTGTATCTATCTGGGGAGAGAAACGTTACTCCATGCGCCTTTGGCTTGACCCGGTAAAGATGGCAGGCTATGGTATCACTCCCGTCGATGTTAAAAACGCTGTAGATAACGAAAATGTGGAACTTCCTTCAGGTAGTATCGAAGGAAATACCACCGAGTTGACGATCCGTACGCTAGGATTGATGCATACCGCAGATGAATTCAATGACTTGATTGTCAAAGAAGAGAATAACCGTATTGTACGATTCAGTGATATCGGACGTGCTGAACTGGGGCCGGCTGATATTAAGAGTTATATGAAAATGAACGGCGTTCCTATGGTGGGTGTCGTAGTCATTCCACAGCCGGGAGCCAACCACATTGAGATTGCGGATGCTGTATACCAACGTATGGAGCAAATGAAAAAAGACTTGCCGGAAGATGTACACTATAATTATGGTTTTGATAATACCAAGTTTATCCGTGCGTCTATCAATGAGGTTAAGTCCACTGTATATGAGGCTTTCGTACTTGTAATCATCATTATCTTCCTCTTCCTGCGTGACTGGCGCGTCACGTTGGTACCTTGTATCGTAATCCCTGTTTCGCTTATCGGTGCTTTCTTCGTTATGTATCTGGCAGGATTCTCCATCAATGTGCTTTCCATGCTCGCCATCGTACTATCGGTGGGACTGGTGGTAGATGACGCCATCGTTATGACAGAGAATATCTACATCCGTATAGAGAAAGGAATGGCCCCGAAAGAAGCAGGAATAGAAGGAGCCAAAGAAATTTTCTTTGCCGTTATTTCCACCACTATTACGCTGGTAGCGGTATTCTTCCCTATCGTCTTTATGGATGGAATGACGGGACGATTATTCCGTGAGTTCAGTATCGTAATTTCGGGTTCGGTGATTATATCCTCATTTGCCGCATTGACTTTCACTCCGATGTTGGCAACGAAGTTACTCATTAAACGAGAAAAACAAAGTTGGTTCTATGCAAAAACAGAACCGTTCTTTGAAGGAATGAACCGGCTATACAGCCGTTCGCTTGCCGCTTTTCTTAGTAAACGCTGGATCGCTCTTCCATTTACTTTCATCACCATTTGCCTGATTGGTATTCTGTGGAATGCAGTTCCTGCGGAAATGGCCCCACTTGAAGACCGTTCGCAAATCAGTATCAATACACGAGGAGCGGAAGGCGTCACCTATGAATATATCAGGGATTACACAGAAGACATCAATCAACTGGTAGACTCCATTCTGCCTGATGCAGAGGCTGTAACTGCCCGTGTATCCAGCGGTAGCGGAAACGTGCGCATCACGCTGAAGGATATGAATGAACGTAATTATACCCAGATGGATGTGGCAGAGAAAATATCAAAAGCGGTACAGAAGAAAACAATGGCGCGTTCATTCGTACAGCAGCAGTCTTCTTTCGGCGGACGTCGTGGAAGCATGCCTGTACAATATGTACTTCAGGCTACCAATTTGGAAAAGCTGGAAGAAGTGTTGCCCAAGTTTATGGCTAAAGTATATGAGAATCCTGTTTTCCAGATGGCAGACGTTGATTTGAAGTTCAGTAAACCGGAAGCTCGTATTCAGATCAACCGCGACAAGGCCAGTATTATGGGAGTAAGTACCAAAAACATTGCTCAAACGCTGCAATATGGATTAAGTGGACAGCGTATGGGATATTTCTATATGAATGGTAAACAATACGAGATTCTTGGTGAAATCAACCGCCAGCAACGAAACAAACCGGCCGACCTGAAAGCTATTTACGTCCGTAGCAGTAACGGGGATATGATTCAGCTGGACAACTTGATTGAATTGGAAAGCGGTATTGCACCTCCAAAGTTGTATCGTTATAATCGTTTTGTGTCAGCTACCATCTCTGCGGGATTGGCAGACGGCAAAACAATCGGACAAGGTTTGGATGAAATGGATAAGATTGCCAAAGAAACATTGGATGACACTTTCCGCACTGCCCTGTCGGGAGACTCGAAAGAATATCGTGAAAGTTCATCCAGTCTGATGTTCGCCTTTATCCTGGCTATCCTTTTGATTTACCTGATTCTGGCAGCCCAGTTTGAAAGTTTCAAAGATCCGTTGATTATCATGTTGACAGTGCCGCTGGCTATTGCCGGAGCTTTGGTCTTCATGTATTTCGGAGATATTACGATGAATATTTTCAGCCAGATCGGTATTATCATGCTGATCGGTCTGGTGGCGAAGAACGGTATTCTTATTGTAGAATTTGCCAATCAGAAACAGGAAGCCGGAGAGGATAAAATGAGCGCCATCAAAGATGCTGCCCTTCAACGCCTCCGTCCGATTCTGATGACAAGTGCCTCTACGGTTTTGGGACTTATCCCGCTGGCATTTGCCACCGGAGAAGGTTGTAACCAGCGTATTGCCATGGGTACGGCGGTAGTAGGTGGTATGGTCGTATCCACTCTGCTTACGATGTACATTGTACCGGCTATTTACAGTTACATTTCGACTAACCGAATCAAAAAACTACAAGAATGAAACAGAAAGGAATTTGCATGAAACGCATCATTTATATCACCATTGCATGTGCCTTCTTATCAGTCTCTTTTGCAAAGGCACAAGTTCTCACTCTCAAGGAGTGTCTGGAAGAAGGATTGCAAAACAATTACTCTTTACGTATCATCCATAACGAAGAGCAGATCAGCAAAAACAACGCAACGTTGGGAAATGCAGGTTACCTGCCTACACTGGACTTCTCTGCCGGATATACCGGAAACCTGGACAATATTGAGACCAAGGCGCGTGCTACCGGAGAAATAACAAAGAACAACGGAGTCTACGATCAGACGGTTAATGTCGGTCTTAACCTCAACTGGACTATTTTCGACGGATTCAATATCAGTACCACCTATAAACAGTTGAAAGAGCTGGAACGTCAGGGGGAAACCAACACGCGTATTGCCATTGAAGATTTTATTGCTGCCCTGACTTCCGAGTACTATAATTTTATCCAGCAGAAGATCCGTCTGAAAAACTTTCATTATGCAATGTCACTTTCCAAAGAGCGTTTGCGCATAGCCGAGGCTAGTCACCTGGTCGGTAAGTTTTCAGGGCTGGATTATCAGCAGGCAAAGGTGGATTTCAATGCAGACAGTGCCCAATACATCAAACAACAGGAATTGCTACATTCTTCACGCATCCAGTTGAATGAACTGATGGCTAACAACAATGTCAATCAAAACATTATTATCAAAGATTCCACCATCGACGTACACAGCGACTTGCAATTTGATGATTTGTGGAATTCTACGTTAGCAACCAATGCTTCTTTGCTCAAGGCCGATCAAAACACAGTACTTGCCCAATTGGACTACAAGAAAATAAACTCACGCAACTATCCATATCTCAAATTAAATACCGGATATGGATATACGTTCAACAAGTATGACATCAATGCAAACAGCAGAAGAGGTGAACTGGGCTTCAATGCCGGAATAACTGTCGGTTTTAATATATTCGACGGTAATCGCCGCCGCGAAAAGAGAAATGCAAGTCTGGCTTTCAAGAATCGTCGTCTGGAACGACAGGACTTGGAATTAGCACTTCGCTCTGATCTCAGTAACTTATGGCAAGCCTATCGCAACAATCTTCAATTGTTGAATCTGGAACGTCAAAACCTGATAACCGCCAAAGATAATCACGATATTGCCATGGACCGTTATATACAAGGGGACCTCTCCGGTTTTGAAGTGCGTGAAGCACAAAAGAGTTTGTTAGATGCAGAGGAACGCATCCTTTCTGCTGAATATAATACGAAACTTTGCGAAATATCCCTGTTGCAAATCAGCGGAAAGATTACGAAATATCTGGAATAAGGAAGTAGTTTCCATTTATTTTTTGATTGGGTTAATCTTCTTATCGGGAGGGTTAACCCAATTTTTACTGTATAAAAAACAGTTATTACATATCGATGTTTTTCTTTCTTCCTACATTTGCATACTATAAAAACATTAAATAATACAAGCCATGAGAAAACTAAGTCTTTTCTTACTGCTACTTTTTATCCTGACAAACGCCTCAGCCCAAAAAGCAACAGATTACAGAAAACAACAGAACTACAAAGAATGGGTACACATCGCCCCTAAATTTGACGATGATTTCTTCAAGACGGAAGAAGCCCAACGCATCGGTGACAACGTGTTACTCTATCAACAAACGACTGGAGGCTGGCCCAAGAATATCTATATGCCGGCAGAACTGACGGAACAAGAATATAATGCGGCACTAAAAGCTAAAGAAGATACCAACCAAAGTACCATTGACAACAATGCCACCACGACAGAAATAGAATATTTGTCACGGCTTTATCTGGCTACGCAAAAGGAGAAATATAAAGAAGGAGTGCTGAACGGTATTCAATATCTGCTCAAATCGCAGTATGAAAACGGTGGATGGCCTCAATTTTATCCGCGTCCCAAAGGTTATTATGTACAAATCACCTACAATGACAATGCAATGGTGAGAGTCATGAATCAACTTCGGAGCATATACGAAAAGAAAGCTCCGTACACTTTCCTCCCTGACAAGATCTGTGAACAAGCACGTAATGCATTTAATAAAGGGATAGAGTGTATACTCAAAACGCAGGTGCGCCAAAATGGAGAGTTAACAGTGTGGTGCGCCCAACATGACCGTGTCACTTTGGAACCCTGCAAAGCACGTGCCTATGAACTCCCGTCACTAAGCGGACAAGAGTCTGACAACATTGTATTACTGTTAATGTCACTTCCCCATCCATCTGCAGACGTTGTAAAATCCATAGAAGGTGCTATCAAATGGTTCCAAAAGTCTGAAATAAAAGGAATACAGAAGGAATATTTCACTAACAGTGATGGCAAAAAAGACTATCGCATGGTTCCCTGTGAAGACTGTCCTACTCTTTGGGCACGTTTTTATGATCTGGAAACAAACCGGCCTTTTTTCTGCGACCGTGATGGCATTAAAAAATATGATATATCGGAAATCGGACACGAACGCCGGAATGGTTATAGTTGGTACAACAAAGACGGAAGCAAGGTGTTGAAGAGATATGAAAAATGGAAAAAAGAACAGAATAAGTAATCATAACTGATGAAAGTTTGATGTTTACATTGCAAAAGTAAATATCCGAAAAATCTTTAAGTCCTTAAAATAAGAAGAGGGGCTGTCTAACAATAAAATAGTCAGACAGCCCCTTTATTAATTCAAGGCATTTACAGCCTCTTCTTACAGTTTTATCCCAACAGGTATCAACCGGTTATTTTTTGCAATTCCACGGTTTCAACTGTTTGAAGAAGTCGTTACCCTTATCATCTACCAAGATAAATGCAGGGAAGTTTTCTACTTCAATCTTCCAGATAGCTTCCATACCCAATTCCGGATATTCCACACATTCGATGCTCTTGATGTTGTTCTGTGCAAGGATAGCTGCCGGACCTCCGATAGAACCAAGATAGAAACCACCATATTTCTGACAAGCATCTGTCACCTGCTGGCTACGGTTACCTTTTGCCAACATCACCATGCTACCGCCATGACTTTGGAACAGTTCTACATAAGAGTCCATACGTCCTGCCGTAGTAGGGCCCATAGAGCCACAAGCCATGCCTTCCGGAGTTTTTGCCGGACCTGCATAATAAATAGGATGATCCTTAATATATTGTGGCAAGTCTTCACCGCGGTCCAAACGTTCTTTTAGTTTAGCATGAGCGATGTCACGACCTACGATAATCGTTCCGTTCAATGACAGACGGGTAGCAACCGGATATTTAGTCAGTTCTTTCAGGATTTCAGGCATCGGACGGTTCAGGTCGATCTTCACAACATCACCTTCACCTGCCTGACGCAGTTCAGCCGGAATCAGTTCACCCGGATTTGAATCCAGTTTCTCAATCCAGATACCTTCCTTATTGATTTTACATTTGATGTTACGGTCGGCAGAGCAAGATACGCCCAAACCTACCGGACAAGATGCACCATGACGAGGCAGACGGATGATGCGTACATCATGAGCAAGATATTTACCTCCGAATTGTGCCCCCAACCCAATCTTGTGAGCTTCTGCCAATACTTCTTTTTCCAGTTCGACATCGCGGAATGCACGACCATATTCGTTTCCGGTAGTCGGCAAGTTATCATAGAAATGAGTAGAAGCCAATTTCACTGTCAACAGGTTCTTTTCAGCAGAAGTACCACCGATTACGAAAGCGATATGATAAGGAGGACAAGCGGCTGTTCCCAATGTTTTCATCTTTTCAACCAGGAACGGAACCAATGTACCGGGATTCAGGATCGCTTTTGTTTCCTGATACAAATATGTCTTGTTGGCAGAACCACCACCTTTTGTTACGCAAAGGAATTCGTATTCCATACCTTCGGTAGCTTCGATGTCAATCTGTGCAGGGAGGTTACATTTTGTATTTACCTCATCATACATATTCAAAGGCGCATTCTGTGAATAACGCAGGTTCTCTTCAGTGTATGTTTTATATACGCCCAGTGAAAGCGCTTCTTCATCAGAATATCCAGTCCATACCTGCTGTCCTTTTTCACCATGGATAATAGCAGTACCAGTGTCCTGACAGAAAGGAAGTACACCTTTTGAAGCAACTTCCGCGTTACGCAGGAAAGTCAATGCTACATACTTATCGTTTTCACTTGCTTCCGGATCACTCAGAATCTTAGCAACTTGTTCGTTGTGCGAACGACGAAGCATGAATGATACATCACGAAAAGCTGCATTAGCCATCGCAGTCAAACCTTCTTTCTCAATTTTCAGGATAGGATTTCCTTCAAACTCGCTTACTGATACATAGTCTTTTGTAAGCAGATAATACTCAGTTGTATCTTTTCCCTTTTCAAACATAGGCTGATACTTAAACGGAGGTGTTGCCATAAGTTTCTTATTTTATTACGTAATGTTAGTTAGTGTGGCAAAGGTAGTAATTAAGAATGAAGAATGGCGAATGATGAATGAAGAATTAAGAATGAATAACGGAGAAAAGCAGGAACAGCAAAAGACAATCATAAACTATAAACAACGAGCGGTAAACAAGCTATGCCATTCGTTGACATCTGCCGTTCACCGCTCACTATTTTATTTACAGTTTGCTATTTATCATATCCTGTTTATCATCCACAGTTCGCCATCTGCCACTCTATTATAATTCGATTGCTTCAATCCGTTTGATTAACTCGTTTCCAAGAGCTGTTTTATCTTCAATATGTTTCAATACTGCTGTCACAAAGGTATTGCTTTCGAAATCACCGCGTACCTGCTCAAAATCCAGCTTCATTTCATCGTGAGAACCATCAGCACCGAATCCAGTCATGGAAGACAATGAGAATTCTTTCTTAGCGTCCTCATACACCATCCTATCCAATCCGACAACAGCTTGCTGCCATGCTTTCACAATACCGATGATATCTTTTGCCGTAATCGTTTCCGGATCTAAGCCATAGAATTCCTGAATCTTATGATAAGCCCATGTCCATTCATAGGTATAATAATTCTCGTGCATTTCCGCGAAACTTGCATTGATGGATTTCAAACGATTGACTGTTCCATTCTCAATACCATCCAACAATCGGTCGATTTCACTCTTGGGAGCAATCAGTCCGGAAACATCCACCCATTCGCCAAGTCCGATTTCCGTGTCAGGTTTCAGTCGCTGACGGATTTCTTCATTGGTCTGGAAATTAATACCCTCCAATCGTTTTATGATGGAGTTTCCCAAGAACTTGTGAATGGCGATTTCATAAAAACGAATTCCGTTATTCAGAGAAGAGTTCTTGATTTTAGCACTCTGGTAGGAGTAGATCTCTGAAGTTTCACCGGATACACGTTTCAATTCTTTCAAAATGGAACGTCCTTTAAACATCTTCTGAATGGTATAAGGACTCAGCAGGTTATAATTGATATAATCCAGCCGGTTCGGATCTTTTCGCTTATCACGCTTTGGCCATTTCTGTGCGTCACGGATAGTACCTACACTTCTCAAATTAACTCCCGGAACAAGATAAGTGGTATTCCGCTGCTCTATCAGGTAAGAGAAAGGAAGATTGGAAGTATCGGCATGATTAACATGACGTCCCATTACCAAAGAGAAAGCCCCGACACGTGCCGGCCACAGGATATATGAATCGGAAGTGGTCTTCGCTCCTCTCTCCATCGTTCCCTGATGGATAGGACCTAACTTATACATGTGATTACTCTGATTGGACCCCGAACCCGCATTCATAAACGAGAACATACCGGCAATCAATAAAGTAGATTTATGGTGTGTCACAGTGAAAGGACCTGCAAAAATAGCACATGCCTCACCGTTCTCTCCCTGACAATTACTGAAGAATAAAGAATCGGAAGCGGAATAATTGTGTCCCAGTTTACAGGATTGTCCGACGAAACAACGAGTCAACATCGTGCCGTCATCCACTTTAGAGCCGGAAGAGATGATAAAGTCATCACAGATTACACCATGTCCGATATGTACAGGTGCCGTCACATTACTATTGACGCTGCCATTGGATAAGCGGCAGGTCCCACAGATATGGCAGTAATCACCAATCCGGACATTCTTGATCGAGCCCGTATTGAGAATCATCACATGATTGCCAATACTGCCGACAGCAGAAGCATGTTTATTGGAATAATAATCCGCAATAGATTTCATACGGTTTATCAGCTCGGGACGATGGCGGTACAGTGCAAGAATATATGCCTGGTGCGCAGACAATTTATCGTTCATCAACACCTCACGGCCTCCTGTTTCATTCAAGACAGCCACTTCTACCCCATTACCAAAAGTGCTTAACCTATCCACTAAAATAATATCTACATTCTCAATGAAGGTGTCACTGCCAATCTCATAATTAGCAATATAGTTCTGTATATTCTCAATACAGCAGTTATCGCCCACCGACACATTGTGCAACGTCACATGACGTAATCCCGAATGTTTCTTGATTCCCCCCGGCAATGTAAATTCAGCTTCGAATACCCCCAGTTTTACTTCACCCGAGAAACGGGTATGATGGACGTACTCACAATTAAAACCCTCTGCCACTGATACATTTCCCCAATCATCGGCCAGACATGACTGGCTCTTCAACTGAAGTATCTCATCTTCAGTCAATCTACGATAGTCTTTCATCTTAATAATGTGTTAATGTGCCCATATGCCAATGTGCCAATTCTGATACAGTACGCGCAACCAATTGGCACATCAGCATATTAGCATATTGATTATTCTTCCTCTTCTTCTTCGTAGGTCTGATAAAGAAAATCGTTATAGGGATATTTCTGAACGTGTAATTCTTTCACTCGCTGATAAACTACATTTTTCAGTTCGTCTATATTGATTCGTTCGCGGGCGGAAATAAAGAGGCAGTTATCCTCCATTTTTGCCATCCACGTCTTCATCAGTTCTTCGAGTGTTAAGTTTTCCTTTGTTCGGGGGGTAAGGTCGTCCGGCGCTTTCTCCACGTAGGTGTAAGCGTCTATTTTATTAAATACAAGTATCATAGGTTTGCCACTGCCTCCAATCTCTGCCAGGGTCTTGTTCACCACCTCAATCTGTTCCTCAAATCCGGGGTGGGAAATATCGACTACGTGCACAAGCAAATCTGCTTCACGTACCTCATCCAGGGTAGATTTAAAAGATTCTACCAAGTCGGTAGGTAACTTGCGAATAAACCCTACTGTATCTGACAACAGGAACGGTAGATTATCGATAATCACTTTGCGCACAGTAGTGTCTAAAGTAGCGAACAGTTTGTTTTCCGCAAACACTTCACTCTTGGAGAGAAGATTCATCATGGTTGATTTTCCCACATTGGTATAACCAACCAGTGCAACACGTATCATGCGTCCGCGATTCTTGCGTTGGGTAGCTTTCTGCTTGTCAATCTCCGCTAGACGTTCTTTCAGCAATGACATACGGTTCAGGATGATACGGCGGTCCATCTCAAGCTGTGTTTCACCCGGACCACGAAGTCCCACGGAACCTTTGCCACCACCGGCACCGGAACCACCTCCCTGGCGTTCCAAGTGAGTCCAAAGCCGCTGCAAACGCGGCAACATATATTTATACTGTGCCAGTTCTACCTGTGTCTTCGCATTGGCTGTCTGCGCACGCATGGCAAATATATCAAGAATCAGTGAAGTACGGTCCAGTATCTTCACTTTCAGTTCAGCTTCAATATTACGAATCTGTTTCGCAGAAAGCTCATCATCAAAGATGACCATTCCTACTTCACGTTCTGCTTCCTCTTCGTCATGGATATATTGTCTGATTTCTTCCAACTTTCCTTTTCCAACATAAGTTACAGAGTTAGCCGTCGGCAACTTCTGTGTAAATCGTTTCACAACTTCCGCCCCAGCCGTCTCGGCAAGGAAAGCCAGTTCATCCAGATACTCGTTTGTTTTACGCTCATCCTGCGTCTGTGTGATGAGTCCTACAAGCACTGCTGTTTCTACTTTGGCTTCGGATATTACAAATTCTTTCATTCTTTACTTCTATTATATATAATAATGTGGGCGCAAATATAACAAAAAAAAAGAGGACAATGTTTTATTGTCCTCTTTTTCGTATCATTTATGGTAATTCAATTATAAATCAAACCATAGTTTTTCCCAGATTTTCGGAGATTCTTTCGGTGCATTAATATTAGCTGTCATTTCTTCAGGACTATATTCCCATCTTCTGATCAATTCTTTTGAAGTTGCATCTTCCGGGACTTGCAATGTCGGAACCTCGTTTCCGGCAGTACCAGATCGCCTCCATTGTACAAACTCCTCAAACGGACGATCCATCAAATCAATCCATTGCTGCATATGAATCTCATACAGAGCTTTTTCCTGGGTCATCGTTGTCAATTCCGGTAAACCTGTAACATATGTATCAATATCGGATTCCGCAACTCCATAAAAAGCACATGCTTCACGAATTCCTTTCAGGTACAGTTCATTAGCTTTCGACAGATTTTGAGCAACTCCTAATCCGCGCGCATAAGCTTCTGCTTCCAAAAGTAGCTGTTCTTGACAAGAATAAATCAATTCCGGAGCGTCTCTTCTGAAAAGGTAGTTGCTTACAACAGATGACAGTAGATTTTCTTCATCATCTGTCTTTGCAGCCTCTCTATTACCCAACCCCCGGTATACACCATCCGCACCCAGTTCAAAATAACAGGGAATACGGGGATCATCACGTTCTTGCATCGGTTTCAACATATAATTGCTAGCAAAGAACAATATTTGTGTCCCCCCAACCAATTCTATAAGTTCATATTTAGGGTTCTGGTTACCCGGATCTGTAGAGTAAGGAAATACCAAATTGTCCGCTGCTGATGCAACCATTCCTCCAGCCTGCAGCAACGTACCAATAGCAGCAGCCTTAGAAGGGTCTTTATCTACCATAACCATCAATGTTCTAAACTTTAAAGACTTTGCCAAAGTCATCCATTTGTTCATATCACCTTTGTAATAGATATCGTACTCATCAATTGCATTAGCATCATTCAGATCTATAAGCTGTAATGCCTCATCAAGTAATGACAAAACACCATTCAATACACTTTCCTGAGAATCAAATTTCGGATATTTAATTGTTCCGTTCCAGGATTCTGTGAAAGGAATATCTCCCCACAACATCGTTGCCTCATACATATGCTCAGCCAAAAGAATCTTACACTGCGCAATAGCATTGTGATTCACCGGTTCTGACTCTTCTGCATTTTTAATAGCTAACATCAAATTATTGCCACCTACAGAATAATAATGTTTCCAGACATTCCCTGTACTATAAGGAGAAATAGTATATACAGATTCATCCCAGCCACCGTAATCAAGTCCACCATCAACTTGACACTGCGAACTCATAGATAAAGGAATATAAAAGTCACCACCAGTGCGTGTTCCAGCCCAGTTTACAGCTACATAGTTAAACAAATACCCGGGATCAACTTTCTCGGCAGTATTGGGATCATGGTTAATATCGAGCCAATCGCTACATGAAGTTAAACATGCCAAAGCGCTCAATGCGTATGTTAATATTTTCTTTTTCATTATCATATTCGTTTAAATCTTACAATGTTAATCTGACATTAAATCCAAAACTTCTGGTAGAAGGTATGCTGTTAAACTCTACACCACCCCCAATCTGAGAAGGACCGAAGAAGTTAGCTTCCGGATCAATATGTGGCACATGATCTTTAATAATCCATAAGTTACGTGCCTCAAAACCTAAATCCAATGATTTAACAAAAAAGCTCTTGAACCATTTGCGCGGGAAGCTATAAGACAACTGTACCTCTCTGAGTTTTACAAATGATGCATTATAGATATTCCCTTCATTATTACTAGAATTGGATATATGCTGCCAATAATCCTGCATACTTTTCACAGGAACATCATTAGGTCTATATGTTCCATCATCCTGAAGGATTACACCCGGCTCAATAAAGGAAGCATCTTCACGGTGAGCTATTGTTTCAGCAGCCAAACCGCTACTTCTTAAATTAGCTACAGTCTCTGAATACAAAGAACCTCCATGACGGATATCAATCAAGAAACTCAAGGTAACTCCCTTATAAGTAAATGTATTGTTGATTCCCATCGTAAAATCAGGATATACATCTCCTAAACGCACGTTATTAACAGTTTCTCTCAAACCTGTTTTAGAATTAATCACATAATTTCCTTGGTCATCACGTTTCCAACCCGTGCCATACAAGCCAAACGAATCTCCTTTAGCAGCCTTAATTTGTAAACCGCTCAGTCCACTCGTTAACGTATATTCATCAAGTCCTTCAGCTAACTCCTCCACTGTCTGCTTATTTGAAGCAAATGTTGCATCCAAGTCCCATTTAAAATCACGTGTTTCCACAGGAGTCAACCCCAAAGTTACTTCAACACCTTTATTGGCAATCTTCCCGGCATTAATATTATTGGCAAAGTAGCCTGTTGACAATGGGACATCAATACTTACAATCTGATTCTTTGTAATATTGCTATAATAAGTCATATCTAACCTAATTTTTCCACCGAAGAAACGCAAATCAGCTCCAACTTCAAAAGAACTTTGATTTTGCGGCTTCAAATTCTCATTTGGTAAGACACGAGGTCCCGTAAAGCCAACTAATCCCATATGGGGGAAAGTGTTAACATCACCCAGATATTGCAAAAAGTAAGTACTAGCGGGAGTATATTTAAATGCCAAATTGTACGGATCTTCATCACTACCCACATTAGCATAACTCAAACGAACCTTACCAAAATTCAGAATATCTTTGTTTTCCATCAACTCCGTAAAAATAAAACTACCACTTATGGAAGGATAGAAATAGGAACGATTATTGATCGGTAGAGTAGACGACCAGTCATTACGTCCTGTTACATTTACGAAAAGCATATCTTTGTATCCCAAACTAATATCTCCATATAAACCAACAAGACGTTTCTTTTCATAATAATTTACCGGAGTAGTAGACTTCGCATTAGTATATGTGTATAGCCCATCAACAACCAGATTCTGCGCCTGCACATTTTCATTTTTCCATTCCTCCTGATAGAGATTATGCCCCATCATTACCTTAAAATGATAGTCATTTGCAAAAGTCTTCTCGTAAGAAACCATTAAGTCATTATTTATAATTCTTTTATACAAATTCCAAGTCTGGAACTTTCCGTTCAAGGCTCCTACAGTCCCCTTTGCATACACCTTACGCCTTCCTTCTGTGTAAAAATCTGTTCCGGCATTATTGGTGATAGTCAATCCTTCAATCGGTTTATAAGTCAATGTAATATTACCAATCATACGATCTAAATTATTGGTAAACTTATTCTTATTAATAATCCAATATGGATTATTACTTTTACCTTCCGGATCTAATGTTATCTGCTTTCCATTCTCATCAATCCAATTCTTTTGAATATCATGTATATCAATAGTTCTAGGCAATCCGTTGATCAATGGAATCAGTAGGTTGCTATCATTTGCACCTTGTGCCGGACGACCTTCAGAATCGGAACGTATATATTGAGCAGAAATACGACCAGTGAAGTTCTTAGTAAAATTCATACCCGCATTGACAGAAAAAGCGTATTTATTGTAGTCAGACCCAGGTACAACACCAGTCTGATTAGTAGAAGTAAAGCTCAAGCGGAAGTCGGCCTTTTCACCACCACCCGCAACTGATACATTATTAATATAACTCATTCCAGTTTCATAGAAATCCTTTACATTATCAGGATTTGCTTTCAAAGTCACTTTGTCACCTTTGTAATCTGTAAACTGTTGATCTTGTACCGATGAAATCTTCGGTCCCCAACCATTCAACATTTTCACATTATATACGCCATAACTACCTTGTGCATATTCATTTTGAAAATCAGGTAACTTCAGTACATTTTCAAATCGTGTAGAAGAGTTTACTGTTACAAATACCGGAGAGTTCTTTTTTCCCTTCTTTGTAGTAATAACAATAGCACCATCCTTTGCACGCGCTCCATACAATGCAGTTGCAGCTGCTCCTTTCAATACATTGATAGATTCAATATCGTCTGAATTGATATCCCCTGCACGGTTACCAACATCGACTATACCATTAGTTCTGTCAGGATTATAAGAACCATTGTCAATTGGAAGCCCGTCAATAATAAATAAAGGAGAAGAAACGGAACCAATAGAAGAGGCACCACGAATCTGTATACTTGAACTACCACCTACCGTACCAGATGATTGGGCTATTTGCAGTCCCGCAATCTTACCAGACAATGAGTTAAGTACATTACTTTCACGTGCTTTAGTTATTTCATCTCCCTTCACACTAGATACGGCATAACCTAGGGATTTTTCCGATCGCTTAATCCCCATAGCTGTCACTACAACCTCATCTAGATTTTGGGAATCAGACTTTAGCACAACTTTTAAAGTTGGTTTGATCACCACTTCTTGTGTCTGCATACCAATATACGAAATCTGCAAAGTCTTTGCAGAACTAAATATTTTGTATATTGTTGATTATCAATGATGTAATATCAAATGTTTAGGCGTGGAGAGCTTTTTCTTTTCTTAATTAATGATACATATATGCTTAATTATTAGATAATTAAATAAATTCGTTATTATTGTCAGTCTATATATGTAATACTTAATCTCTACCCAAAATGGACGTAATTATCTGATAATAAACGTGATATTTATTTAGTAAGGGAATACTATATGAAGAAAATTGCAACAAACTAATTCTGACTAATATTCAAATGTTGATTATTAGTCAAGGTAAATATGACATTCATTGAAATTTTGCAAGCGAATTATTGTTTCTTACGTAAAACTACTTATGTATATATTTATAAATAATAAGACCTGCAATTTTAGAATTAATCGAAATTGCAGGTCTCATCTATTTATTTAAAACTTATCCTTATATGGAGGCAATATTAAAAAATGTTTTATCGAGGTAAATTATTACTCCATCCCTCTGTTTGTATAACTCCAAAACCTGAATTGACTTCAAAAGAAGGTATTGGGTACACAAATTTTGCGATGTTGAAATTAGTGTACGATCCATCTGCTACACTAATAATTTTACCTAATCTTCTTGCATCAAAGAAGCGATGTCCTTCTTGAACCAGTTCTAATTTTCTTTCTTTATCAATGGCATCAATAACCGTTTGATCCTCTGCTATTTCATTGTCATCCAAATCCGGATTTCTTTTGGAAGCTACTTCCAATAGCTTTTCTTTAGCTTTTCCATAATTAGGAGTTGACTGTTTTGCATATGCTTCTGCCTGTATTAAATACATTTCAGGCAGTCTGAAAACTGGTAAATTAGAAATCTGATTATTGGTTGTGATACCACGCATTTTTCCACCAGTCCACGTACCGCCAAGAAGCGCCAGCCGAATATCATTAGGTGAATATTCTGCTACTGTTGCGCTGTTAATAGACAAACCGTATTTATTCCATAAAGTATTCAGAGCATTAGCGGACAAATAATCATCTTCGGCTTTTGCTATAAAGAAAATGTCTTCTGTCGAAACAGCCAATGTCGTATACATATTCTTATAGTCTTCTTTGGTTGATACAACTGTACCACCACTTAGGGTTATTGCCTCTTGAGCCGCTGTAATAGCCCCTTCGTAATTTTTCATATAGAGTTTTACGCGAGCTTCAAGTGCAGCAACTGCAGCCGTATTCATATACTGTTTACCTACATTTTCAACACCTTCTTTAGCATAATATTCTTTAGCTTTCGTTATATCATCAAGAATCAGGCTATAATTTTGTTCTACACTGACTCTTGACACCTGTGAATAGGCAGGGACGGGTTCAGTAACGTTTACGATACCTAATGTCGTTTTGTTGGCTTCCGAATATGGCAAACCAAACATGTTAGTCAAATAGAAAGAGCAGAGGGCTTTAATTGCATAGGCTTGAGCGATGCATCCTTCCACTTCTGCCAGATCCCCCTTTGTTACTTCTTTAAATGAAGCACCTTCTTTAATGATACGTGCACAACGGTCGATAGCCCAATATCCGTATGCCCATATTTCTTCTATGTATGAATTAGTATCCAGTATCTGATAGCGGAAGATGTCATAGAAATGAGACGTTGCAACGGAATGTGAAGTGATATCCGTTGGCGCATCTCCAATTGCTAATACATCACGTCCCAGAAAACGATATGAACCTAATGTGTAATATACACCATTTAGAGCGTTCTGAAAATCTTGGGTAGTAACCAAGGCTTCTTCTGTCGGAACAGAAGTTGATGGCGTTTCTGTCAAGAAGTCATCGCATGCGGTGAATGAAATTGCCATCCAACCGGTTAATAAAGCAAATAATATTTTCTTCATTGTCATAAATTTCTAAAGTTATTTTTTTAGAAGCTAAGATTAAGACCGAACATGATATTTCTAGGTACAGGATATGCCCAAGACTGCATACCGGTAGATCTGGTTTGTGGATCAAATCCTATAAAATCTTTAGCAGTGATAGTGAACAAATTGTCAGCAGAGATATAAACTCTTAAATTGTCAATAGCCACCTTATTCATAAGGTTCTTCGGAAGAGTATATCCTAAAACCATGGATTTCATTCTTAAATAAGAACCATTCATTAAGAAACGGCTGGAATTAGTTTCTGCTCCCGAGTTGTCTCCAGCTACAAATTTGGGTACGTCGGTTATATCTCCCGGCTTTTGCCAGCGGTTGTCATAAACGTAGTTAGATACCGGGCCTAAGAAATAATGTCCAACCTGCATATCAAATGCAAATCCGGAGTTATATACTTTATTTCCCAAGGTGAAACTGGTATCAAAAGAGAAGTCAAAGCCTTTGTATTTGAAATTCATTCCAAAGCCACCATAAAATTTAGGATCGGCAGAACCTACAATTCGCTGACCGGCCTCATTTACATTTTTTGTTTTCTCATCCCCTTCTTGTCCTTTATACCACATTGCTTCTCCTGTTTCAGGATCCACTCCTGCATATTCCGGCATATAGAACGTATTATACGCTTCACCAACTTTTCTGATAGTTAGAGTATTCTCAATTGGTTTTTCTGTAGCAAGTTTTATGATTTTATTTTTATTTGCCGTACCAGTGAAACGAACATCCCAACTGAAATCTTTATTTCTAAGTACGTTAGCGTTAATTAAGAATTCTATACCTTTGTTTTCCATCTCACCTACATTTTTCAGGATAGATCCGAATCCAGTTGTGTAAGAAAGTGGTACATCAAATATCATATCTTTTGTCCGTTGGTTATAATAGTCTACTTCGAGTGTCAGTCTTTCGAAGAAAACAGCATGGATACCGATATCGGCTTTCGCAACAGTCTCCCATTTAAGATCCGGATTGGCTATTTGGTAAGGAATAGCTCCAGGTTTGCCATTATAAGAATATCCATAATTATACAATCCCATTGCTGCATAATAACCAATATCCTGATTACCTACAGTTCCATAACTACCTCTGATAGTCAAATCTGTCAACCAATTTTTGGTATTTTCCATAAAGCTTTCGTTAGAAATTCGGTATTTTGCTCCTATAGACCAAAAAGGAGCCCATTTGTTGTTTACACCAAATCTTGACGAGCCGTCATAACGGAAACTGCCTGACAGATAATATTTATCATTCAAGTTATATTCTGCATTCATAAAGAATGAAGAAAGAGTGCTTGCTTTGGTTGAAGATCCCGCCCCTGTTGGCTTGGAAGCATTGTCCAATTCAAAAACAGCATCACTAGGATATCCACTGGCAGCTGCATAAATTGTTCTATAAGATATTTTCTGTGCTTCTTGTCCCAACAACACATTCAAATGATGCATGTCTTTGAAAGTGCGGTTGAAGTTTACGGTATTGGTAATGGTCAAGGTTGTTGCTCTTTCTTGGTTTCTTTGACCAAGCATACCACTACCGGAATATTGAGGATTATAAATTGAACTGTAAAAGAACTCGTCCAAGTCAATCAAGCTCAATCCTGCATTTGTCTTCCATGTTAAGCCATCAATAATATTATAAGTAAAATATGGATTCACAACCAATGTAATCTGCTTTTGATTGCGTTTATCACCTTTTTCTTTATCGTTAATAGCTACAGGATTATAATTAACATTTGTATTATATGTTCCGTCTTCATTGCGCACCTGTTCAAACGGACGAATGTCATATACTGCTACAATAGGATTAGTATATTGGCTTTCAGTCATAGTGTTGTTTATATCAGAGAGTGCTCCATTCACAGAAAGTCCATATCCTATCCGTCCGCTTTTTCCATCTAAACTAATACGTCCGCTATAGCGTTTCATTCCAGTTCCGATGACGATACCTGTATTCTGAAAATATCCTCCACTAATATAATAGCGCAAATTTTCATTCCCACCTTGAGCACTGATATCATATTCTTGTGAAAAACCATTTTGCAGAATCTCCTTCAGCCAATCCACACTCTTGATATTTTGCGTCAAGTCCACATTATACCAATCCATAACATAGGCATTCAGCCATTCAGCAGAAGTCATGCCATCCTCACCGTCATATCCTGCATTTGTTAGTCCTTCGGTCCAGATCTCTTTGTATTTATCCAGATTTGTCGTACGATAATTATGATCTATCTTACCTACAAAACTAGTTCCGACTTTTGCATTCACATTAAAACGCGCTTTTCCCAGACTACCTTTTTTAGTAGTAACTACAATTACTCCATTCGCTGCACGAGCTCCATAAATAGCTGTAGCTGTAGCATCTTTCAAAACTGTGATGGACTCAATGTCGTTAGGATTGATATTAGCCATCGGACTTGCCGCCATATCCCCTGTTCCGGCTTTGTTATAAGCCCCCATTTTGTCTGTGTAAATGGCAATACCATCAATTACGTATAAAGGTTCAGTTCCAGAGTTCATTGAACCAACCCCACGAATAGTAGTAGAAGCATATGCACCAGGTTGTCCAGTCAAGCTATTTACTTGTAAACCAGCTACTGATCCTTCCAAAGACTTCATAAAGTTTGCATCTGTTTTTTTCATCAAATCCTTGTTATCCACCGTTTGGGCAGATCCCGTAAATGCCGCTTTTTTAGTTACCCCATATCCGGTTACCACAACCTCATCTATTAGCTGTGCATCAGATTTGAGAACCACTCGCAAATTGAGCTTTATCGCCACTTCCTGCGTCTGCATACCGATGTACGAAATCTGCAAAGTCTTTGCAGAACTTGGTACATTCGACAAATTAAAATTACCATCTACATCTGTGATTGTACCCAGAGTGGTACCTTTTACCAACACAGAAGCGCCAACAACTGGCTGCCCGTCTTCTTCAGAAATCACAACGCCTGTGACCTTTTGAGTCTGGGCAGTTACTAGGCCTATGCCCACAAAAAGGCATGCCAATAACAGCATTAATTTTCTTTTCATAAATTCTCTCTTAAAGTTTAACTTTACATTATTTGTATCTTTACTCTAACAATTTGCAAATATATTAATAAAACTGAAACTAGCAATTATATTAATAAAAAAAGGTTGCAAATATAACATTTTGTTATTTTACAAGCTGTATTTATGCCGATAAGCATATTTTTTTCAACCAAAAGCTTTGATTGCTAAAACAGCAATTGACACTTTGCATAAACAAAATGCCTCTTTTAATATTTCTTTTACTCGTTTTTAGTCATAAAACACCTTTAAAAGCCATTCTTTTTGCTTTTTTCGTGAAAAAGCGAATAAAAAAGTGGCATTTAATTTAAAGTTTTGTGAATACCAAGTGATTTGAAGATTTATTTTTTAGAGATATTAATGCTTATTCGCCTCTGATATAGCACAGAATTACGTCTAATTTGTTCTATTATTAATTAAAAAATGAAAGTATGGAAAAGATCAGTTACAACCTTGTGTTTAACAGAAAGAAGAGATTGAATAAAAGAGGAATGGCATTAGTTCAGGTAGAAGCCTATCTGAACAGGAAAAAGATGTATTTCTCCACCAAAATATATCTCAAACCGGAACAGTGGGATGCCAAACGAAAAATGGTGAAGAATCATCCTAATGCGAATGTTTTGAATCGTATGTTATATGAAAATATAGCAGCTATTGAGCAAACAGAACTTGGACTATGGCAACAGGGAAAGTCCATATCGTTAGATTTATTAAAAAATTCTATTGATAAACCTCTAAGCAATGGAAGGTCGTTTTTGACTTTTTTTAAAGAGGAGATAGCCAATTCTTCTTTGAAAGAAAGTACCCGTCAAAATCACCTTTCCACGCTTGAATTACTTCAGGAGTTCAAGAAAGAGGTATTATTTACCGATTTGACATTTGAGTTTGTGTCTTCATTTGATAATTACCTGCAATCTAAAGGTTATCACCTTAATACTATTGCCAAGCACATGAAGCATCTGAAACGATATATTAATGTTGCAATAAATAAGGAGTATATGGATATACAGAAGTATGCCTTTAGAAAATATAAAATTAAAAGTATAGAAGGAAGCCATACACACTTAGCTCCGGAAGAGTTACACAAATTTGAGAATTTGCAGCTGACTGGAAGATATACGAGACTGCAAAAAACAAAAGATGCTTTTTTATTTTGCTGTTATGCTGGATTACGATATTCTGATTTCACTAATCTGACCTCTGCAAATATTGTTGAGTTCCATCAGGAGACTTGGATAATATACAAATCTGTCAAAACAGGTATGGAGGTACGCCTTCCTTTATATTTATTATTTGAGGGTAAAGGAATCCAGATATTGCAACGCTATAAAGATGACCTCAATAGTTTTTTCAAGTTGAAAGACAATTCTAATATTAATAAGGAATTAAACATATTGGCAGGCTTGGCTAAAATTGATAAACGTGTATCGTTTCACACCGCCCGTCATACAAATGCTACCTTATTATTATATAATGGTGCCAATATAACTACTGTACAAAAACTGTTAGGACATAAAAGTGTAAAGACCACGCAGGTATATGCGAATATAATGGATATTACAGTGGTGCGTGATCTTGAGAAAACTGCCTCATCAAAAAAATAATAATAAGCACAAAAACTAAACGAAAGTGTTCTGTTTTTAAGATTTGGTTATAGATATGGAAGGTATAATTTTCTCTAATAGAAGAAAGTGTGTATAATTAAATGAAAGAATATGCAATATAAGTTCCGAAAACGCATATATATAATCTAAAGATACATCATAATTACGAATATTATCACTCGTCCCATTTAAAGGAATAAAGCGTTCCTTTAAAAGGAACGAGTCATTGGTCGTAGAGAAGCCCTTGCTTTCTTTAAAAGGAAAGGATTAAAAGCTAATTTATAAACTTGACAGCCTCTAATAGCTATTAAAATCCGGCATTCGGGGTTCTTTCATTTTAGCATCAGATAAATGATAAATACCTCTTTTTGCATAATTAGATGTAATTACACAATCTCTTTGATACAGAAAAAGCATATAACCATCCAATATAAATATTCATCAATCATATTCTCTGCGATTTTGGAGGATATTTGAATCCACCCCTGCATATTTTAAAATATACAGTAATAAAATATGCATTTTTTCATCTGGAGTTTTTCTTTTTCTTAGATTACCATTTGCTAATGAATATATTATTATAGTCAATAATTATTGGATATAATTTAGAACAAGAAAACCATCTTCAACAGTTAAGATGGAAATAAGTTTTAGCTTATATCATATAAGATAAGAACTTAAATAATTAATTAATAGATGGTTATGCCCTATTTTTGATAGAAATCTGGTATCATAAATCAGTAAATTAATATGTTTGGTAGGTGCTTAATATATTGATAATCTGCATAATAACTACAACAAAAATTTATTTCCGAAGGAAAGCAAACATCATATATATTGTTAGTAATCAACATATTATAGTTGTATTTAGTTCTGCAAAGACTTTGCAGATTTCGTATATCGGAATGCAAACACAAGAAGTCGTTATTAAGCCAAATTTGAGAGTTGTATTAAAGGCTGACGCCCAAAAGCTAGACGAAGTAGTAGTTACCGCTATGGGTATTTCACGTGAGAAGAAAGCATTGGGATATGCCGTACAAGACGTCAAATCGGATGCGTTGACACGTGCTGCTAATACAGATTTAGCGGGAGCCTTACAAGGAAAAGTATCAGGTATTGACATCACCCCATCATCAGGTATGCCGGGTGCTTCTTCAAAGATTACGATTCGCGGTTCTCGTTCTTTCACTGGAGACAATACTCCGTTGTATGTAATTGATGGCATGCCTATCGCTTCTACCGCAGATGTGAGCACTTCTCTTACCGATGGAGCGTATGGAACGGACTATGCTAACCGTGCTGTCGACATTGACCCTAATGATATAGAAAGTATCAATATATTAAAGGGACAAGCCGCTTCTGCTTTGTATGGTATGAGAGCTTCCAATGGTGTTATCGTTATCACTACCAAAAGTGGTAAAGGAGCAGATAAAGGGAAACCTACTATAACTTTCAGTACCAACCTTTCCTTTGATAAGATTTCAACTCTTCCGGAATTGCAACAAGAATATGCACAAGGTTCAGGCGGTACTTTCGATCCGTCATCTCCTTTCGCATGGGGTCCTAAGATTTCCGAATTAGCTAACGACCCTACCTACGGAGGAAATACAGACAACAGTTACACCAGCCAATATGGTAAACAGTCCGGAAAATACTATGTTCCTCAACTTGCAGCTGCCGGCATGAATCCGTGGGCTACTCCACAAGCATATAACAACATGAAGGACTTTTTTGAAACAGGTGTATCTTGGAGCAATAACGTCAATGTAGCCCAGAGATTCGACAAAGGTAACTACTCCTTTTCTTTGGGTAACACCACCAGTAATGGTATCGTTCCATCAACCGGTATGGATAGATATAACGTGAAAATGTCTGCCGAAGCACAACTCCATCCTAACTGGACTACCGGATTTAATGGAAACTTTGTGACTTCAAAAATCTCCAAACAGTCTACAGCCAACACCAGTGTGGTTGCTACAATCTATAATGCACCCGTCAGCTATAATATGGCCGGTATTCCTTCTCACATAGAAGGCGACCCTTACACACAAAATACATATCGCGACAGCTGGATCGACGATGCATATTGGGCAGTTGACAATAACCAGTTCTCCGAACGTTCACAACGTTTCTTCGGAAATGCTTTCGTGAAATACACCACTAAATTTGGAACAGACAACCACAAACTGGATATTAAATACCAGATCGGTGATGACGCTTACACTACCAATTATTCAGAAATCTACGGATATGGAAGTACTTGGGCGCCTACAGGTGAAGATTCAGAATACCATTACACCGTTAATGAGCTAAATTCACTGTTAACTGCTGCCTATACATGGAACATTAACGAAGAATGGACGTTGGACGCTTTGATTGGTAATGAGTTTGTTGATAAAAAGACAAAATATGAATATGCATATAGCATGAACTTCAATTTCCCGGGCTGGAATCATCTGAATAATGCTTCTGTATTCTCCAATGAGAGCCTATACAACAAGAAACGAACTGTTGGTAATTTCGCAAACTTGTCAGTAGCATGGAAAAACATGCTTTATCTAAGCGGAAGTATACGTAATGATATCGTTTCAAGTATGCCACGTGACAATCGTTCTTTCACTTATCCTTCGGTGTCATTGGGATTCATTTTCACAGAACTGGCTCCCCTGAAGAATAACATATTAACCTTCGGTAAGATACGTGCTTCTTATGCGGAAGTTGGTATGGCTGGTGATTACACTCAAAGCTATTACTATACTCCATCTTATGGTGGTGGTTTTTATATGGGAAATCCGATTGTTTATCCAATTAATGGAGCAATGGCTTATATTCCATATTATAAGGTGTATGACCCTAACTTAAAACCACAAAATACAAAATCTTACGAGTTGGGAGCTGATCTTACTTTCTTAAACGGACTGGTTACTTTGAATTACACCTATTCACGTCAGAATGTAAAAGATCAGATATTCGAAGTTCCTTTGGCAGGTTCGACTGGTGCCTCAAGTATGATTATGAACGGAGGTAAGATTCATACAAACACTCATGAATTGACATTGGGCATATCTCCGGTAGATACCAAAAACTTCAAGCTTGACTTTGCTTTCAACTTCTCCAAAATCGACAATTACGTAGACGAATTGGCTCCAGGAGTAGAAAGTATTATGCTAGGAGGATTTGTAACTCCACAGGTACGTGCCGGGATTGGTGACAAATTCCCTGTAATTTATGGAAAAAGCTACATGCGTAATGACGAAGGAAAGATTGTAGTAGACCAGAACGGACTTCCTATGCAGGGAGAAGATGCGGTGATTGGAACTGTATCTCCTGATTTCCGTTTAGGTTTCAATACAAACATTGAATTATACAAGTTCCGCATTTCCGCAGTATTCGACTGGAAACAAGGTGGACAAATGTATAGTGGTACCGCAGGTGAAATGAACTATTACGGTGTAAGCAAGCTATCAGGTGATATGCGTAAAAACGAATTCATTGTAGAAAACGCTGTTAAAGAAACAGGAAAAGATGCGGATGGTAATTCAATCTATGCCCCCAATGATATAAAAGTAACAGATGCTCAAGCATATTTCACCAGAAGAAGATCAATTGACGAATCTTACATTTATGATAATTCTTATATCAAATTGCGTGAATTATCTGTAAGTTATCCGGTTTTCTCAAAGAAATGGCTGAATGTGAACGTTAATGTTTTTGCCCGCAACATTTTGGTTTGGTCTGAAATGAAAGGTTTCGATCCGGAAGCTTCACAAGGTAATGACAACATGGGAGGTGCATTCGAACGTTTCTCTCTTCCGGGAACAGCCAGCTATGGTTTTGGATTTAATGTAAAATTCTAATTAGCTAAAAAGAAAGATGAAAACATATAATATAATTAAAGGTATTTTTGCCGCTACTGTTTTATCAGTTGTTTTTTCCGGATGCTCGGAAGATGCAATGGATAGAATCAACAAGGACCACGGCCATACGCAAAGCGTAGCCGCAAGATTCATTCTGACAGATGTGATAACCTCTACTGCATTTTCCAATGCAGGAGGTGATTTCAATACTTATCTATCTGCTTACATTGAATATGAAGTAGGTGTTGACAACCAATTGTATTATGCAGAAACCAGAGAGAGCGAACCGACCTCATCTTCCACTTTCAACAATACATGGAATGGTCTGTATTCAACATTGAAATCCGCCCGTATCATTATCAATCAATGCAGCGAGGGAGGCATAGACCATGGGAATTATGTAACCAAGGGTATGGCTGAAGTGTTGGCTGCTTATAATTGCGCATTGATAGCCGATATGTTTGGAGATGCTCCATGTAGTCAGGCTGCATTAATTGACGAAAACGGTTCTCCTGTTTACCTAACTCCTAAAATGGATAAGCAAGAAGAAATCTATACCCAAGCAATGCAATATCTGGATGATGCCATTGCAGACTTACAGAAAGAAGATCTGATAGACCCGGAAGCTCAAGATTTGCTGTACCAGGGTGATGCTGAAAAATGGCTTAAGTTAGCATATGGTCTGAAAGCACGCTACACGATGCATCTTCTTAAAAGATCTGCCAACAAAGACGCGGATATGGAGAAGGTGTTGGAATATGTAAATAACTCTTTCGAAAGCGCAGAAGAACAAGCAGCATTCGACGTATATGACGCTAATAACATAAATCCGCTTTATGGTTTCTTTGTGGCACGTGCCGGATTAGGTGCAAGCGAAAGCATGAGAAGCAAACTGGCAGAATACAATGACCCACGTCTGTCCAGAGCTTTCATCACTAAACAGGGTACCTCCGGAAAAGAACAAGCTCCGGGAACCGCAGACAACGCCGTATATGCGCCTAACGGTACACCAGAACAAGGCACTTCCAAATATGGAACTTCTTTATTTATGTATTCTATATCAGCACCAACACTGTTGTTGAGTTATCATGAATTAAAATTCCTGGAAGCAGAAGCTCTGTGCAGATTGGAACGTGATGCTAAAAGTGCATTAAAAGATGCAGTAGTGGCTGGACTGTTAAATGCGGAAAACAGCTTTACTATTTCAAGAAAAGAGTTGGGCAAAACACTCATCAATGCAGCAAGCAATATTACGGAAGCTGAAGCCGAAAGTTACTTTGACAATACGATAGAGGCCAAATATACAGCTGAACCTTTGAAAACAACAATGACTCAAAAATACTTCGCATTATGGGGAGCTTCAGGTGAAGCGACAGAATCTTACAATGATGTTCGCAGAATGAAAGGACTAGGCGAAAACTTTATTGAGCTAAAAAATCCAAACTCTTTCCCATTACGTTGTCCTTATGGCAATAGCGACACAACAACGAATGCCGAAGTGAAAGCAGCATACGGAAACGGACAATATGTGTATAGTGAAAATGTTTGGTGGGCAGGCGGAAGCAGATAATCCATTGACTTGAATCATATAAATGAGACTGAATTCTCCAGGGGAAAGGTGGGAATTCAGTCTCATTTCTTTATATTATAATAATAAAAGCCTTTATTATTTATACAAAAATCCCACTCTCCCCCTTTCTTATTTCATGTAATTTCATAGAGCATACTCTTTTCATTCATCCTGCCGACCAACACATTTTCTCTATAAAAGTAATTCAAAATAAAAAATGTTCCTTATATTTGCCAATGGTTTACGGGTTTATTTACATATACTTTTTAAATATAAAGAGTATTTATTTTCGTCTATAAACAAAGTAGCTTTTGAATGATAACTCTTTAAACTTCCTCTGAAAAGGATTGAAGACACTAAATATATGGATCATTTTTTAGAGAAAATAGACACACACACTTTATCACTCCTACAACAAGGTGACGAAAAGGCTTTCGACACTATTTTCTGGAAATATAATCCCCGTGTATTTCATTTTATTCATTCCCTTCTATATGATAAAATACTAGCAGAGGACCTCACTCAAAATGTATTTCTGAAGATCTGGGAAAGACATCAGGATATCAAACCGGAAGAAGGCTTTGAAGCGTATCTTTTCACAATAGCACGCAACATGGTATATAAGGAAACAGAAAAACGGCTACTTTCGGAACGTTTTCTGGATTCAATCAAACAAACTGATGCCGACAAGCACTTTGAAATAGATGTTGACACCGACTCCCTACAAGAATATATAGACGAGCTGGTAGAACAGCTACCCTCTTCCCGGAAGAAAATCTACCTCATGAGCAAGAAACAACATCTGACAAATAAAGAAATAGCCGCCCAACTATCTTTGTCAGAAAAAACAGTTGAAACGCAATTATATCGTGCCCTTCATTTCTTACGTTCTAAATTAGCCAATGAAATTGTAGCTTTGGCTCTATTTTTTCTTTCTTCTAATTTTAAATAGTGTTAAATACAGAGTAAAATCTTTGCACCCTGTAAGGATTCTTGGCTCCATGGAGATATACATAATAAAAGCCCATGGAGAAGAATACGAATATATTATTATTAGAATGTTTTATGCGGGGAGAAACCTCTCCGGATGAAGAACAAATACTATCTGACTGGCTCCACAGTCAGGAAGCAAAAGAGCAGTTATCCAACTATTATCAGGAAACCTGGAAAGGCTCTAATAACAAGCTCATTGCCGAAGTACAAGGACGTATGTTTGAACGGGTCAAAAGTCAAATGCATAATGCCGTACAAGAGTTGAATAGACGAAAGCAGAAACGGACAATGCGAATCAGGCGTTTATTTCAGTATGCAGCAGTCATTCTTTTAATCATAACAGCAGGAATAGGAGGTCATTTATATACAGTTTCTCAAACAGAACCCACAGTAACGGATAAGAGCTATCTTGTCCAAACAGGAAAAGGACAACGGGCAAATATTACCTTACCGGACGGTACAGTCGTTTGGCTAAATTCATATACTCAACTGCATTACAATGCGAATTACGGAGCCACTCAACGAGTGGTGTCATTGATAGGCGAAGCATATTTCGAAGTAGCTAAGGATAAGGAGAAACCATTTATTGTAGAAACGGCAGGAATGAATGTAGAAGCTTTGGGAACTACTTTTAATGTAAAAGCCTACCGGGAAGATTCTCAAATCATCGCAACACTTTTCTCCGGTTCGGTCCGTGTTTCTTCCGATAGAGATAATGTTATTCTTTCTCCTGACGAAAATGCCACATTCGAACGAAGATCGGGCAAACTGGCAATACATAAACCGGACAATTCATCGTATGCCAAAATGTGGCGAAATAACGATCTTGTATTTAATGGAGAAACACTGGAAGAAATTGCCGTACTGCTTAACAGAATGTATAATGTGCAAATAGCATTTAAATCCGAACGTATCAAGCAATATTGCTTCTCGGGAGTGATCTGCAACAATAGCCTTGATAATGTAATCGAACTGATTAGCCTAACCTCTCCCATCACTTATGAAACTCGTGGAGATACCATAATACTAGGCAATAGGTAACCCAATATATTCCTAATTATTAACCTTTAAAATTCAATGCGTATGAAATAGTTCCAGTAGAACATAAAAAAGATAGCCTGACAAGGTCAGGACTATCTCCTTTAAGCTTAAATCGGACCTTGGAAACTCACTCTGATACTGACAACTGGCGGAAGGCAGTGTCAGAGGGTATATACACCCGATTTTCAGCTTGTAAAGTTACATCTTTTTTATTGTTTAATGATTAATTTCCTATAAAATGAGTAACATCAAGCATCTCTTTTCTCGAATATTATATATTATTATATTTTTATCAAGTAGTCTAAGTGTCATGGGGCAGATCACTCTCACCATGAAAGACAAACCTCTGAAGAAGGTGATAAAACAGATAGAAAAAGTAAGTGAATATCGTTTCTTCTATAATGAAGAGTTGGCTAATCTCAATAAGCCAGTCTCTCTCGAAGCACAGAATAGCAGTATAGAAAAGGTTTTAAAGGACCTTTCTTCGCAGGCTCCATTCAGTTATCTGATTAAGCCTAATTTCCAGATTGTATTATCTGACGACCTGCCTTCACAACAGACAAAATTACAGAGCATAACAGGGCGTGTAGTAGACACTGCGGACAATCCTATAATTGGTGCAAACGTGTTAGTGAAAGGAACTACCAATGGGGTCATCACTGATATTGACGGTAACTTCTCCTTAGAAAAAGTTCCGGTACAATCACAACTGCAAGTATCTTATATCGGATATGAGACTAAGGAACTGGCCGTAGTTTCCGGAAAGACAAATGTCAAAATCATAATGGCAGAAAACACTAAATTATTAAATGAAGTCGTAGTGACTGGCTTTGGCCTTGCTCAAAAGAAGGCTACCCTGACAGGAGCTATTGCCTCCGTAGGAGCTGATGATATAAGCAGATCTTCAGCGGTAAACACTTCCGGAGCACTGGTCGGAAAGGTAGCCGGATTGAACTACAGATCTGCAGACAGTCGCCCGGGAAATGCCACTACCCTGCAAATCCGTAATATGGGAACACCTTTATTTGTGATTGACGGCGTGCAGTCCGATGAAGGTCAGTTCAACAACATTGATTTTAATGACATCGAATCCATTTCTATTTTGAAAGATGCCTCTGCTTCCATTTATGGTGTACGGGCTGCAAACGGAGTCATTGTTGTAACAACCAAGAAAGGAAAGAAAAACACCAAGAGCACTGTGACGTTAAATACTTATTATGGCTGGCAACATGTATCACGCTTACCGGAACCGGCAGACGCCGTAACGTATGTAGAGAATTACATACAGTCTGAAACAATTCAGGGAAAAACGTCCCGTTTATATAGTAAAGAAGATCTGGAGAAATGGCGTCAAGGTACAGAAAAAGGCTATGTGCCATTTAACTGGTATGATTACATCTGGGTGACTTCTCCGCAATATTATGTCAATGCCAATGTTTCCGGAGGTTCGGACAAGATCAATTATTATTTCAGTGTCGGACACATGAATCAGGAATCTGCCATTCGCAATTATGGCGGTATGAAACGATACAACGTACAAATGAATGTCGAAGCACAGGTCACTGATAAATTCAAAATCGGCATGAACATGAACGGACGTATCAAACAGCTGAAAAATCCGGGTGTACCGGGAACTGACGACTATTCAAACCCGACAGCAGCTACCTACCGCAATCTACCGACTGTCCGTCCGTTTGCCAATGACAATCCTAACTATCCGGCATCAGTAGGCTCTGACAATGGCTTAAACTTCGGATTATTGAATTTTGAGAAAAGCGGAACCTTTGAAGACACTTGGCGAATGGCCCAATTAAACCTGAACGCAGAGTATGAAATTATCAAAGGACTTAAAGCCAAAGCTTTGTTCGGATATTATTTTGCAAGCGAATTACTTAACAATCAAGAATATACCTATCGTGTCTATAGATATGACGAAGCAACGGACGAATATGTAGATGTAGGTGGGCGTGCCAGTGCCTGGAGGGAAAGGACGAATGCTTATGTGGAAGAGTTGACTTCAAACATTCAACTGGCTTATGAAAAAGCATTCGGAGCACATTCCATCAATGCGGTAATTGGTTTCGAAGCAATAAAAAGAGACACTCCAAAGTCTTGGCTCCATGCCATCCCGGCTTCCAACTCATTGCATCTGATCTATTATGATACGATTGACAAATACGAAGATACTGGCAACAATACGGAAGCACGTTTAGGCTGGCTGGGACGTTTCAACTACAACTACGCCAACAAATATCTGATAGACTTCTCTGCACGCTATGACGGTTCATGGAAATTCCCGCCCAATCATCGCTGGGGGTTCTTCCCTTCCGCCTCATTAGGCTGGAGAATATCAGAAGAAAACTTCTGGAAGGAATCAAAAATAGCTTCTATTTTCAGCGATTTAAAGATACGGGGATCTTATGGATTGGTAGGAGATGACAACGTTGACGGCTACAGTGCTTTCGACTACATGACAGGTTACGATTACAAACAGGGAGGAGGAGTAATCGACGGTTCCTATATCATTGGTACTACCCCGCGAAACCTGCCTGTTACCACGCTCTCATGGGCAAAGGCTAAAATTCTGGACATTGGTCTCGACGTTGCTTTCCTGAATAACCGTTTATCAGGAAGCGTAGATTTCTTCAGACGTATCAAAACCGGTATTCCGGCTTCCCGTGACGACGTATTACTTCCGGAAGAAGTGGGCTTTGAGCGTCCCAAGGAAAATCTCAATTCCAATGTTCATACCGGATATGATTTGCTTGCACGTTGGAGTGATAAGGTCAATGACTTTCACTATTCTATCAGTGCCAATTTCACCTATTCCCGTTTCTACAACTGGGAGCAGTATAATCCTAAGTTCAGTAATTCATGGGATGAATATCGTAATTCTACATGGCACCGTTTCGGGAATGTCAACTGGGCATACGAGGCAGACGGCCAGTTCCAAAGTTGGGAAGAGATTGCATCGTGGCCGATTGACAATGACCAGAAAGGAAATACGACATTACGCCCGGGTGATATCAAGTACGTCGATCAAAATGGGGATGGCATAATCAACGATATGGACAAACGCCCCATCGGATACAAAGAAGACTCCACACCCGTTCTGAACTTCGGCTTTAACCTTGCATTCGCATGGAAAGGCTTCGATTTAGCATTGGATTTCTCCGGTGCGGGAATGTCTACCTGGAATCCGTCATTAATCCAAAAGATTCCATTTAACAATAATGGAAACAACCCGGCTTACTACATGGAAGATACATGGAGACTATCTGATATCTTTGATGCAAACAGTGAAATGATTCCTGGCAAATACCCGACATTATTAATCGGAAACAATGCCAATAACCATAGTAATTATTGGGATAGCTCTTTCTGGAAGTACAATGTCCGTTATTTAAAACTGCGTAATCTGGAATTTGGTTACACCTTCCCCAAAGAGTGGCTGCAAAAATGCAGAATTAACAGTCTAAGGTTATATCTTGCCGGACAGAACCTGTTTACACTCACCAATGTACCTATCGATCCGGAAGTTTCAGCCGGTAACGGAACAGCTTACCCGAGTATGCGAATTATCAATCTGGGTTTAACACTTAAATTCTAAAAGCAATGAAATATATAAAAGGATACCTGTTATTGGGTTTAACTTTGATATTAGGATCTTGTTCTGATTTTTTAGATCGTGATCCCGATCAGATATTGACAAATGACCAGATCTTCAGCGATGCTAAAATGATAAACTCCGTATTGGCCGGTTTTTATGGAGATACAGAGAATTGGGGACAAAGTTTTGCCACTCCCGCCAGCTTTACTAAAGTGGACGACGGTTGCGTGACTGATGGTGGCCGTGATAACATGCAGGAATACAGTGACAATCAATGGCGAGTTTATCCATATAAATATATTCGTAATTTAAATCAGTTCCTGGCGGGATTAAGAGCTACAACCGTACTTGAATCTACAGAGAAATTGCGATATGAAGGCGAAATTCGCTTCTTACGCGCCTGGGCATATTTTAGTATGTGCAGAGGTTTAGGCGGTGTACCTATTGTGAATGATAACGTATACGAATATGAGGCAGGGATGGATGTTTCAGGTTTGGCTGTCCCCCGTTCCAAAGAATCAGAAGTCTATGATTATATCATCAATGAATGTGCCACTATCGCAGATTACCTGCCTACAAAGCCCACCACCAATGCCGCCCGTGCCACACGTTGGGCTGCCCTGATGTTGAAGGCACGTGCTGCCGTTTATGCAGGATCATTGGCCAACTACAATAATAAGATGGTTGCTCCTATACGCACAGAAGGAAATGAAGTCGGTATTCCGGCGGAAATGGCTACCCCATATTACGAAACAGCATTGGAAGCAGCCAAAGAAGTGATAACTCAAGCTTCTGCCTATTATAACCTGGACATAACGGTTCGTAATGATCTGGGACAGAATTTTTATAATGCAGTCTGTGTCAAAGAGAATAATCATGAAGTGATCTGGGCCAAAGATTATGCATATCCAGGAGCCACCCATGGATTCACACAAAAGAATATTCCCGCTTCTCTAGCAGAAGATCAGGAACGTTGTTATTCCGGCGCAGTATTAAATCTGGTAGAAGCATTTGAATACAAAGACAACCGCGACGGCACAATCAAAGTTAAGGATGAATCCGGAAATTACATCATGTACAGTCGGCCGGAAGATGCCTTTGCCAATAAAGATGCCCGGTTGTGGGGAACCGTACTTTATCCGGGAGCCAAATTCAGAGGTAGTGAAGTAGTGTTGCAAGCCGGTCAGAAAGTGCCCGACGGAAACGGAAATTGGAAAGAAATCATAGGTAAAGCCGATTCTTACGATGACAATAACCGCCTGATAACTTCTATCAACGGACCAATGGAATCAAATGAAATCCGTATAAACAAAACAGGTTTCTTCTTCCGCAAATTCCTGGACGAAACCATCGGTGCTTCTACCAATTCGAAGATGAGTACCATGTGGTATCCTCGTTTCCGTATTTCAGAAGCATATATGATAGCTTGTGAGGCTGCTTATGAGCTCAATAAAACCGGAGAAGATGATCCGCTGAACTACATCAATCCTGTTCGTACACGCGCCGGCATCAGCGAACTGGAATCAATCACATTTGAAGATATTGTCCGCGAATATCGGGTGGAATTTGCATTGGAAGATCATCGTTACTGGGATCTGAAACGCTGGCGCCTGGCTCACGAAATCTGGGATGGTAATTCGGAAAATCCGGATGCACAGCTCTACGAACTATTCCCTTATCAGGTTAATGATCCGGGTAGCGCCAATGACAAGATGTGGGTATTCGACAAAAAGAAAGCCTACATGGTTCCTTACCCCCGCTATTTCCAGATGAAGAACTATTATAACTTCTTCGATAACAGCTGGCTCAACAAGAACCCGTTATTAGTGAAAAATCCCTATCAGTAAAACATAAAACTGTAAAACAATGAAAAAAATAAGAACTATATTTTCTTTGCTTTCACTTTCCCTGCTTGCCATAAGTTGCGGTTTAGACAATTACGACGAACCAGAATCATTTCTGGAAGGGAAAATCACGTATAAGGGAAAACAACTCGGTTTGAAAGGTACAAACGGAGGTATTCAACTACAATTGTATCAGGATGGTTATGCCAACCATGATCCTATCACCGTGTATGCCACACAGGACGGAACTTTCTCTGCAGTACTTTTCGATGGTCCGTACAAACTGGTAACTAAAGACAAAAACGGTCCCTGGGTGAATAACCGCGATACCATATATGTGGAAGTAAAAGGAAAAACACAATGTGAAGTAAAAGTCACCCCTTATTTTACAATATCAGACGAAAATATCACATTAGATAACAACATCGTATCCGGCACGTGCAATATACAGCAAATAGTACAGGATGCCAAGATAAGCCAGGCAATGCTACTCGTCAGCAAAACAACTTTTGTTGACGAGAACACGAATATAGCCCGGCAAAATTTATCCAATATAAATCCCGGAGTAACAAATATTTCGCTGGATATTACGAGTAACCAGAATGTACAGTCAGCCAAAGCCCTATTCGCCCGCATCGGTGTAAAAGCGAACGGAGCGGACCAAGCTGTCTATTCAGAAATTTTCAGACTGAAATAATTCATCTAAGAAATAATTTGTCAGTATATTTATTTAATAAATATACTGACAAAAAAAATAAAACAAAATTATATGACAAACAAAAACATGTTATTAATGGGAACTGCATCCTTACTGTCCCTACATGCAGCAGCCCAGAATGACCCAAAGCCCAACATTGTTTTAATCATGGTGGACGATATGGGATATTCCGATCTAGGGTGCTACGGAGGAGAAATTCCTACGCCCAATCTAGATAATCTGGCAAAAAAAGGAGTACGCTTTACCCATTTCTGCAACACAGGACGCTCCTGCCCTTCCCGTGCCAGTCTACTGACCGGACTTTATCCCCAACAGGCAGGTATCGGAATGATGTCCGAAGATCCTCATTCTGCCGAAGATCATGGAGTGCACGGATACATGGGATACTTGAACCGTAATTCGGTCACCATAGCAGAAGTGCTGAAAGAAGCCGGTTATCACACCTATATGTCGGGGAAATGGCATGTAGGCATGCACGGACAGGAAAAATGGCCGTTGCAACGTGGCTTTGATCATTTTTATGGTATCTTGTCAGGAGCTTGCAGTTATCTGCAACCTCATGGAGATCGCAATCTGACTTTAGACAATCAACAGTTGCCTCCACCGGAACAACCTTATTACACTACTGACGCATTTACTGATTATGCGATTAAATTTGTCGACGAACGCCCCAAAGATGACAATCCGTTCTTCCTTTACCTGGCATACAACGCTCCCCATTGGCCGTTACATGCTAAACAGGAGGATATAGACAAATTTGTAGGCAAGTACCGGAAAGGTTGGCAGAAAGTACGTGAAGCCCGTTTGAAACGTATGATTAAAATGGGATTGGTAGACAAAAATTGGGATCTTGCTCAATGGGAGGGTCGCCAATGGTCCGAACTGACCGAAGATGAACAAATAGAACTGGATAGAAGAATGTCAGTATATGCGGCACAAGTTCATTGCATGGATTATAATGTGGGACGGTTAATAAAGTACCTGGAAGAAAAAGGGGAGCTGAATAACACCTTACTTATTTTCTTGTCGGATAATGGTGCATGTGCCGAGCCTCATCGTGAGAAAGGTTTCGGAACCATCGATATGATTAACAATCCGGATGAATGGGTAAATCCATCCTATGGCCTGCCATGGGCACAGGTTAGCAATACTCCATACCGTAAGTATAAAGTAAGAGCGTATGAAGGCGGGACCTCCACTCCATTGATTATTTCCTGGCCTGACAAGTATGCAAAATACAATGGCGAGATAAGACACAACAGAGCTTTCTTGCCCGACATCATGGCAACCTTCATCGATGCAGCAGAAACGACCTATCCGAAGACTTATCACGGAGGAAATGAGATCATTCCTTTGGAAGGCGCAAGCATGCTACCGATACTAACCAATACAGACACCGAATTGCACGAATATATTTTTGGTGAACACTTTGACAACTGTGTAGTATGGTGGAAAAACTGGAAAGCCGTTAAGGACCAGAACTCTAAAGTATGGGAACTTTTTAACTTGGAGAAAGACCGTACAGAACGTGTTGATTTATCCAGAGAAAATCCCAAGATTCTAAAACAACTGGTAGACGAATGGAACAAATGGGCAAATACACATTATGTATATCCCAAAGGAAAATAGCCACAGAAAGGTCACATAAAGACATGCTAAATGTTTAAAAACCGTATCTTAAAGCACTTGCCCCTGCTACAAATCTTTTTGTAACAGGGGCAAGTTTCATTATAGGGACTCTCCGTCCCTCATATCCTTATTCATCAAGGAATCATTCCTTCTCTCACAATATCTACCAGAATCGGCTTCAATCCGCTAACGAAACATTCCACTGCAATCACCATCAGAATCAGTCCCATAAGACGCATCATCACATTATTACCCGTTTCACCCAAGACTTTTACCAATTTCGTGGAAGCACGAAGAATAAAAAAAGTCAACAGATAAATCAGGGCGATAGTACCGATCAATATCCCCTTCATTTCATAAGAATGCGCATCCTGCATCAAAACGATTGCATTGGCAATCGCTCCGGGACCGCATAACATAGGAATACCGAGAGGAGTAATAGAGATATCATCCGCATACGTTTTGATTTCTTCGTCCTTCAACTTCATCGGTGTATAGCGGGCTTGAAGCATATCAAAGCCTATCTTGAAGATAATCACCCCACCGGCAATACGGAAACCATTGGTAGAGATACCGAAGAACTTGAAAAGAAACTGCCCGGCAAAGACAAATACCATCAATGTAATAAACGACACAATAGTAGCACGACGTACGATAGACTGACGTTCTTTATCCGTCATACCATGAGTCATGGTAAGAAAGACAGGCATCGTTCCCAACGGGTTGGTCAACGTGAAGAATGAAGTGAAACAAAGTAAGGCGAAAGGCAGAAGCGTACTATCCATGATTATATCGTATTTTATGCAAAACTAAAACGCAACAAAAATACGACTTAATCCAGAAAACCTATAATAAATCCATTAATTCTTTCAAGGAATGGATGTGATAAGTAGGGAGGAAAGGGAAAGCTGTCCGTTCTGTCACATTGTAGAAAACCTGATGCATCCCTACTCCGTGCGCTCCGGTTATATCCGCTTCCCAACTATCACCAATCATTAAGGATTCGCGCAACTCGGATTGAGTAGCAGACAAAGCAAAATTGAATATCTCCGGCCAAGGCTTCAGCACTCCGAGATCTTCCGAGAGAATCACCTTTCTGAAATACCCGTCCACTCCTGCCGAACGCATCTTACGTGATTGCAATTCACGAAACCCATTGGAAAGGATATAGAGGTTATATTTGGGAGCAAGATACTCCAATACCTCCTTTGCATGAGGCATTAAAACACTTTTAGTAGGGATAATAGCGAAAAAATCTCTCGAAAACCGTTCAGCGAGCGCTTCATCTTTCACTCCCACGGCCTGTAAAGGATAAAAGAAACGTTGGCTGTTCAATTCATCCTTCGTTATCTTTCCTTCACCGTACTCAACCCAGAGTTCGGTATTTCTTTGTTGATAAAGAGTATAATAATGATTGAATGAATCAAAATAGCGGTCGAACGAATATTTCTGATATACTTCCTCAAAGGTGTTACGAGCATTTTGAGAAAAAGCCCAGATGGTATCATCAAGATCAAAAAAAAGATTTTTATATTTCATCAGTAGTTATGCGTATAATAAGAAACAAAAAAGCCAATGTGCTAATTTCTTGAATCCAGGAATCAGCACATTGGCAATTCAAAAGGGATATCTACCTTATTTTACCTGGATAACCAAGTATCTGGATACACTCCAGAATTCAGTAGGATTAGTAATCTTCAATGTCAACTGGCCTTTATCATCTTTTACCAATTCATAAGAACCGGTCGGATGAGTAGTCAGTAATTCAGCACGTTTAGAGTACAACTTGATTTCTTTGGTTGTACGGATATCGATCTGCGTGAAATAATCCTTATTGAAATCAACGCTCTTCAACACGTCTCCGCTCTGAAGAATCTTTTGAGCTTTCAATTCAGATTTAGTACCAAATACGAACCAGGCAGCATTCAGGCTCTTTTCCTGTTCTGCAACGGTTTTAGCTTTCGCTTCGTTTTCTGCGGCCAGAGTTTCTTTTGCTACAGACAGATCGCTGACAGCAGCATCCAATTCCTGAATACGGATATTCTTGGAAGCCAGTTCTGTTTGAAGCTCTTCGATACGCTGTTGTTTAGCGTTCAATTCAGCAGTCAAAGCGGCAACAGCTTTTTTCATCTGTGCAGAATTGTAATTGCTATTCTTCAGCTGTGCCTGCAATTTTGCAATCTGCGCTTTGTTTTCTTCCATTTGTTTAGAGATGAATTCGATGTCAGAAGCAATCTGTTGCTTAGCACTGGCAGAGTTTTCAGTGATGGTTCCACGTTGCAAGTCAACACGGCTTTCAGCAGCATTGATCTTACGGAAACCTTCCTGAACTTCATTGAAAGTCCCCATCATATCATCCAGTTCAGCATTGCGCTGGTTCAGTTCCATCAAAAGAGAATCATTTTCAGCTTTCAGGTCTTTACTTCCACCTTTAAAGCCATCACACGAAGCCAACAAGGCTACGCATACAAATAAAACAGCTAACTTTTTCATACGTTTACGTTTTACGTTTTTTAATGAAGTTATTTAATCATCTATTCCTGCTAATACTATCACAATCTCGCCCCGGGGTTCGGTAGCGGTAAAGTGTTCTATCAATTCAGCCAAACTGCCCCGAACTGTTTCTTCGTGGAGTTTGGATATTTCACGCGACACGGTTGCCTGACGTTCAGCACCGAAATATTCGGCAAACTGTGTTAACGTCTTCAACAGACGGTGGGGTGATTCATAAAACACCATCGTGCGGTGTTCTTCCGCCAATGTCTTCAGTCGTGTCTGCCGTCCTTTCTTCTGGGGGAGAAATCCCTCGAAGCAGAACTTCTCGTTCGGCAATCCCGATGCTACGAGTGCCGGAACAAAAGCGGTTGCTCCCGGCAAGCACTGCACTTCAATACCGTTGCGCACACATTCACGAACAACCAGAAATCCGGGATCGGAAATTCCAGGTGTTCCGGCATCCGAAATTAGTGCCACCGTTTCACCTGCCTTTATTCTATTAACAACACTTTCCACCGTTTTATGTTCATTAAATTTGTGGTGGGATTGCATTGCATTCTTTATTTCAAAGTGTTTCAGCAAGATACCGGAAGTACGTGTATCCTCCGCCAAAATCAGATCGACCTCTTTCAGGACTTTGATAGCCCGAAAAGTCATGTCCTCCAGATTCCCTACCGGCGTAGGCACCACATATAGCTTTCCCATCTTGTTTTTGTTTTATACTGATTGATTAAAATATTTCTTTAGTAGCTCCAGAAAGTCGTTCACCGCCTCCTTTTCTTCATTCAATTCGACTTTCGAGGACAGAAATGCGACTGCAGTCTTGTAGGAACTCATTACTGATATCTGTTCGATAACCCGATTCATCAAATCAGTGTTGCCTCCGAACAGTTCACGAGAAAAACGGAAAGAATCATTCAAGCTGATAGCATGTCGCAAGCCGGCAGACAGTTTGAGACTTTCTCCCAACACAGCCGATTTAGGTTCTTCCTCTTTCACAACAGTTTCAACGACAGGTTCCTCAACAATTGCCGGTTCCTCTTTTTTCCCTTCTTCTTCTTCTTCTTCTTCTTCTTCTTCTTCTTCTTCTTCTTCTTCTTCTGCTGCTGCTTCTTCTGCTGCTGTCTCTGCAGCTGCCGCTATTACGACAGGTTTCTCTTCCGCAACAATGGCTTCTCCTTCCTCATCTTCTTTCACAACAACCGATTCGAGAGATTGTATAATCACGGGGGAATCCTCTTCAGACCCGGCAACTTCATCCTCCTCTTCCGCTGTCTCTTCCACAGCTGACGGAGAAATTACCTGAACAGCATCCACCTCCTGCTGCAGTTCGTCCAAACGCCCCTGCATCCGTGTAATGCTCCGCTTCAACAGTTCAGACAAAGTCGGAGTCGGCTCCTTGGTAAATGAATCCATGAGATACTTCAACTCATGAACATCCAACTCAATATCTGTTAATAGCTTCTGTTTCATGTCAGTCCATTGTTTATACGGTGCGAATGTAGGAATAATTTATGCAATAACTTAAAATAATGGATAATTTAACAGTTCTTGCACATTGAATTGCTTACCTTTGTCCACATATTTATTTAATCAAGAAAACACAAAATCTCATGGTATTATTTTCAGAAGACCACATACAGGAGACTAGAAGAAGAGGCCGGATCGAAGTAATCTGCGGTTCTATGTTCTCCGGAAAGACAGAGGAATTGATTCGCAGAATGAAGAGAGCGAAATTCGCGAAACAACGTGTCGAGATATTCAAACCTGCTATCGACACCCGTTATTCAGAAGAAGACGTAGTCTCTCACGACAGCCATTCTATCGCCTCCACTCCCATCGATTCGTCAGCCAGCATTTTACTGTTTACTTCTGAGATAGATGTAGTAGGTATTGATGAAGCACAGTTCTTCGACAGTGGTTTGATTGATGTATGCAACCAGCTTGCCAACAATGGAATCCGTGTTATCATTGCAGGATTGGATATGGACTTCAAAGGAAATCCATTTGGACCTATGCCACAATTGTGCGCCATTGCCGATGAAGTCTCCAAAGTTCATGCGATCTGTGTGAAATGTGGTCAGCTGGCCTCTTTCTCACATCGTACAGTCAAGAATGAGAAACAGGTTCTTTTAGGCGAAACAGCCGAATATGAGCCTCTGTGCAGGGAATGTTATCTCCGTGCACGAGGGGAAGATGAGCAGAAAGTATAAACTCTATAAAAGAAACAGATTATGGAAAGGAAAAAGATAACATTCGACAGTTTTATACGCGGTTCCATCGGATGTGTGTTAGTTGTAGGAATATTAATGCTCGTGGAACGTCTTAGCGGAGTGTTATTACCTTTCTTTATTGCGTGGCTGATAGCTTATATGGTCTATCCGTTAGTCAAATTCTTCCAGTATAAGCTACGATTAAAAAGCCGCATTATTTCCATCTTCTGTTCCTTATTCCTCATTACGGTTATCGGAGTCACTTTATTCTACCTATTAGTGCCGCCGATGATTTCGGAAATAGGCAGAATGAACGACTTGCTAGTGACTTACCTCACCAATGGAGCCGGTAACAATGTGCCTAAGAATCTTTCTGAATTTATCCACGAGAACATTGATCTTCAGGCGTTGAACCGTGTATTAAGTGAAGAGAATATCCTGGCGGCAATCAAGGATACCGTCCCCAGAGTGTGGACTTTGCTTGCAGAATCTCTCAACATTCTATTCAGCATCCTTGCCTCTTTCATTATATTATTATATGTAATCTTTATATTATTGGATTACGAAGCGATAGCTGAAGGATGGTTGCATCTGCTACCCAATAAATACCGTACGTTTGCCTCCAACCTGGTTCACGACGTACAGGATGGTATGAACAGATATTTCCGTGGACAGGCTTTGGTTGCTTTCTGCGTAGGTATTCTTTTCAGCATCGGTTTCCTGATTATCGATTTCCCCATGGCTATCGCTCTGGGACTTTTCATCGGAGCATTGAATATGGTTCCCTACTTGCAAATCATTGGTTTCCTTCCCACCATTTTATTGGCAATCCTCAAAGCTGCCGACACCGGACAGAACTTCTGGATTATCATTGCATGTGCATTAGCCGTCTTTGCAATCGTACAAATCATACAGGATACCTTCCTTGTCCCCAAAATCATGGGAAAGATTACCGGACTGAATCCTGCCATCATCCTTTTATCTCTTTCTATCTGGGGTTCATTAATGGGAATGCTCGGCATGATTATCGCCTTGCCACTAACAACTTTGATGCTCTCCTACTACCAACGCTTTATTATCAACAAAGAAAAAATAAAATATGATGAAGTAGAAACTACTGATAATCAAGAAACAAGCCACAACGAGAAAAAATAATTGAAACTTTTTTCTACGTAATGCTTGCAAATTAAATAAAAGTAACTACCTTTGCACCCGCAATCAGGAAATAACTGATTCGCAAATAAGAATTGATTCGCTAGCTCAGCAGGTAGAGCACAACACTTTTAATGTTGGGGTCCTGGGTTCGAGCCCCAGGCGGATCACCAAAAACAAGATTAAGCCTCTGATTTTCAGGGGCTTTTCTTCTTATCCAAAGGCCTTATTTCCATTCTACTCCCCATTAAATATGAACAACAGAAAAAATTATATAGTCTACCTACAACAATCAGCCATGAAGCAGGAGGAATGTCAAGACCCGAAGTAGAGGTACAAAAAAATTATACAGACTTACTCGACAGACAGAAACAGATTACTAAAGATAACCATTCCTCAGCCAATAAAAAGAAAAGCAATACACGCCACAACTTATTTTGCACAACTTGTTTGGAAAATAAAATATTTTTTCCTTACCTTTGTATTAGGATTTATTTCAAATCTTAATAAAAATAGAGCGTTAAGGCATTATCCAAGTTCAGGAAATCCCCAATTTCAAGACAACAACTGGATAATACATTGGACGCTCCACGTACTATTTATATATTAAAGTGTTATATATATAGGCGTGGGGCTTTGTGTATTATATGTTGTTGAGTATGGGGATACTTCTGAACGGTAATACCAAAGTTCCCACGCTTAACTTTATATATAAACACAGCTCCAGGGAACAGAGTTGACTAGAAGATAAACATTATGAAAGCAACTTGTTCTAAAAGTAAGACGACTGTCTCGACCGGTTTCTGTTCTTCGTTTGTTACTGTCTTTAGTGAAATTCTTATTCTGTTTATTTCCATTCCTGTTTTTTTCAAGACACACAATCACTATCTTACAAATTACATGCCAACATATTTTTCTGAGACCTTCCTCCATGATAGCCAATAATAGCGGTTCCTCTCACCATACAGAAAAAGACCTTTGGTTACAAGTTCTCGCTTTGGCAAAGGAAATACAGGACTGTAAGTCTTATCTGTATCCTAAGACCTTGGAATCTATATATGATAATATTGTAAGAATAGAAAAATTGTTGAATATTTTATTGATTATCACTCGTGAAAGTGACAAATAGACATTATTATTCCGCCTTATGCGACAATTTGTCCAATGCAGTAAAAATGTCGCATCATTAAACTATCGTTAAAAGTTTCATTTTTATAGATTACCTCTATGAAATGGAATTTTTATATACCAAGAAACGTACGCAATCAGTTATGTAACCTTAATGTTCAGAATAATGATAGATAAACGAATAGAAAGTACCATGAATGAATTGATCAACGCAGAAATATGGTCAACCAACTTATACCTGTCTTTACAGGTTTATTTTGAAAGTGAACAACTCCCGATACTGAGCTCCTGGCTAAATACCCAGGCTCAGGATAATATGAACAAAGTCTATCAAATGATGAGCTGGATATATCATAATGGAGGATGCGTTGCAATTAATGAGATAAAACGGGATGTGCAAAAATGGCAAGCTCCAGTAAGTGCCTTAAACGAATTGATTGAACATGAACGATATATGTCCCGCCTAGTCTCCATACTCCTCATACTATGCCGAAACGTGGATGCGTCCTCTAATTCTTTCATCAACAGGCTGTATTCAGACCGAATATATCTAAGTACGGCCCTTTTGGAATTATTACGTATTCTTGCCCAAGAAAATGTGCGGAGACTACCTTATTTCTAACAGTATGTCCCTCCATTTAACATCTCATAATATTAAAGATTATATAACCTTGTATGGTCTACTTTTTGCAACATAATAAACAATAATAAAATAGATCATGAATATTTTATTAATAGGATAACCCGGTTTTATCGACATTTTGGGACAAGTTTATGCTTGTTTCAAGATAAGAGAGAATATTAAATTATTATTAACTCTAAAAATTTAAATCATTATGAGTGAGAAATTACAAAATGCTTTGAATGAACAAATCACAGCAGAATTATGGTCTGCCAACTTGTATCTGTCTATGTCTTTCTATCTAAAAAAAGAAGGTTTTTCAGGTATGGCCAACTGGATGCGGAAACAATCTGCAAAAGAAGTGGGACATGCGTGCACCATTGCCGAGTATATGGTTAAACGTGAGGCGACACCGAAAGTAGACAAAGTGGATGTAGTTCCACAAGGATGGGGAAATTCTTTGGAAGTTTTTGAACATGCCTTGGAACATGAAAAGCATATCTCCAAGTTGATTGACGAATTGGTATACTTAGCTTCAGAAGAAAAGGATAATGCCACACAGGATTTTCTGTGGAAATTTGTCCGGGAACAAGTAGAGGAAGAAGCCGGTGTACAGAATATTGTAAACCTGTTAAAGAAAGCCGGAGATAGTGGTATCCTTTTCATAGATGCTAAATTGGATGGATGCAAATAATAAACCTGAATAGTTAAAAGATAAATGATATGAGCAAAACAGTAGATATATTAGGTGGGCAGGCTGAATACTACCTAAACCATACATGCAAGACAATAGATAAACAACTGATTCATATTCCGGGTCCGGATATAGTAGATAAGGTATGGATAAATTCGGACAGAAACATTCGGACATTGGAGAGTTTGCAAACTTTATATGGACATGGACGTTTAGCGAATACCGGCTATGTATCCATCCTACCTGTAGACCAGGGTATAGAGCATTCTGCTGGGGCATCTTTCGCTCCCAATCCACTTTATTTTGATCCGGAGAACATCGTAAAATTGGCTATTGAAGGAGGATGTAATGCCGTAGCATCTACATTCGGCGTATTAGGCGCCGTAGCACGGAAATACGCCCATAAAATTCCATTCATCGTCAAATTGAATCATAACGAACTGCTTACTTATCCGAATAGCTATGACCAAGTAATGTTCGGTACAATAAAAGAAGCATGGAATATGGGCGCCATAGCAGTTGGAGCCACTATTTATTTCGGTTCGGAGCAAAGTCGCCGCCAAATAGTGGAAGTATCGCAAGCTTTTGAATATGCTCATGAACTGGGAATGGCTACCATTTTATGGTGTTATTTGAGAAACAGCGGTTTTAAGAAAGACGGAACCGACTATCACGCTGCAGCCGACCTGACAGGCCAAGCCAACCATATCGGAGTAACGATCAAGGCTGACATCGTAAAACAAAAACTTCCGTCCAATAATGGTGGCTTCAAAGCCATCGGCTTCGGAAAAACAAATGAGCGCATGTATACAGAGCTGACAACTGACCACCCGATAGACCTTTGCCGTTATCAGGTAGCTAACGGCTATATGGGACGCGTCGGACTAATCAACTCGGGTGGTGAATCTCATGGAGAATCCGACCTGCATGATGCTGTTGTTACAGCAGTAGTGAACAAACGTGCTGGCGGTATGGGGTTGATTAGTGGTCGGAAAGCCTTCCAAAAACCAATGAAAGATGGGGTCCAGCTATTGAGCACCATACAGGATGTATATTTGGATTCTTCAATAACCATTGCATAAAGACAGGTCGTCCATGAAAAGAATAGTATTATTACGTCATGGTGAGAGCCTATGGAACCAAGAAAACCGCTTCACCGGGTGGACAGATGTTGATTTAAGTGAAAAAGGCGTTGTAGAAGCCCGCAAAGCAGGCGATACATTACGAGAAGCCGGATTTTCTTTTGAGATTGCCTACACTTCTTACTTAAAACGTGCTATAAAAACGCTGGACTACGTTCTGGACCGCCTGAATGAGAGCTGGATTCCCGTCGAAAAGACATGGAGGTTGAATGAGAAACATTACGGCATACTTCAGGGACTTAACAAAAGTGAGACGGCTGCCCAATATGGTGAAGAACAAGTACACACCTGGCGGAGAAGTTATGATATAGCTCCTGCAGCATTGGGAGAGGACGATTCGCGCAATCCGAGTAAAGACATACGTTATGCAGATGTCCCGGATATGGAACTTCCACGTACGGAATCCTTGAAAGATGCCATTGAGCGTGTAATGCCTTATTGGAAATGCATCATCTTTCCCACATTGACATGTAAGGATAACCTGCTGGTAGTTGCCCATGGCAACAGCCTGCGTGGAATCATCAAGCATCTCAAGGAAATATCCGATACAGACATTTCCAACCTGAACCTGCCTACAGCAGTTCCTTACGTTTTTGAATTCGACAACCGGCTGGCTCTTGTCAAAGACTATTTTCTCGGTGATCCGGAAGAGATACGTAAACGGACGGAAGCTGTAGCAAAACAAGGAATGACTAAACAATAAAAGTTCTGTCAAGCAGCCAGACATATTTTCTAAACTTTAATTATTAACTAAAAAAGGAGGTAAAAATGGTACCTACAAAAATGAACCAGAATTGGTTACCAAGTATTTTTAATGATTTCTTTAACAATGAGTGGATGATGAAGGCAAATGCAACAGCCCCCGCTATTAATGTAATTGAAAATGAAAAGGACTATAAAATCCAATTGGCAGCTCCGGGAATGACAAAAAATGACTTCACCGTTAATGTGGATGAAAACAACAATCTAGTAATCTGCATGGAAAAGAAGGAAGAGAAGAATGAGGAGAAAAAAGACAAAAAATACCTACGCCGTGAATTCTCTTATTCCAAATTCCAACAAAGTATCATACTGCCGGACAATGTTGAAAAAGATAAGATTACAGCCAAGGTAGAACATGGGATTCTGTCTATAGATATTCCCAAAACAGTGGACAAAGAAGTTCAGAAGATAACCAGAACTATTGATATCAAATAAGATATCTTAGCTAAACTTTACCCAAGGCGTTCCTTATATTTAGGGGGATGCCTTGATATAAACCTTTGAACCTCAAATCACTATAATGAAAACATTCAATTTTGATGAAGCATTAATAGCTCTGCAAAGTGATCTGCTAGGTTTTGCATATAAATTGACAGCTGACAAACACGATGCTGAGGATTTATTGCAGGAAACAATGTTGAAAGCTCTGGATAATAAGGATAAATTTGATCCTGGAACAAATTTTAAAGGCTGGATGTATATCATTATGCGTAACGCTTTTATAAATAACTACCGGATAAAAAAAGCCAGGGAGACTTATATATATTATCCGAACCCGACTATCATTTCCTGCTAAGAGATGACTCTTTTGCTTTCATAGACAATAGTCAAGATGCCAAGGAGATAAGGGCAGCCCTTAAAACACTACCTAAAGAACATTACAACGCTTTTATGTTGTATATATCCGGATTCAAATATCGGGAAATAGCTCAAGAAACAGGAGTGTCGCTAGGTACAATAAAAAGCCGTATCTTTCATAGTAGGAAAAAATTAAAGCAGTTACTTTCTGATTTTGTCTAATAATTGTATAAAAATGAATTATGAATAACAAGTATATTGGAATCCTGACTTCCGGAGGGGATGCGTCAGGAATGAATGCAGCGATCCGCGCCGTAACCCGTACCGCCATCTTCAACGGCTTTAAAATAAAGGGAATTTATAGGGGATACGAAGGACTGATTGCCGGTGAAGTAAAGGAACTCACAACAGAAGACGTGAGCAGTATTATTCAAAGGGGAGGTACTATACTGAAAACAGCGCGTTCCGAAGCTTTTACCACTCCGGAAGGACGTAAGAAAGCCTATGAAGTTATACAAAAAGAAAATATCAGTGCACTGATTATTATCGGTGGAGACGGTTCTCTGACGGGAGCCCGTATCTTTGCCGAAGAGTATAACGTGACATGTATAGGACTACCCGGTACGATTGACAATGATTTATATGGTACTGATTTCACCATAGGATACGACACGGCATTAAATACAATTGTTGAATGTGTAGATAAAATAAGAGACACCGCAACCTCACACGACCGCATTTTCTTTGTCGAGGTGATGGGACGTGATGCGGGCTTCCTGGCCCAGAACAGTGCGATTGCTTCAGGGGCTGAAGCTGCCATTATTCCGGAGGACAAAACGGATGTGGACCAGCTGGAGACATTTATCGGACGTGGATTCAGAAAAACAAAAAACAGCAGTATCGTCATTGTGACCGAAAGTCCCCAAAATAAAAATGGAGGTGCCATGTACTATGCCGACCGGGTAAAAAAGGAATATCCTGAATATGATGTAAGAGTTTCCATTCTGGGACATCTGCAACGCGGTGGGGCTCCAAGTGCCAACGACCGTATACTGGCAAGCCGATTAGGAGAAGCAGCCATCCAGGCTCTGATGGAAGACCAACAGAATGTGATGATAGGCATACGGAACAATGAAATTGTCTATGTTCCTTTTGCACAAGCAATCAAAAATGACAAGCCTATTGACAAAAGCCTGATTCGGGTACTTAACGAGCTGTCCATATAAAGTTATTAATTCACCACTGCTTGGAAAGACACTCCGGGAGGCAGACATACCGGACTGTATCATCATCGGGAAACTACAAAGTTTTATCCGGTATGGATAATGCCCTATTATAAAATAAACAAGGAAATATAAACTATTTAATGTACAATGTTATGGAATATCCAAGTTATAATGTAAACACTCCTCAATGGAGGGAAATTACAGTCGGTTCACATCTTCCCATGGAATTGGGAAAACTTGCGGAAATAGCACGTAATCTATGGTGGACATGGAATGATGACGCCAAAAGTATGTATTGCGACCTAGATCCGGAGCTTTGGGAAGAAACGGAGCAAAATCCGATATTGTTCCTGGAGCGGATGAATTATGAGAAGCTGGTAACACTGGCACATGATGAGTTTTTTATCCGCAAGATGAATACCGTCTATACTGCTTTCAAGGAATACATTAATGTAGTTCCAGATCATAAACGTCCGTCAGTAGCCTATTTCAGTATGGAATACGGCTTAGACAAGGTCCTCAAAATATATTCCGGTGGTCTTGGAATACTTGCGGGCGATTACCTGAAAGAGGCATCAGACAGCAACGTTGACCTTTGTGCCGTAGGACTGTTGTACCGTTATGGCTACTTTGACCAGTCTCTTTCCATGGACGGGCAGCAGATTGCCAATTATGAAGCACAGAATTTCGGACAGCTCCCAATCGAAAAAGTGATGCAACCAGATGGAAAACAGCTGGTAATCCACATTCCCTACGCCGACAGCTTTATTGTACATGCCAATGTCTGGAGAGTCAATGTAGGAAGAATCCCCCTTTATCTACTGGACACGGACAATGAACTCAATAGCGAGTTTGACCGTCCAATTACCCACCATCTGTATGGCGGTGACTGGGAGAACCGGCTGAAACAGGAGATTTTACTCGGTATAGGCGGCATGATGACACTGAAAGCTTTGGGTATAGAAAAAGACGTATATCACTGCAATGAAGGCCATGCCGCATTAATCAACATTCAGCGGTTATGTGATTATATAGCCGGTGGTCTGGATTTCGGCCAAGCGATGGAATTAGTACGCGCTTCTTCTCTTTATACCGTACATACACCTGTACCCGCCGGCCATGATTATTTTGACGAGGGACTTTTCAACAAATACATGAAAGGGTATCCCGACAAACTGGGCATAACCTGGAATAACCTGATGGATCTCGGACGCCATAATCCGGGAGACAAAGGAGAACGTTTCTGTATGTCTGTATTCGCCTGTAAAACCAGCCAGGAAGTAAACGGAGTCAGCCTGTTGCATAAAACTGTGTCACAGGAAATGTTCGCTCCTATCTGGAAAGGCTACTTCCCGGAAGAGAATCATGTGGGCTATGTGACTAATGGCGTACATTTCCCTACTTGGTGCGCCACCGAATGGGAAAAGCTTTTCAAAGACAATTTTGATGAGAGCTTTATTCATGACCAGTCCAATCAAAAAATCTGGGAAGCTGTCTACGACATTCCGGACGAAGAAATATGGAATACCCGCCTGAAACTAAAAACCAAACTGATAGATTATATCAAAAGAAAATGCAGCAAAGACTGGCTTAGAAGCCAGATCGATCCGTCATTAACCATTTCCATTTTTGAGAAGTTTAACCCGAATGCCCTTCTGATTGGTTTCGGACGACGTTTTGCTACATATAAAAGGGCGCATCTTTTGTTTACCGATATCGACCGCCTGGCTAAAATAGTGAACAATCCGAAATATCCGGTACAATTCATCTTTACAGGGAAGGCTCATCCCAGTGACGGTGCCGGCCAGGGACTAATCAGGCAGATTGTGGAAATATCCCGGCGTCCTGAATTCCTAGGTAAAATCATATTTCTTGAAAACTATGATATGGATCTGGCAAGACATCTTATCGCAGGGGTGGATATCTGGCTGAACACTCCCACACGTCTGGCCGAAGCCTCAGGCACATCAGGGGAAAAGGCACTGATGAACGGTGTACTTAATTTCTCAGTGTTGGATGGTTGGTGGTATGAAGGCTATTGTAAGGATGCAGGATGGGCGCTGACCGACAAAAGTATCTACCAGAATGAACAATATCAGAACCAGCTGGACGCCGAAGCAATTTACTATCTATTGGAGCATGACATTCTTCCTGCATATTATGAACATGGAGATAAGGAGTATTCGGAAAACTGGATTAAGTACATCAAGAATTCAATCGCACAAATAGCTCCCCGTTTTACCATGAAAAGGCAACTGGACGATTACTATGAGAAATTCTATATCAAACTGTCGGAGCATTTCCACATTCTCTCTGCTGACAATAATGCAAAAGCCAAAATGATATCTGACTGGAAAACCGCTGTCCGAAACAGGTGGGATTCCATTGAAATCAAATCCATAAAAGCCGGAAACGGGTTGGATGCGACAATCGAAGCCGGAAAGGAATATGAAGTAACAGTTGTTGTCGATGAGAAAGGTCTGGATGATGCAATTGGAATTGAATTGGTCATTATTCAGCATGAAAGTGGTCAAGATCATATCTATGAAGTCATACCTCTTCCACTAGTTTCCAAAGACGGGAATCTATATACCTTCAAGGGGACATCTCAAATTTTTAATGCCGGAAGTTTCAAACAGGCTTTCCGCATGTATCCCAAAAATAATCTATTACCACATAGACAAGATTTTTGTTACGTCCGATGGTTTTAAAAAAAAGGGAGGTGTGTCATAATGAATAATAAAACGCAAATTATCGCAGAAATAATTTCATAAATCGTTGATTAATATATAAATATAATTGAAATAATCTGCGATAATTTGCGTTAATCTGCGTTTTGACACACTCCGCTTTTATACATGACAAGTTTCAAAGGTTATTCAATAAAAGATAAAGAACAATGAAACCGAACATTATTCTTATGAATTTCACTCATGTCTATGAGCAGGAAAGATTTATAAACGACATCCATTTCCAGTGGATAGATTGTACCGACCTAAACGGAACCAACTGCTACTGTGATGCAGAAGCAGCCAAAGTCATTAGACAAAGAATGGCCCCCTACTTACCTGAAGGAATACATTTCATTGATTCCGGTAACTATCATTATATCAGTAAATTTTGGACGGATAAAATAAAGACCCCATTCTCACTAGTTGTCTTTGATCATCATCCAGATATGCAACCTTCCTTATTTGACAATCTAATGTCATGCGGATGTTGGGTGAAAAAAGTATTGGATACAAATCCTTATCTTCAAAAAGTATGTATCGTCGGTGCTGCTGAAAAGTTGATCAAAGCACTGCATCCCAATTATGGAGAAAAATTAAAGTTTTATAGCGAAACAGAACTTTCTCACGAAGAAGGATGGAACAGATTCTCTCATGAACATCTGAATGAGCCTGTCTATATATCAGTGGACAAAGATGTATTGGACATAAAATCAGCAGTAACCAATTGGGATCAGGGTTCCCTATCACTGACCGAATTGGAGAAACTCCTCTCCATCATTCTAAAAAAAGAAGAAATTATCGGAGTAGATATCTGCGGTGAATGTTCCAGTTCTTTGGATGTTTTCCAAAAAAACAGAGAACTTTCAATTAACAGTAAGGCCAATAAGGAACTATTAAATCTATTCCTGTCCAATCAAAACGAGATTCATCCCCTATAAGTAAATCATTAACATAGTCATGAATATTATGCTTAGCACAATAATTAGTGAATTGACCGTACATGATAATTCCACATCTCTTTACACTTTTCTAATTCTCCATCTCTTAATATTGCTATTTTCAATAGAAGGTTGTACTTTTGTCATCATTTTATCAGTCAATCTTTTATACAAATGGTCTTTATACACAATTTATTACTTATTCTGGGACGTGGAATAGGACAAGTGATGTTTCAGAATAATGCGTTATCCGGATTATTCATGCTAATTGGAATATTTCTAAACTCATGGCAAATGGGAATACTAGCAGTCTGCGGTAATATAATAAGTACACTGACAGCCCATTTTTCGGGATATAAGTATGATGATATTAAAAATGGATTATACGGATTTAATGGAACTTTAGTAGGTATAGCAGTTGGCGTATTTCTACAATTATCGGTAGGAAGTTTAATCATGTTGATTATCGCTTCGGCCCTTTCCACATGGATTGCCTATTTTTTTAATCAGCAACGTTTAATTCCTGGCTTTACTGCTCCTTTCATTCTTGCTGTATGGGGAATGTTGGGAGTTTGCAGCTGGCTTATACCAGATTTACTATCAGTTTCCTATACGGTTATTGATACCACACAGAATATTAATTATTTCCAAGCCTTCTGCTTAGGTATAGGGCAAGTCATGTTTCAGGGAAATACAATTCTATCCGGATTATGTTTCCTTATAGGCATTTTGATTAATTCTCGAAAGGCAAGTCTCTATACTATCTTGGGAGCACTTCTTCCTATTCCCCTAGCCATTTTACTTGAAGTGGATGCTACAGACTTAAATGCCGGATTAATGGGCTATAATGGGGTATTATGTGCAATAGCTTTAGGAGGAACGGGCTGGAAAAGTGGCGTATGGGCAGGATGCTCTGTCTTACTGTCCACCGTATTACAGATTCTAGGAATGAGTTTGGGTATCACTACCTTAACCGCTCCCTTTGTTATATCTGTATGGATCATACTAATGATACAAAAAGTAATAAGAACGCAGAATAACTAAATTAGTCTTCAAATAAAAGTTTGTGATATTTTTTTTCAAAGAAAAAGATAAAAGATATCATCTTGTCACCCGAAATATTTGCTTTTGTATTATGAATACTACACCATAATGCAGTAAACTTAAAAATAGCATCCAAACTCCTTGAATTAAAAAGAGTTTGGATACCTCAACATTTACAGTAAAAAATATTATTTATAAAGTCTCAATCAGATCTTAGTTATGCTTACAACATAAAGGTGATAACTACCCATATAAACAACAGACAGAAGTGTATCACATAATTATGATAACATCATCTCATATCTTTTCACCCACAATCAGCAGCAATTTTTCATTTTCCCCTCTTAAAAACTTAATTTCTTCTTTCAACCAATCTATTTCCTTATTTTTTGAAGAAATCAATTCAGCTATCATTGCATCAGGAGTATAATTACGACTGATAAAATTCAATATCTTGGAGATATTTATTTCTTCTCTTTTTTTAAAGTTTCAAATTGCTCCTTTTGTTTATCCAACAGCTTTTCGAAAATCTCAATTACCTGTTCAACAGGAAAACTATTAAAGGTCTGATTATTACCTGTATTACTGACAGCACTTTTAACACCGCAATTCTCGTAGAAGTTATTCGTATTATACAAGATTGTCTCTTCATTAAAATTCTTCAGGCCATCTACAGTAACGCCTAATGCTGAAGCAATCTCGCCTAATCGTTCATCGTCAAACTTCTCTGTTTGTTCTATTTTTGAAACAGCCTGTTTCGTTATACCTAACAGATCACCGAGTTCCGCTTGAGTCATTCCCCGAAGCCGACGCACCCGTTCAATTTTTCTTCCCAGATGAATCGTATTTGTGTACTTTTCCGTTTCCATATTCCAGTCTGTTGATTATTTGCCCTGCTTTATGCACTCTCTTAGAATCTCTATTTTCTCCTGTTCACTTTTCAACAAGCGCTCATACAGTTCAACCACCTTTTCAAGAGGATTAATCTGTTGCGTATGAGCTGCATAAACAGTTGCTGTTGCTCCCGGAGAAATCGTGGCATCTTTATAGTTATTAATATTACAAATGGCTTTTTCAACATCAAAATCCTTGATGACATCAGTAGATATTCCCAAGACTTCAGCTATTTTTGTCAACAGTCCGTCTTCTATCTCATCTTGTTTCTCTATTTTCGAAATCTCCTGTTGACTAACACCCAGATCAGAAGCCAACGCTTCCTGTTTCATACCCAGATACACACGGATTCTTTGCAGATTGCGACCGACATGCCTTTGATTCACCTTGTCTTTTACTTTAATATCCATATCATTGTTGCTTTAGTAAATACATTGAGACAAAGATAATGAAAATAAAATTCGCAACTACATATCACCCTTTGAAAAAGACAGCTTTCTATCTGTTTCTCTTTTGAATATAACCTAATTAGATCTATTTTATCCCGGTCTTTATCATTTTTATCTACTTCTAAAACTTTACTACTGTAAAGTTTTAGACGGGTAAAGATTTAATCAACAACAATATTACCTTATAAAATCAAATATACAACAGGTAGTAAGAAACAACTCTGTCCTGATAAAAGTCAACTTTATTTTTTTCAATCCCCAGTTCTATATGCATAATTTTGCCCTGTCAGTTTTTTTACTGACATGAATCGTGGCGCCACATTCAAAACAGTAACAGAATAATGTTCAATTGGCATTGACATTCTGAACAATCATCATTTAACCAATAAAATCTAATAGCCTATGGGGTAAGTAAAGTCATTACAGTCGAAACATAGCTTTAAATCATCCTGAAATTTAGCTATCCAAAAACAAATTAGTAAACATACAATTAAACAAAAAGCATGAAATCATTTTCTGATAAAACAAACATAGGGGAGAATAATCCCCTAAAGACTGCTTATAGAATGAATTTTTACCTATTATTCCTATTAATAGGTTCATTATCGATACTTGGATCAACACGAGCTTATTGCCAACAGAGCAGAACGATCTCGGGTATAGTGAAAAACTCTCAAGGAGAGACGATTATCGGAGCGAATATCGTTGAAAAAGGTACCAGCAACGGGACGATTACGAATGTAGACGGACTGTTCACACTGCGCGTAGCGCCCAATGCAGTATTAAAGGTATCTTATATGGGATACACGGAGCAGGAAGTCAATACACGCAACAAGAACAAGCTGGAAATCATACTGACGGAAAATGCCAGACTGATTGATGAAGTAGTGGTGGTAGGATACGGATCGGTCAAAAAACGGGATTTGACGGGGGCGGTAACCTCCGTCAAAAGTGCAGAAGTACTGGCCGCTCCTACCAATAATGTGATGGAAGCCCTTCAAGGCAAGATACCCGGAATGGATATCACCAAAACTTCGGGACAGGTAGGAGGTGATGTCACTATCCTGTTACGTGGTTCACGATCTATTTATGGTAGCAATGAACCATTGTTTATTATCGATGGAATCCCCGGCAGTTATAGCCAAGTCAGCCCGTCGGACATCGAGAGTGTAGATGTGTTGAAAGATGCTTCTTCCACCGCCATTTATGGTTCCGCAGGAGCAAACGGCGTTGTCATCATCACCACCAAAAGAGGAAAAGAGGGAAAAGCGACCGTAAACTTCGATGCTTATTACGGATTCAGCGGTTCACCCAACTACAGACATGGGATGACGCGGGATGAATGGGTCACCTACCAGCAAGAAGCCTATAAATATAAAAACGGTGACTATCCTACCGATATGTCCGCTCTACTGGGGAAACAGGATTTTATAGATGCATACAACGACGGCAAATGGATAGACTGGATAGATGAAGTGTCGGGCAACACGGCTACCACACAGAAATACAGTCTTTCGGTCAGCAGTGGCACTGAAAAGACAAAATTATTTGCTTCGACTTCCTACAACCGGGAGGAAGGTTTACTTAATAACGAGAATCTGAACAGATATTCGTTACGCCTCAATCTGGATCAGCAGATATTTTCATGGGCAAAGGTGGGCTTTACCTCCAATTTAGTCTACCGGGACTTGAACTCCGGCGTGAAAAACACATTCACCAAATCTCTCTCCGCCATCCCGCTGGGTGATGCTTATACCGAAAAAGGGGAGATCAATCACGAATACATCACAGGACAATATTCCCCGATGAGTGATTTTATAGAGAACCAGTATGTAGACAACACACGTTCTACCTACCTGAATATGAGCGGCTATGTCGAACTAACTCCCGTCAAAGACCTGACTTTTACCAGTCGTGTCAATGGTACGTTGAACCACTCACGCCGCGGGCAATACTGGGGAGAGAAGTGCAATGCCAACCGTCCGTCTTATGCAGGTTCACCGCATGCTTCCATCACCAACAACAATGCCTGGAATTACACTTGGGAAAATATTCTCGCATACAACACAACCATCGCCAAAGACCATAATCTGGGAGGTTCACTGATTACTTCCTGGAATAAGAACCAGTCGGAAAGTAGCATGGCTGCCGCCAGCGGTCAGATGGTAGATCAATGGTCTTTCTGGCGACTGACATCGGGCACTTCCCAACATGTAGAATCCGACTTCGCACAGACGCAGAAAATGTCTTTTGCCTTCCGTCTGAACTATTCATACAAAGGCAAATACCTATTTAATTTCTCTACGCGGTGGGACGGTGTTTCACAATTCTCCACCGGACATAAATGGGATGCTTTCCCCGCAGGCGCACTGGCGTGGAGAATATCAGACGAGGCATTTATGGAAAAGACACGTAGTTGGCTAGACAACCTGAAGTTGAGAGTGAGCTACGGCATCACGGGTAACTCGGGAGGAACCACCGCATACAGCACCACAACACAAGCATACGTATATACCGCTTCGGGAATTTCCATTAATGGGAAGATTGTTCCTTTCACGCAATACTCCGGTACTTACGGTAGTTCCGATCTCGGCTGGGAGAAGTCATACAACTGGAATGTGGGGTTGGATTTCGGCATCCTGAACGGTCGCATTGACGGATCAGTAGAATGGTTCAAGACAACCACCAAAGGATTATTATTCAAACGTACATTGCCCATCACCAGCGGTCTGACCGGATGGGGATCGCCTCTGGCCATCTGGCAGAACATCGCCCAGACCAGTAACCAAGGTGTGGAAGCAACGATCACTTCGCACAACATACGGCATAAAGATTTCACCTGGAACACCACTTTATCCGTCACCTGGAACAAGGAACAAATAGACGATCTGCCTGACGGTGATCTGATCGCCGAAAACCTGTTTGTCGGTGAACCGATTAAAGCTATTTACGGATATAAATATACCGGAATCTGGGGAACCGATACTCCACAGGAAACATTGGATGCCTACGGCGTAAAACCCGGCTTCATCAAGATAGAAACCTTAGACCAGAAAGGTGATGGAGGTATGCATAAATACAGTACGGAAGACCGGCAAATTCTAGGACATTCCAATCCGGACTGGATCATCGGATTCAGCAATTCCTTCACCTACAAGAATTTTGATTTATCCGTCTTTGCCATGGCGCGTTACGGACAGACAATCAACAGTGACCTGCTCGGTTATTATACCGCCGAACAGAGCGTAACCAAGAATCAACTGGCAGGCGTAGACTACTGGACAGAGGATAATCAAGGAGCCTATTTCCCCCGTCCCGGAACGGGAGACGAACAAAAAACCGTATATCCTTCATTAAGAGTGCGCGACGGCTCCTTCATTAAGATTAAAAATATCACGCTGGGATATACACTACCCGTCAATATTTCCCGCAAAGTTTTAATGGAGAAATGCCGTATTTATGCCACAGCCTACAATCCGTTCATCTTTGTAAAAGATAAGCAGTTGAAAGATACTGATCCCGAAACCAACGGTTCGGATGCATTTCCTACCTACCGGCAATTTGTTTTTGGCGTTAATTTGACATTCTAACAAAAGATTATAATCATGAAAAGGATATATATAAAATTCATATTTTGCAGTGTGCTGTTCTCGGCCTTATCTCTACATTCCTGCACCTTGGAGGAATACAACCCGGGCGCATTTACCAAAGAGGCTTTGGCTACTTCCATCGATGGATATGAAACCCTGATTAACCAGTGTTATTTTGCTATGGAAAGGTTTTACTACGGTTCTGCGGACTGGATGTCACTGACTGAAGGCGACACCGATCTTTGGACGTATAAAGCCAACGAATCAACAAGTTACACACAGTGGTTCTGGTTTTTCGCAGGAACATCACCCAATACGACTTACACCAATAATTGGTGGAACGGGACATACGACGGTGTGGGAGCCTGTAACGAAGCTATCGCATTAGGAGACAAACCTCCTTACACCACGGAAGAGGAGCGGAATGCCAAGATTGCGGAAGCCCGTTTTCTTAGAGCTGTCTATTATTTCAATGCTGTGGAACAATTCGGAGCAGTGACGATGCTCACAGAACCGATAACAGCGGAAACACTGACTTACTCACCCACCCGTACCGATCCGATGACTATCTACCAGGAAGTAATCCTGCCCGATTTAAGATTCGCATCCGAATGGTTGCCAACAGGTACGCATGCAACTACTACCACCCCGACGAAGAAAGCCGCTCTCGGTTTTCTGGCTAAAGCCTGCTTGCAGACGTACGAATATGGAAGCACCGAATATTTGCAGGAAGCTCTGGATACAGCCAAGAAATTGATTACCGATTGCGAAACTGGCGGTGGAAAATACAATACGTATATGTATCCATCGTATAGCGAAGTGTTTAAAGAGAGCAATAACTGGGAAAACAAGGAAGCTCTCTGGAAACATCGCTGGTATGCAGGAGCAGACGGTCACGGATCAAGCAACGGAAACTACAAGTTGAACCGCAACGACGAATACTTCTTATGCAATATCAATAAATTCGGTGCACGTGAAGACAATCAGGAAACACGCCTTACTTGGGAAGGCTCAATTACCGGTATCTTTATGCCCACACAGCATTTATTGAGTTTATATGTACAGAAAGACGGAACATTGGACCCCAGATTTCATGAATCGTTCACTACAGAGTGGAACGCGAACAAGAATTACACGTGGGATGAAAGTGCCGTCCACATGTATGACAAGGAAGAAACCGTCATTGGCAAAGCTCTGAATAAAGGTGATTTAGCCATTAAATTCATCATGCCGCAGGACATCGATTATGCGACAGAGAAACAAAAAGAACACATTTCTGATTATTTGCTAATTGATTATCATCATGTATATAGTGATGACAATAATAATGTGAACATGAATTATGCTTATACAAACGTCACTGGCAATTACAAAAATGACGGCACAAATGAGAACCAATTCCGCTACTATTATCCATCACTGAATAAGCATAACAGCAGCAATTATTATGTAGCCAATGCTTCCAAACAGAGAAACGGTAATCTGAATGCAACGTTTATCATGCGCATGGCAGAAGTTTATTTGATTGCGGCAGAAGCTGATATTTACCTGAATGGTGGTGCGAATGCAGCCGGTTATATCAACAAGGTTCGTGAACGTGCCGGAGCAAATCCGCTTACAGGGAGTATTACGGTGCGTGATATCTTAGATGAAAGAGGCCGTGAACTTTGCGGAGAATATTGCCGCTTCTACGACTTGAAACGGACAGGAATGTTTAAGAACTCGGAGTATCTGGAGAATACTCATCCGGACTTAGCACAATTCTTTCACCCGAATTATGCATTACGTCCCATTTCAACTACATTTACTGCAACAATCACCAATGGCAGCGAGTATCAAAATCCGGGATATTAAGTAGGAATTTCAATATGTACAGGTATTATGGAATCAATCTTGGCACCTGTACATTAATTATATATTAAGAAATGCTCCCTATCTCGTTTTGAGATGGGGAACATACTTTTCAAATATGAGAAAAACAAGATATAGATTAATTATATCGAAAACTGTTTGCTAGTCAGAATAAAGTCTCTACCTTTACAAAGGATAACCATGTCACTTATTAGTGGCTATTTAAAACCGCTTATGCCTGTTGAAAATGAAAACAGCTATCATATATTATTCAAAACATGGAACTACCGAGCGAGTAACACACCTTATCGGAGAAAAGTTGACTAATAAAGTTGACTACATCTCATTAAAAGAGTGTCCGAGACCTGATATTCGAACTTACGATCGAATAATTCTCGGAACAGCCATTTATGCGGGCTCTCCAAACCGAAAAATTACTCAATTCTGTCACAATAATCAACTGTTATTAGAGCAAAAAGTAATAGGGTTATTCATCTGTTGTATGAACGAAGAGCAAGAAGCGGAAGAAATGAATAAGGCTTTCCCGGAGTTCTTGCAGAGATTATCGATTCCCAAAGCCATTTTAGGTGGCGAGTTTCAGTTTGACAAAATGAATTTCATCGAAAGATTTTTGACGAAGAAAATAGCGAAAGTAAATTCTTCCGTTTCGAAGCTGAGATATGATGCTATAAATGAGTTTACAAGTCAGATAAAAGATAATCATTTATGGTAACTTCTTGAGTTATCTATTGAGCAACTTTGTATTCAAATAATAAATAGAATGGCCGTATGAGGTTGTGTCAAAACGTTGGCACAACCTCTTTTATATTTTACAGTTCTG